>CAJORF010000112.1 GCA_905236985.1 uncultured Bacteroidaceae bacterium | reverse complement strand
AAGTCACGGATATGCCGTCCAGCCGGTGCTTGTTCCGGCTTGTGCCGTCGGAGCCCCCCACAGACGAGACAGGGTGTTCATCGTCGGGCATAGGCTACAAGGACGTTACCGAGGAGAACATTCGGGAGTTCCTGAAGCCGAGGGTAAACAGTCACGGACTACTGCCGACACCAACAACGATAGATTGGAACACGGCGAAAGCGATAAACATTGCGGTCGAGAGAATACACCGACACGGAGCGAAGGGGATGGTGCCGAGCGATTCGTATTGTCTGAGACAAGCGGCGGTATTCGGACTCCTGCCGACACCTCAGACGCAAGGGCTGAAGGTGTGCGACAAGAACGGCAAAACGCGGTTCATCGACCTCAGTCTATTGCCGACACCGACTGCGATGGAGGGTTACAAGTACACGAACACATGGAACCCGAACAGCCAAATGGGGCAATCACTTTCGGCAATGGATGGGAGTGGAATTCTCCCAACCCCCGTTGGGATTTCAGTTCCGAAGGGCAATGGTTGCCGACTCAATCCCCAGTACACCGAGGACATGATGGGATTTCCATTCGGTTGGACAACCTTGCCATTCCTTTCACAAAATGGCGGAACGAGTCAATCAAAGCCTACGGCAACGCCATCGTCCCCCAAGTGATGTACGAGATATTCCGCGCCATCGAAATCGTGGAGCAGGGAAAGTAAGGGACACGAATTTAACGAATTATGAGGCAAGCAGAAATACTAACTAACATCAAAACACATGAATGCAAAACATTTTTTTGACTTGACGGTGAAAGTCCGCAAGGCACAGAAAGACTACTTTGCAGCACGTAAGCGTAGAGGCTACAATGCTGCATCAAAGGAAGAACTGCAATCACTTCTTGACATCAGCAGAAATCTTGAACGTGAGCTGGATGCAGAGATTGAAAGAGTGTGTAAGATTACATCAGAACCCCAACTAAACTTCGGATAAGATACGAGTATAACAATCACAGGCGGTTCAGCCTTTGCAATCTCGATGCTTGTAATAGTATCTTGTAGCTTCACAACAGCAGCACTTATCACCACACTGCTCGACAATCTAAAAAAGTGGTGGATTAACTTCAAAAAGAAATAATAAGAATGAATATGAAGAAAGTCAAGACATACAACATCATGCTATCCCGTGTCTTCCCGGTCACTCACCCAAAGGCTGGTCAGGAAACAGAATTTGCACCAAAGGTAATGGCGGCTATCAACAACATGCCCTGCTACCTGAAGAAGTTGCACACCATCCGAGCAAACTACGACCTTTGGAAAAAGCGCATTGATGAAGTGATGGCTGGTGAGGCTGAACTTTGTTTGCGTCAATGGACGGGCAAACCCTATCGTAGTAAGACCGTAGTCATTAAGCGGCTGCGGTGGGATGATGGTGTCGGCATCCAGAAACTCAACTTCGGTTGGCACAACGGCGAACAGATACCCGTCATTGAAGGCTGGTACATGTACGGCGAAAATGGGAGCAAAGCCGAACTCGCTAAGAACGACGGGGTATCGCTCGAAGATTGGCAGGAGTGGTTCAAAGGTCACGAAAAGGACACGGTGTATGACAAGCCTCTCGCAATTATTCACTTCACAAATTTCAGATACTAAGCAATGAAACTCTACATCTCAACACCAATCAACGCACGTCAGGAGAAAACTTTCCCAGAGAAACTTCGTGCTGCAAAACGTCGTGTCGAACTCCTCAAGGAAATCATCCACGATGATAGCCGTTTCAACCAATTTGACCGCATAGCGCATACCAACTTCGATGCACCTGTCATGTCGGAGGCTGCGGCCATGGGAGCTTGTGTCCGTTCCGTACTGGAGTCGGATGCCATCTACCTTGACAACGGCTGGCAAGCATCCAAAGGCTGCAACCTTGAATACAGGGCTGCTAAAATCTACGGCAAGCAAATCTACGAACACGACAAACTATAAAAGCATAACAACTATGGCACAAGAAACAGTACTGCAATCCATCATCTCGCACATATTCGGCCACAAGTACTACGCCAACATCGTCAACACCAGAGGAACAGACAAGTGTGAGATCTCATCATTCATCCACCGCACACGCGAGGAAGCCGAGAACCACCGCCGCGAGATAGAGTCAACGCACACCTTCCTCCACGTCGAGACCATCACCTTCCGTTCCCACAAACGCTATTAACCCCTCATCCATACCTCATCACACATGCTACACCCACTCGCACACCCTCCACCCATCCCTTCCACCCGAGCGCCCTGCCCCTCGCCATCGTGCCACCGTGCCTCGCGGTTCTCCGCGAGGTTCCCATCTCCCTCCTAAGTTAAAACATAAAACTCCACTACCACCACCAACCATTACTTTTGCCCCATGAAACGCTTACGTCTTTTCCTCTTCCGCGTGTGGCGATGGTATCGCCACCGCGTACTCTACGTCATCCTCGATGCCACAGACAACTCCGTCACCCTTTCGCGCGTCCTATTCGAACTCATGGATGTCATGACGCTGGAAGAGGCCAAGGTCTTCGTCTTCCACCTGTGCAACCACTGCACCGACGATGCCAGCCACTCCGGAGCTCTCTACGCCTTCATGATCAACCCCAACTTCGGGATGTCAACACAGCTTGCCGACATACAGTATAACGCCAAGCACCGAACCATAGGATTCGAGACACTATGCCCAACAGTCAACCGCATCTTCTTCGACTACGGCATACCTGCCACCGCCACCAAGGTCAAGCTCACCGTCAAACCAGTCCGTCTCACCAAACCAATCGCCTTCCCACCACCAGTTACCGTTCCTTCGGGTTCTCCCGAAGGATCACACACCTCACATCCCATCTACTACATCATCATGCCACCACGCAAGCCATGACATCCATACACGCCAACACACGCCGCCACGATGTCACCTTCCACGCTAACGGACGCATAGACATCACAGCGCGCGTCGCTAAGGTTCTGCACCTGCAGCGAGGCGATGTCATCAACGTACGAACCGATGACAACGGCGAGCCAGTCCTCTACGTACACCTCAGAGCACATGAGAGGATCGGCAGAAACGACGGTGCAGTATTTCCCACATACCAAGGCAAGCGCAGCGCTAACAACTTCCGAACATACTCACGCCGTATCTGTCAGTACATCCTCCAAATCGCCGGGACAACAAACATCGCGCGCCTCACACTCGGGCTACCCATCACCAAGGGAGACACCACCATCATACCCATCATCTACAAGTACAACATCACACAGCCATGATCAAGGAAATCAAATACAGCGGCTACACCGCAACGCCATCAGACTACGAATGTCCTGACGGAGACCTCGCCGCAGCCGTGAACCTCATACCCGAGGAAGGATCACTCAGACCCATTGCCGAGCCTGCTGATGTGCGGCAGCTCGGAAGCAACGAGACGCTGCTCTATGTCCACTACGCAGCAAGCAACAACAACTATATCGTAAAACAGGAACAGCAAGACAACAATAACAACACGATAGTCACCTACGGATATTACAGAGGCGCAAGCCCGCTTACCACCATACCAGACATCACAGGAACATTCAAAAGCATCACATCCGTTGGCAACGTCCTTGTCATCTCCACATCTACAGGGCTCTTCTTCTTACTCTTCAAGGCCGAATCTACATCCTATGTCAACATGTCCGACGAGAACTACGGGCCGTTCCCGAAAGTCAGGATGGCATTTGACATCGTGAAAAACGTCAACGGCAAAGAACACCACCTTAACAGCGAAGATATAGAGTACGTACCAAGGGAAACGATGTTTAATCATATTGCGCCAAAAAAAGATGACACTCTGTATTTTTTCACAACAACGCCACATTATCAGGATGGCATAGTGTTTACAGGCACAGGAGGTTCCACTAAAACCGCTACCGATTTTTCTTTTGTCCTCAAATGTGGGTTCCTCATCTATTTCGACGATCCCAACTTCAGGAGGAACGTCAAGAGATGGCGACTGCTATTTGGAAACGCCACTCAAATAGACTGGAACGATAACGCATATGCCGTCCATCTCGCAGCCGAATACGTAGAACCTATGCAGCTGAGCATTCAGGTGGAGTTTAGAGATGACTTGCCATCTGGAAACCACACCGTATATTGCAATCTGTACATGAGAGATAAGCCCGATCCCGAAATTGAGGGTTTCATCTTCAACGAAAACAACCTTCGAGGACATGGGGGAGAACTCATGTCCATCGTCAACACCGAGATGAACGAGCGCATGGATAACGGAAACTTCGTCATGCCTTTCTTTGTGCGCTACGCCATACGACTAAAGGACGAGAAGCAATCAATCGTCGATGTGTCGGCACCCATACTCATGGTGCCAAACATAGGCTATGCGCCTTGGTTTGAAATTTTTAGAACATCAAATCAAGAACCACAATACTACGCATACCTCAAATACTACTACGGACAGCTGCGAGCCAAGCTTGTGTCGCAGAATATCAACCATTCGAAGTGGAAAGACATCGTGGAATCCGTATGCATATACATCTCAGAGCCAATATACACATACAACCAGATAGATGATTGCAAATGGTTCGCATCATACGGGCACCAGTATTTTCACATCGTGAACTGGAGCATAGCAGAAGGTACAATGAAGCGCCACTACGAATCAGAGATTACAAACAGTGACGGAATCTTCGCAAGGATTGAAGACGGCTTCTACAAAAAGGAAAAAGAGATATACAACGAATTGTCCTCAAAACACACTTTCCGTCTCTACGCTGAAATACCCATCGAGAATATCAACTACTACACACAATGGGAAACTGTCATTCCCATCGACGGCGCTAAGCCAAACATGTACGAGGGAGAACTACTCGACGAGCCTAACATCAGCGCATACATGGCACCAGCTGAAAGCAGACTACTCACATACAACAGCCGTCTCATCATGGCAGAGAACAAGGCGAGGCTCTACGAAGACTTCGACGCGGCCACGCTCACACAGAGAATCAAACAATCCGACGGCAACGACAGCACGAGAAGCATCATAGCTAAAGTCAAGCTACAGCTTGGCGAAGCAGTAAAGTACGCATACAGCAGGGATGTGCTTTTCAACAACGAGCAGCTCCTGTGGTTCTACTACCCAAACCCAAACGCCGTAGAAGCAACAATATACGTGCGAACGACTATAGGTCCAAACCAATACACATATTCGTACATCACAATTCCATTAGTCGAACATGGATTCCTCCCTGGTGCATGCTGGCTTTGCTCATGGACAACAACGCCGCCAGCATACCTACAGTCATCATCAGAGGATTGGAACGCTTTAGTCAATGAACCGCACCCATACGTCAACCGAAACAACGTCGTTAGAATCTATCCCGCCGACAGCCCTTTCTCACTCGACACGCAGATCCTCACCATAGGTTCAGGAAACATCATCGGAATAGCAGCTGCAGCCAAGGCTCTATCGCAAGGACAGTTCGGACAGTTCCCTCTCTACGCGTTCACTTCAGACGGCGTTTGGGCACTCGGAATATCCAACGAAGGACAGGTCTCGGCCAAGCAGGTCATCACACAAGATGTCGTACTCGGCGACGGAGAAAGCATCACGCAGATCGACACCGCCGTGCTATTCGCAACAGACAGAGGCATCATGATGCTCAGCGGATCCAACGCCATATGCATCTCTGACACCATCAGCGACAGCCGCACATTCTCTCCGCTTTTCGAGGGGATACCAACAGATCCTACCGCCATACCCAACAACACCATTCAAGGCTTCGATACGGTGGTAAGCAATGTGATAGACACCGTACCAGCCGAATCCCTCTATTTCGCCAATCTACTTGCGTTCATCAGGAATTGCAGGATGCTATACGACTACACACACCAGCGCATCATCATCTTCAACCCAGCGAGAAAATACGCCTACACCTACTCCCTCAAGTCAAAGCAATGGGGACAGATGGCATCTAACATCACGGGAAAAGTCAACTCATACCCCGACGCGCTCGCCGTGGTGGAAAAGACAACAACCACAGGCAGCACGACAACAACCCAAAAATGGATAGTCAACTACTCACTTACAACCACAGGAGGCAACGTAGGAGGCTTACTCATCACACGTCCTATTAAACTTGACGCGCCCGATGTCCTCAAAACCATCGACACCATCATCCAGCGAGGACACTTCCGGAAGGGCAACATCAAGTCCATCCTATACGGATCTCGAGACCTCTTCAACTGGCACCTCGTCTATTCATCCACTGACCACTACCTCAGAGGCTTCCGCGGAACACCCTACAAGTACTTCCGAATCGTCCTCATCACACAGCTCGCAGCAGGAGAGTCCATACACGGATGCACCATACAATACAAGCCCCGTATGCTCGACCAGCCACGCTAACCACCCTCCTCACCCTCACCCCTCACACGCCACCCTCACACGCCACCCTTTTTCAGTTCAGTATGTCGCTATTTTATAGCGACCAATCCAAATCCAAAAACCAAAAAACCAAATCCAAACAACAATGATAACAGTCATCAACACCATCATCCCATTCAAGGGATACAAGGCAATGACCATCTGGCCATTCATCTTCATACGCAAGGGAAAGACCTACACAGACATCGACAACAACCACGAGCGCATACACGCCGAACAGCAGTTAGAGCTACTCCTTGTAGGTTTCCTCATCCTTTACCTCCTTTTCTTCATCGTCGGCCTCATACGCTACCGATCATGGGACAAGGCATACCGCAACAACCCTTTCGAGGTCGAAGCCTACTTTTGGCAGAGCGACCTCGACTATCTCAACCACCGCCGTCACTACGCATGGTGCAGGAAGTCATGACACGCCCCATCAACGGTCGCGCATCATTTTCTCATAAGTTTTTCATTGAGGTTTTAGCTTTTTCATTTTGTTAGTTAGTTGATGTGAGAAAGGCATCCGTCCGGGAGGATAGATGCCTTTCATTTGTTGTGATATTACTGTTCCCCGCCACCGTGCCACGCGGTTCACCGCGGGGATTCTTCCCTTCCACCCGCTCTTCGCAGGCTCTTTCCCCCGCTCCCCGCCACCGTGACACGCGGTTCACCGCGGGGATTCTTCCCTTCCCCGTCAGAAAGGCGACAGCGTGCGTCTCACCCTCCCTATCCTGTTGTTCAGCGTCGTGAGGATCTCATGCTCCGCGCTTTCGGCCTTCTTCTGCCACGTCTCCGTGCTCTCGGGTTTCGTGATGCTCATCCAGTAAGCCATCACCATATACACCATCAGCTCATGAATCAGCTTGGTCAGGTATTCAACTGTCGTCTCAGAGAAGCCAGGCGGCACGCTCATGCGCATCACATACTCGTCATCCTCCTCCAGCTCATTCTCACGCGACATGTCGTGGCACAGAGCCCGCTTCGTGTAAGGATAGCACAAGTCAACGCACTTCCAGAAGGACACATCCAGCTTACGCGTCACAAGGTCTATGTTGCCCGTCTCGCCGACATCAAACACCTGATGCTTGGCGTGCTCGTCGCCACGCTCCATCGTGTCGCCCTCAACGTAGCAGTAGTTCTTGATGTCATACAGAAGCTCATCACGCACAAAACGCAATGTCACCATGCACCGACGAACTCCACAAATACCATTCATAGGAACATTAATTATCATTTAATCTATATTCAACAGCTGGACTGTCCATCATTCCAGTCTTAGTTGCCCACGCGCGAACGATGACGGTTCCGCCAAAATCCACTGCTCCGCTATAGACCTGAGTCGGAGTAATTATAGTGCCGTTTGGCCTACGAAGGTTGAATTTGATAGTCGCACCAGGAGTAATCGTTGAAAGTTCAAAAAAGACACTCCCATAATCAACGGAGATATTGGGGCTGGCAACTCTCTCGAGAAGATTGTAGCGGCCTGTTCCAGAAATACCCGTCCGGCTCGGACGTATCCTCTTGTTCAGACTCTCGCGCACCAACTCGAGGTTGGAGGCAGCAAGGCCGGCATAGTCGCTCGCATCAGCCTTGTTCGTGATGACAAACCAGTCGGAGATGGCACTGTTCACGATGTATTGATGCAGAGCTCCTGAGATCGTATCTATCGTCGCGCGATTGTAGTTCGTGGGCATGGACAGAGTAAAATGCAACGAATTAACACTGTCATCCATCTGCTCATTGTCGCCGGTAGTTTGCCCGCTCACGATATACTCGCTCAACTTCGTCTGCAAGGTCGCGTACGCGTTCTGAATACTGCGCATGACCTGGTTCAGGTTCTCGTCATCATCGTTGGCCTGCATGTTGGCAACGGCCTCGTAGTTCTGCCCGTCCTGACGGCTGCGACCCGTCAGGTAGGTCTTGTTCTGCACATCAAAGATGAGCTCTGATGTGTACAGCGTAATGCTTACGACATTTCTTTCCATAATCTCTTTGTTTTTATGTTGATTATTTTGCTATAGTGATGGCCTGCGCGATGGCTTCTTCTTGAAGTAGATCTTCCGCATGATGTCGGTCATATAGCCTGCGGCATCATCAGCATAGCTCTGCGCATCATCATGGCTGGTGATCTTAAACCATTTGCTGGACATCATGCAGATGAAGAAATTCTTCATACTCTCCATCATGCTACCCGTCAGACTTGTGTCATAGGATCCGCTCAATTCAAGCTTAACGTAGTACCCGGTATGACTTACAGAGATAGGTGCAGGGTTAACGTTGATGTTAGAAGAGGAATATTCATACGTTTCATAATCATAGCGGAGTTCTTTGATGAAAGGCTTGAGATTATCAGACATCGCAGAACAACTCGCCTGCCAGAACTGTTCCAGCATATCAGCGTCGCCAGAAGTGCTCGATATGCGCTCATAGACGCCAGCGTCACCTTCCTTACGCTGACCTGTGTAAGCCGTCAAGCGACCCACCTCGTCAAGCACTTCACTCTTGTCAACAGATACTTCTATTTCCATATCTCTACTCATCGTGAGGTCATGCAAGACCCACGTCTGTTTAGTTTATTATTAACTCATGGCCATAGACGAAAGCTGACGTTTGCGCCAACGTAGATGTCAGCGCGCCTATGGATGATACCATAACCGGCACCAACGCCAACACCAAAGGAAAACCTGTCCTTCAACGTGCGTGTACGATCCATCATGACCTCTGTCGTTATCGTTTCCTTTTCCGTACGAGGATAAACGAAGATACTATCAAGCCTCGCATCATAACCGCTAACGTATGCCAGGTAATCAACCGTCTCATACCTCTTCTGCGTAATCGGGAGCTCCAACTCTAAACTCATCACACTATCAACATCTAAACTCATCACACTATCAACATCTAAACTCCCATCACTCCCATCCCCCTCGGCCACCGCCAACGTCACATACCTCACCACAACGCTATCCACGGCCACGGGCATCACGCACTTCACCGTATCTACTACCGTCACACGCACCGTATCGCTCACCCTCTCTAACGCCTCCCTTGAGGTCTCGCAGTTTAGACGAAAGACAAACCATCCGCTCAGGAACCCAAGCAGCAGCGCAAGAGACATATATGCCAAATCCTTCTTCATACCCTATCTCTTCAATAGATTCAAGGCACGTTTGGCATCACCGAGGTACGGCAGACGCTTCTTCACCGTCTTAGTGCTACCGTTGATGATACGCGTGATCTTTGTGAACTCATCGCGGTCTGCAAGCTCGTTCAGACCGTGCGTACGCCAGAACCAACCCGCGCTGTCGCAAGCCCAATGAGGCTCCTTCAGCAGAAGCCAGCGGTCATCACTCGTGAAGTCCATGCCAACGGCATTACCGTAGGACGTGTAGTTCGCCTTACCAGTGAGCTGGATCAGGCCGCGACCCTTGAAACGCTGACCGTCGCCGTCCTTCTCAGGAGTGTTGCCAAGCCTCTGGGCAAGCTTGCCAGTGTCGTAGGCAGCACCAGACGCAATCTCTTCTGTGTAGCGAAGGCTACCGCTCTCCCAGGCAATCTGTGCCAGAAAGTGCGCGATACGCATGGGAGTAGTGATCCCATACCTCGTCATCGACGAGTTCAGCGAATCCAGGAACTCCTCACATCGCATGGGTGTGGCGTGAGGCATAGCCATCCGAAGCTGTGTATAGGTGATGAGCATCTTATTCAGTCGATTCTTATTGATTATCGTTAGCACCATTGGCGTTCAGGTATTCGGACAGCCAAGGGATTTTCTCAACAAACTTGAAACGAAGACACCAGTAAAGCGAACCAATCACATTGTATGGAGCAGTACCTTTCTTCAACATCTTCTTCGTATTCTTCAGGATGTTCAGACCGTAGAAGTACAGCACAAGATAGACGATGAAGCTTACGCACTGCGTAGCACCGTCAATCTGACCCTTGAAGCGGCCTATGGCATAAACAGCCATGCACAGAACAAAGAACACTGTAGCCTCACCTACGCACCTCAGCGCTTTCTTCAGGTTGAAATCCTCCTTGTTGGCAATCATGCCGCTCAGGTAGCCAAAGAAGAAGTTAAGGGCAAAGACAAGGAACAGGCTCCACAGCTCACCATCGATAGGTCGAAGGTAGGACAGCATCGCAAGCACGATGCCCAACAGCAAATGTTTTACTTGTTCGATGATTCCCATAGTTCAATATTGTTTATCTGACATTCTAACGCCTGTTGTCATTGCTTTCTAACGCCTGTTGTCATTGCTCAATCTGACATCGTACCGTATGTTGTCATTTTATGACAACCCAAAGTACTCTCGGATATGATACACACCGTCGAGGTCTTTCAAATTGTCAAGAGCAAGCCTGTAGCAAGCATCAAGCATCCTTTCGCCTTCCACGGTGTTCTTGTCCCAGCCCATCAGAGACATGATCGTCTTGCCGCTGTCGCTGAACACCTTAGAGATCTCTGCCCAAAGAGCATACTCATTGTAGTAAGGCTCTTCCTCCGTAGGAAGACCCTGAGACTTCAGCGTCCGTGTCACCTGGTCGCGAGACCATATCGCATTAGGCTCCATCTTCGACACAATCTCTTCGGCCTCACGGCGTGTCAGGTAGTTGCGCCAATTGATGGCGCAAAGCTCTTCAAGCATTTCATCTGCACGCTCTGGCCTTACGCTGGCAAGCTCTTGGATAGCCTTGCGCATTACCCTGCCAAAAAGCTTCATGTCTTCCACCTTGTCCGATACTGACATCTTCTTATAGAGCGTGTCAAATTTCTCCATCATACCTTCTATAGTCCTCAATGTTGCCATTTTCTTGTTGTTTATTATTTACCACCGTGCCCAAGGGGTCACCCTTTATTATTTACCACCGTGCCCAAGGGGTCACCCTTTATTATTTACCACCGTGCCCAAGGGGTCACCCTTTATTATTTGCCACCGTGCCCAAGGGGTCACCCTTGGGTCTCTTACTTCTTACTCAGCAGTTCCAGAATCTTATCCAGCTTGTCACCCTGCTCCTTCTGAGCCTCCTCAATCTTGCTGAACCGCTGCTCTGTCTGCTGACGTTCCATATACACCGTGTCCAGCTGTGCTATCAGCGCCTTGCAATCCTCCACACGCTGCTTCTGCTTTGGCACATTCTTCTCGGCCTCGGTCAGATAGTTCTCGCTCGTCTTCAGCGTCGCATGAAGCTCACGCACCACAGCATCCTTGTCCGTTGACACCATGGTAACGCTGCCGGGCTTATCCGTAGGGAACACCGAGGCGGTCACGTCAACGGCATCCGTGTAGTTCTTACCGTCAAGCTGATACGTCACATCGACCACATGCTTGATTGTAGGCATCTGCATGGGGTTCGGCATCTGTCCTGCGGGCATCTGGGGCAGCTCACTCCGCTGCTGGCCAATGCTGACAACACTTCCCTCCAGGTATTTCAGTTCTTCACCCTTTACAAGTGCATAAACCGTTGCACCTGCTGTCATTTCCTTAAATAATACACTCATTCCTTTATCCTCCGAATTTTCAATTCTCAATTCTCAATTCAATAAAAAACTCCGAGAAGGGCTGTAGGCAAAGCCACACAACCCCCTCGGAGGATAATTTAGTCTTTGCTCTGAGAAGCAGCCTTAGCACCACCGTAGGTGTTAATAAACTGCTGCATCTCCCACTCCAGATGTTTGAACTGACCTTCAAGCATATTGAAACGAGCTTGGTCGCCCTGCTGAGTGCGCATCAGGTCAAGCTCAGTTTGCAAACGTGTCTTCTCAGCCACAACGTCCTGATAGCGAGAATTCTCCCAAGCCTGACGGAAGGCTGCAAGCTCTGCACGTGTCAGGCCGTTCTCCACGCGCTGCGAGTCCTTCAGTTCGTCGGTCTGTTTCAAAATCTGCAACTGCCCCTGATAGCCCTGCTCCAGAATCTGCGTCTTAAGACCACAGCAACAATCCTTGAGCTGCTGAATCAAATTCAGGTTGCCAAGGTTGATGGCATTGGTCACACCTGCGAAGCCCATGCCACTCTGAGCACCCAACTGGAAGATAGCATCCTTGACATTGCCGATGGCAGCAGCAAGAGCGTTGTAGTTAACGCCGAGGTTCTGTGACAGCTGGCTGATAGCAAACGTGTTGCCCTGAATGGCCTCACGAGCCCACTGGTTGTTGTTATTGTCGTTGATCTGAGCCTGCAGGCTGTTCAGCTTGTTCTGAGTCTCCATGTCGAGCACACCGTTCACACCGGCACCACGATTGCCGCCGAAGCCACCGTTGCCAAGCCATGCCATCATGACGAGATACATCCACGGATTGTTCATCATCATAGCCATAGTGTCGGCAGGGCTGCTGCCGTTCACAGGTACGGTCAAAATCTTTTCGTCCATGTCTTTTCAATTCTTTAAAAAGGTTTTTCTAAATCTGTTATCTTATCTCTTTGTGTAACGTTACGCCGCAAAAATACACCATTTCCGCACCCCGTCCCTTTTATCTTTTAACTCCTACTCAAAAAAAATCCCCCGCCCCCACAAAAAAGGGAGGCTCATCACCTCCCTCCCTTCATCTTTCATCATAATTTATTCAGTCTCAATTCCAACTTTATCTACAAGATTAGTAGCTACTTCTACAGCTTCATTGATACCATATCCTCTGTTTCCGTTTAGATAAAGTTCCTTAGCAACCTCAAATATCCTACTATTCCTTGTAGTAGGCATCTTATTACCTTTAGCAAAATCAAATACCTTACTCCAAGTGTCATTAACTACAGGCTTGAAGTCAAGTTGAATATTAAGATGCTCCTTAATATGCTCATTGCCGTTAGAGTCAATATAAGTAACCCAATCACCTTCTCCAAAAGTAAGGTCTTTAGGTTCAGTTCTCATACCTCTATTAGGCAGATTAAAATCAATAACCTCAACTTCTTCACCTGTACTCCTAAGAATACTTCTGCCACCAATAGGCATCATAAATGTATTAGCTTCCATAATCTTATTATTTAATTATTTTCCACATTAAATTAGCTCCAATATAAACTCTCTTCACTTCCTTATCTCCTATGCATCTCTTCTTCAACTCAGCAATTGCTTTAAGTTTTTATTCGTTGTTATTATTCGCTGCCAGCTCTGCACGCAATTCAGCTAACAGAGCATCAACCTCGGCCTTGGTGTAAGTATCACTTTTTAAGTAGTAGTTCTCCAAGTTGTTGACAGAAGCACTGATAAAGTTACTTACATCAGGAATATTGGGCTTATTAGAAAGGTCATTGTAAGACCCTGTAATAGCCACAGGAGCAACATCACTCATTGTAATTGGATAGGCATCAGCTCCACCGTAAACAGCAGGTGTACTGCCACCAGTCACCACGTCTGTAGTCTCTGGATTTCTAAGGCTGAACATGTCACTCATGGCAAGAACTGCTGCTTTCTGGGCAAGCAGAGCGTTGGCAGCTGTTATCTGGACAACACCAGTACCAGCACTAATGTCAGTTTTTGTGAAACTGTTCCCAAGCACAGTGACATTGTACCGTGGGGCAAACAAAGCCTCAAAATATGCACAGGAGCATGTATACATTCCTATGCCGCTGACAAGGTGTACACCTCCGTCATTCTCAGGATTGGTAAAATCATTTCCGTCATTGAGCGAGGTCATCCTCATGTTCTCAACAGCAGTTCCGTATGGAATAATGAAGTCAATGCCATAGTTGCGCCTCATTTCCATGACAGCCTTGGCAATATTCGCCCACCTGCCAGATGTTGAGCCTTCCTCGTTACCTGAATAACCACGATAATAGCTGTGGATAACCAACGTGCCTATCACAGCCTTGGGACAGTAAGTCCGTAGTATCTGAATAAACTCATTCAACCTGCCGCCATTACTTTCCCATCCGTCATAGCTTGTCGCATCACTGCTCTTCTGGTGTATAATGATGACATCCCATTCCTGCTTGAGGGCATTGATGAAATAGGTGTTGTCTGTTCCAGAAATATCGGTACAGTCAATGCCTGGTATAACGTCGCCTGCAACCCTGTTCACCCTGTAGGTACTCGTGTCTGTTCCCTTGTAGACATTGTACCAGTTGTTAAAACCTGAAGATGATCTAACCATCCTATAGAATGAGAATCCAGTGGTTATCCCCGCAGCACTTAACAAGTCATTCAGATAAGTCACGCCTTGGTTGGAATAACTGTTGCCGATATCAAGTATCTTGAACGACGACTTGTGAAAATCCATCTTGGGGATGCTTGTTTTGTAGAACGGCACTTTTGCAAGACCATCCACTGTTGTCGCAACACTGCTCTCCACGCTGCTAATTCTCTGAGCTAAAGATACTCCCCTTGTCTCAACCTTTTTCTTCACCTCAAAATCTGCTTCTGTTACACAGTTGAAGAAAGCATACGCAGCACCTTTGGGAGCTGTTACCTCAAGCTCTGCCTCAGTGACGTTAACCTCTGCAAAAGGCTCTATGGGTATCTTTTCAGAGTCGGCAAAGCACCACAGCCGTGCTTGACGGCCACCTGTGCCTGTCACCACAAACACATCACCCTCACTGCATGGCGTCAACTCACACCTTTTGTAGCTTGATGATGTTTGACTGGAAACAGCGGTGCCAACCACTATCTTCCAGTACCTATTCTCCTCAACAGGTATATCCTCATACTCAATTGTCGCAGACCCGTTTACATCTTCATCAAGGCTTTCAATGTCACTTTCCATTGCTGCAATGTCATTCTCTACCGCAGCAATGTTACCTTCCATCGCGGAGACATTACTTGCCATTGCTGCAATGTCACCTTTGGAAAGAAGCTCGCTGATGACAGGATGACTGCTAAGGCTCTCCCAGGATATATCTCGATAGAACACCACAGGTTGCGCTATGTTTTTTCTCCTTGACTCGACATGCCTCAGCACAATATAGCAGTACTCACTCTCCAACAAAGTGTAAAAACAGTTTGTCTTCGTCGTGTTGACAAAGTATAAATCAGCATTGATACCCGTACTGTCAACCAGCGCAAATGCTGTCCTGATGTTAGAACCCATCTCATACAAGTCCGTAATCCTCACAGCGTCGTACTTTGTGAAGTCAATGCTTACCCCCTCCTTCAGTACTATATCGACAACAAAGTCGTTCACTTCTGGTACGTTGCAAAGGTGAGTGTCAGCATACACTCCTCCACTCTTAACCAGATTATCACTCCCCGCCGTAGGTTCATCATCAACTCCTTGCCAATTAGCAGTATTGGTAAAATCAGTAGCAGCTGTAGAAGCATTAGCAAGAGTATGCATCAACCTATATTGCACATACTTGTTGTCAGAACTTTGTACAAACTTGATGCTCATACCTCCTTTCTTCTTGCTGGCAGAAAGATTAGCATCAAGCACTGCAAGCGCACCTTCAAGTGTATAAGTATTGCCACCATCTACACCACTTGTAGGATATTTGACGCTTACATCAAAAGCCCCGTCACCACTACCACTGCCACCAGCTACATTGTTAGCAAAGAATCCTCCTGCATTATTGTTGTGTGTTGGGTCAAAATATACCTCTACGACTTCACCGTCATCCCAACTATTGCTCGCATCAACGGGTTCGCCATTGTACAGAAGAGCCTTTGCACCCGTACTGTTAATGTTCAGGGTCACACCACTTGCAGCAGTGTTCTTGTGCTCCATCCTGATCTTGATCGCACCACCACTTGTAAGCACGTAATTGGTAGCACTAACAGCCTTTTCTGGCTCAGACCCCGACACAGCGCAGGAATAGTAACCCACCAATGGCTCCACGTACTGCGACTTCACACTAAGCAACAGGTAATTCTCCCCGTCCCACGCATATTCAGAATACTTGGTCGTGTCAACAGTCTGTGAACTGCCGTCGTAGTTGGCAACGCGATAGATGGTGTCGCCTGCGCCCTCTTGTGACAGGGCGTTGATGGTGGCAACAGCGACATAATTCACATCAGGGGTAGTGATGAGGTTGTCGAGTTCATCGCGGCTATAGGTCTCTTCCTTTGTATATCTGTCGGCAAGAGCCAAATCAAACGCAGCGTTCACATCACTCTGCTTCTGTCCCTTGACCGTATCAAGTACCTCGTTAGCGTTCGTCACCACATGGGAATGAAGGGCGTCTCCCGCTATCTCTTCTGTGTTATGCAGGGTTCCTGCTATCTTAATCTCTGCCATGATGTATATCTTTTATTTTAGTTACTCGGATTAATACTGATTACATACGTGCCCACCTCGTTCGTGTTCGGTGTGCGATAAACCTTATAGAGGACTCCTGCGTCATCTGTCACATCAGCCAACGTCTCCAACGGGAAGTCAAAACCGCCCATCTTCGCGCTCGTGATCTGCGTCTGCATGTTAGATGGCACGAAGAACCAAATATACTTCGCCGAATCCGCCACGGTAACCGTATAATTTGCAGTAGGTGTCGTTCGCGCTGTTGTAGTCCTGCAAGCCGACACATCAAGCACATCGCCCTGCACCATGCCTGCGCCATAGTAGATAGGATAGACAGCCGTGATGCTACGTGTCGCCGTGCGAGTCTGACCCGCTATCACAAAGGACGCGTTATATGTCGTAGTGCCGGGAGCCGCAGGAGTGATGATGTCATCGGCCACAAGGTTCTGCCCGCTACCAGAAACGGCTGGGGACAGGTTACCTCCGCTAATCACAATACTCGTCGCAGCCTTACTACACGTTGCCGTCAAGGTCAAAGCCGTCTGCTCGGACACAAAGACCGTTGTCTTGTTTGCCGTCAGGTTCACCGTGGCACCGCCACCAACTATCGCATCTATCTGCGCCTGCAGACTGTCCCGGCTCTCCGTCAACGCCCTCTGTGAGATGCCTATCTCGTCACTGCCGCCAAACTCCGTGGCAAACGGTACGCCATGCTGCCCACCGCCCGTAGCGATGAGGTTCTGCACGTTCTCGTCCAGCTTATCCCAGGATATATCACCATCCTTAAGCTTCTCCTTCGTCACATGCTGATCCTTGATGTTACGCGTCTGCACAGCATCGTCGGCTATCTTCTCATGCGTCACGTTCCTATCCTTGATGTTACGCGCCTGCACAGCATCGTCGGCTATCTTACCGCGTGTCACGCTTTCGCCTGAAAAATCATCACCCGTCACCGCCCCGTCTTGTATCTTATCCGTGGTCACAGCACCGTCGGCAAGCATACGGCCTAACACCTTTTCGATACCCATCAGCCGACGCCAGCTCGTAGTGTCAGACAACGGAGACGTATTGTTATCTACAAGCGAGATATACACTAAAAGGTCTTGATAGACCATATCATAGAGCGAATAGATCTCTTCTGAAGACCACTCACCCTTTGGAGTGAAAGCAACCTTGCCTACAACTATCTTTCCCATATCTTTTTTCTTATATGATTAATCCGCTACGCTCATGCATAGCTTCCCGTTTTCGTCTATGTACATATTCCCGTTCTCTACTGTGCCGTGCTGCACAAGCTCCATTGTGCGCGTGTCAAGCTCAAAGAAAGGATAGCTCTCATGCGCGTAAAGAGTCCACATCGTATCTACCTGATAGCTCATCTCTCCGGCATACATCGAACCATCGACAAAGCTCTTTCCGTTGTTCTCAACGATCTTGAACACACGGCGCTCATAACTGCGGCTGCGACGACCGTCATACGTAAACCTCACCTCGACACCATACCAGCCCTCGCATATACGATCACCCTTTATCTTCACGATGAGGCTGCTTTCATCACCATGCGTCACACTGAACGCAATAGGCTGTTTCTCTTCAAACTCATTGACGATATTCACGCTGAGGATGGAGCAATCGTTAAGGTCTATGCGAGTGCTCACGGGCACACGCTCGCCGTATTCGTTTACTGGGCCAAACAGGATCCGGCGAATCGGAACAATCAGGCAAAAATCATTACCCCTGACAATTTTCAAATCTTTCATGACTATGCTTTCGATATTATCGTTTCAGAAGACTATTGCAGATTTCAAGCAGACGGGATGCACCTTCAACGTCCTGCAACGCCTGAGCCACAAGATAAGCGGCGTAATACACCGTCGGACGATACAGCTGCGAACCAAGAGTGATACTACTACTACCCGTAATTACGGGACGCTTTGCATACTTGGCTATCTTCACGCTGTCATTAGATCCTGACGGGCAACATATCTCAAGCAAGCTGGTGGCTACACTACCCGTCGCTACGTTTTCTAAAGATACTTCGCCGGACAAAGGCTCATCTCCAGAATCATTTTCAGGCTCTGCATACGTGCCACCTGGCATGAGGAATAGCAGTGGTCTGTCTTTGGTGCCGACTACCCCATAAGGGCTATGCGCAGGGATATACTCGGGAGACGTGTAATCAAGGGCTTGATATAGAGTATATGGCCAGCTCGACATCTTAAACGCCACGAGCCGGAGAAAATCAGGCGGAAGATTCAGTATGCCTATTTTGGGAGAATGGATTGAATATGTCACACTGCCAGATATGTTCGCTGCAATGTCACTAAGCATATCAACAGGGGCTGCAAGAATGACTGACACCGATGCATCAATGATCTTACTTTCTACAAGCTCATCAAGGCTTAACGTGTCAGGGTCGCCAATGCCTGTCAGTGCCGTACTCGTCATGTTATGATCCAGAGCGACACGGATATCCTCGATTAAAGTACTTAAAGTTGTTTCCATGTGCCTTGCAGTTGGACTGAGGGGACTAAACCCAAATAAACTTCACACCTTTAGCCGTACCCTCAGCCTCAATCTGAGAACGACTGCGAAGCTTCGTGCGGCTGATGCCGAATTTATCCACAAGATAATCCTTAGCATCATCGTTGCAGCTCACCTTGATCTCAGAGACATGAGCTTCACGAGATGCGCTTTCGTGATTGGATGTGACACGCTCATTCGACTTGCCCACAGAGAACTTGGGCTGCTCAACATAGTCGAGGGTGAACAGCCTGCCATATTTCGGGTGACACTCAAGCCCTGATTGAATCAGCGCATTCTCCGTGTAATACACACTTCCGCCGCCAGAGACGGGATTGAAGCTGATATGTGTCCTACCGCCGGTGGGGAGCGTCAAGCTCACGCTCACCATGCTCTTTGCTTTATACTTCTTCAACATTGTCGTTTGCTTTTGGTTGTATCTATTAAATGAGGGGCGGGCGTTAAGCCGTCCGCCCCTACGTTATAAATAGGAAAAAGACACTACGCCTTGGTGTAAGTCTTGCTGGCTACATCGGAGTCTGACATGCCATCCTTCATGGCTATGGCCTTGATGGTCGTTGTCTCGCTCAGCGTGATCTTATCCGTCGGGTCATACGCCGTCGATTCGCTCGTAGGAGTGCTGCCGTCTGTCGTGTAGTAGATCGTGGCAGAAGCGGTCTCTGTTGCGAGTTCTACAACCTGAGTGGCACCGTCACCCCATTCCGACGGAGAGAAAGTAGGTGTCTCAACTGTTCCGCTAAGGGAGGGAGATGATGCGGGAGAGTGAGAAGCAGAAGAACCGCCGGATTCAGCAGGGGCTGTTGCAAGACGCATGCGGGCATGAGCCTTGGCATAGCGAAGGTACAGACATGCAACCTCCTGAATGACTACGGCATCAGTCCTGCGGATACCCGCCTTCTTCAGGTCGAGGATATTGCGGCTCCAACTTACGTGCGTCTTCTTCGTCAGGTATTCGGGATCGAGAGCAAAGGCGCAGTCACTCATGCCGTTGAGGTCGAATAACTCATGGTGAATGGTCAGAATCTCGCCGAAGTCGGTCTCCCAACTCTTGAACTTCAGATCCCAGTACTCTACGGTCTCCTTCAGACGGAACTTCTCTGACTTGATCTTCGAGAATGCGGAAAGCATGTCACTGCCGCAGAACATAATCTTACGCTTGTTGCCAATGCCGGTGCCGACAAACAAGTCCTTGCTAATATCTACAAGGTTTTCGTCGCTGATCACAGCACACTGCTTCGTGGAATCCCACTCACCAACCTCGATGTCCTTGCCAGCCATCCACCAGATACCGTGAGTGAACCACGTGTTCATGCCATCCTTGGTGGTGTGTCGAATAACGTTCTTAACACCCCAGAGGAAGGTGTTTTCCTGAGCAAGACGCATGTCATAGACACCATCCTCTTCAATATCGCTGAAAGACCAATCTTCCTCCTTCGCGGCAATCTTGTCAAACGTGGACTGCTCAACCTGAATCATGAAGTTCTGGCAGTACTGAATCTCAGGAGTAGGAATGTTGTTGAATCTACCAGTCTGAACGTCCAACTCACCGCAAGCCTTACCCATGCGGACAAGCGTAGAACCCTGCGGGATGGCAGGGAGCCAGATGGACTGACCATTACTGTCAAGATTACCGTTCACGGCATACACAACCGGCATCGAAGTGTTGCTATCACGACCACACACGCACAGAACCAAATCGGGAGTGTTCTCGTCATCAACATCGTACGCAACGCCTTTGTCGTTATACTTGGCCTTAACACCGACAACACGGATCGTATCATCCAGAGTGAACATATTGGCATCATCTACGGGTAGGGCTACACTCGCACCGGAGTTCTGAGCGTTGATAGCCTCAGTTGTCGTACAACTGATGGGGCGAGTGCCGACGCTGTAGTACTTCACCTCAAATGACTTACACGGCTGGGACTTCGCATAGCGCGAAATCTGGTCAATAGGTGTAGCCATCGGGCGAATTTTCGTGATGCGCTTGTCGATGTCCTTACTATAAAATTCAGGGTCGCCGTCCTGACGGCCTGCCGTCTCCGTGGCTATACCTGTCGGAGGAGCGTCATTGCCGCCATCACCGCCAGTGGTCTTGCCAGCGTCAGGCAAATTGCTGGCATCGGCCAGCATGACACCAGAATGTGCGCCGAAGATCAGCGCAAAGAATGTGAGTAGCAAACTCAGCATCCAATTTGAAGCTTTTGAAATCTTCTTCATTGCTTTGGTTTTTGAAGGTTTATAAATGTTAATAATTCTCTCTCTCTTATCTTATTTCTTTGCCCGTCACCGTTCCTCGCGGTTCTCCGCGAGGCTCATTTCTTCTTGCGATTCTTATCTCCGCGCTCCCAGATCGTCTCGTAGCCTTCACCGAAGCCATCCAGCACGCCGAGACTCGGACGCTGACGAGCACCGCCTGCAGAACCGTTGCTGCCGCCAAGAGGTGCCGTACCGTCGCCTTCCTTAGGCTTGCGAAGCTTCTCTTCTATCTTCGTGTTCTTGCCCTGCACCAAGCCCTCCTGATTCGCGGCACTCACGTCTGCGTCATGCTTGATGGCTTTCATGGCCATGTGAATACTATCGGGAGTGAACTTTCCAACGATACCGTCATGGATGATACCAATCAAAAGGCTCATCGCAGCATCCATGTCATCATCGCTGATACCCTCTTCCTGCTGCATACGTTCCAGTTCAGAAAGACTATCGTCGAGGTTCTTCTGGTAAAGCTCTTCAAGCTCCTTCTCCTTTGCCACACGTTCAACGAACTCCTTGTTGGCGGATGCCATCTCTTCCTGACGAGCTGGGTCATCTATCGCAGCCTTGATGTCCGTGCCAAACATACGCACAAGGCCAACAGCTGGATCTTCGCCGTTGCGCCAGTCAGTAAGGAAACGCGCGCTGCGAGGATCGCTGGTGAACATGTCAGAAAACGCCTTTTCGCGATCCTGATACCCCGCTATTTTCTTGTCGTAATCGTCGTAATCGTCGTAAATTTGGCCGTAGAAAGATTCCTCGTCAGAAAAATCCCGGTCGGGATAACGGCCTTGCAAGCGCTCTGAAAGCTGATCGCGCTTACTCTTAACTTTCTTATCTTCAATATCTGCCATACCTGAGAATGGATTTTATATTATCACGCCGCAAAGATAAAGCCCCCATTCGACATCTTACTGTTATCTTTTAACCGATATTTTCATTAATTTTGCATCCAAACAACTTACCCAAAACCGATGAAATACCACGGCAGCAAGTTCGAGTTCGAGCAGCAGCGAAATGAAGACCTCATGCGAGCATACCACAAACTCGCTGGAGAAGTAAGGCACCTGTCGCTCGATAGAATATGCAAGCAAGTCGTGAATATGCCAGCACAACGATTCTGGGTCAGCGAAGAGAGGGCCGCCGTGGTCATCGCAGCAATCATGAATGGAGACGACCTATCATACATGAGAACAAACAAGAGAGAGATGTTCATGGAGATATACAAGCGCGCTATGGCCATAAGGAGGAGAATGCCAAACACATCTATTCTCCAAATAGCAAGCATCGTTGTCAATCAGAAAGCACCAAAGTTCTACCTCACACCGGGTTCAGCAAAAGTCTATATCTGCTCCATTAAAAAAATATGGTACAAACAGAGAAAGCAAAAAATATTGCACTTGGAATGACTGCAATATGCATCATTCTGTCAGCCGTAACCTATGTAGATCCAACAATACTACAGCAGCTCGGCATATGCAAGGGATGCTCAGTCATGGCACGAATCTCATATCCATTCTTACACGCATCCATCACACACGCCATCATCAATTGCTGGTGCCTCATCTCCATCGTCTTCACATACGACATCACAACATCAACACTCTTCACCGCATACCTCATCGCCATCACATATCCAATCAACACCATCGCACGCATCTCATCCTCACTCGACGTCATACACATCCCTTACACATCCCATTTCATCACGCCCACCGTAGGTCTTTCGGCAGTATGCTTCGCACTCCTTGCCATCGTCAGCTTTCAGGTAAGGGACAAGCGATATTTCCACACCTTCGTCCTCTCATTCATCGCCATAGGATTCGTCATCTCACACGTCAGTTCCGTATGCGGCTATACCATAGCCGCCCCAAATAACACCCTCCACCTCTACTGCTACATAGCCGGGCTCATCATCGGCTTCCTCAATTCACCCGCTCCGTGGCAAAGATAAGTCCAGTGCTCAGCGGTATCTCCGCTGAGGTCACAGCAATCATCGCCGAGAACCAGCGCCGGAACGACGCCATTCGCGCGAAGTTCAACCCCATCACAGGTGAGGGTTCAATCGGAGAGCGCGTGAAAGTCGTCATCGACGATTTCCCCATACCCGTCATGTACCTGCCGAAGCCCATGCTCCGCGTGCCGCTCGTCAAGAAGCTGGTGGAAGCGGGATCCGTCAAGGCTTTCTACGAAGAGCTAACAGGAGGACAAGGACACTATTGCGACGAGGAAAGGCAGAAAGTCATTGAGCAGTTCGTACGCATAAGATGCAGACACGACTTCCCCTTCTGGGCGGCTCTCTATGTCTTCATCAAGCAGAAGGGCGGGGGAGAGGACATCCATTTCAGGCTCAACAGACCACAACGCCGGTTGATTCTGCGATTCGAGAAAGCAAGGATCAAAGGAAAGCCCATTCGTCTCATACTCCTCAAAGCACGTCAGTGGGGAGGCTCTACGGCCACGCAGATATACATGGCATGGCTGCAACTCATCCACAAGGTAGGACTCAACAGCCTCATCGTCGGACACGTCAAGGATGCCTCTAACGAGGTCAAGGACATGTTCGACCGCATGATTAAGGAGTACCCCATCAGTATGCTTTACAAGTTGGGTGAAGCATACAATGAGAACGAGCCTAAACTGGTGGGAGTGGGGAATAGTGGCAACATTCACCGAATACCACAAAGGAACTGCAAAATCAAAATCGGTACTGCCGAAAAGCCTGACTCAGCACGTGGTGGTGACTATAACCTCGTTCACTGTACAGAGGTCGGACTATGGAAGAAGACGGATGGAAAGACACCCGAACAGATCGTCCGCTCGGCTTGCTCGGGTATTCTACTGAAGCCGTACACCATGATTGTATATGAGTCAACGGCTAACGGCACAGGAAACTTCTTCCATAAGGAATATCTTGCGGCAAAACTGGGAAAGAGCCAGTTTGAAGCAATGTTCGTTGCATGGTACGAGATTGAGCAGTATGCAGCACCCATCACAGCGGAAAGTGTGCCAGGCGGTTTGCCCGTCGGGTTATCACCCGTTGAAGCCTTCGCTGCCTGGCTCTACAACAACCGTCACAATGAGGTCGCAAACTCTGACCGTGAACAGCCGGGTACATACCTTTGGAACCTGTGGCAGCAGGGCGCAACACTGGAGGCCATCAATTGGTACATTCAGGAGAGGTCAAAGTATTCCTCTCATGCAGACATGGCTTCGGAATACCCGTCAAACGACATCGAGGCCTTCACCTTCTCAGGTCGTAGGGTGTTTGCTAATGAAGATGTGGAGCAGTTCCGGCACGCTTGTAAGCCTCCTAAATGGAAGGGGGAAATATACGGTCGTGCAGACGAAGGCGAAGAGGCATTGCAAAACCTACGATTCAGAAAAGAGGAAAACGGCCGCTT
>CAJORF010000111.1 GCA_905236985.1 uncultured Bacteroidaceae bacterium | reverse complement strand
TGGCGTATTTCAGTGCCAAATAACCTTCACAATAGTCACACCGCAGAGTGTAAACTCTTGGTTCCCAATGCGGTGTTTAAACTTCAATGAGGATGAGTATTAAATCACCCCTTTGAACGCAACCAACCACAAATCAAACAATGCGTGTAATAAGCACAAAGAAGGCACCAGCTGCCATTGGGCCATATAGTCAGGCCATCCAAGTTGGGAATCTTGTCTATACTTCAGGACAAATACCTATTGATCCAACGACCGGAGTGTTTGTTGAAGGAGGTATTAAAGAACAAACTCGTCAGTCCTTGACTAACGTGAAAGCCATCTTGGAAGAGATTGGGCTGGATATGAGCAACGTGGTGAAAACGACTGTATTCATGGCTGCCATGAACGACTTTGCTGATATGAACAGTATCTATGCAGAGTTCTTTTCCGAGCCATATCCTGCACGTTCAGCCGTAGCCGTCAAGACATTGCCGAAGGGAGCTTTAGTAGAAATCGAGGTCATAGCCGAAGTTCAGACTACGCTGAAATAATACGCTGATATACTTGAACATGAGGGGGCTTCACGCTTTACCGCTCACGTACGATTTTGCGAAATCAAACAGAGACTGAGGCAGGTGACAGTAGCCCATAGGATTCTTGTCGAGATAGTCCTGGTGATACTCTTCGGCAGAATAGAAGTTCTCCAATGGCTGCTTCTCCACACATAGCGGCTGCTGATAGTTTTCCTGCTCTTCTGCAAACACCTTTTCGATGATGGGAAGATCCTCGGCATCGGTATAGTAGATGCCTGTGCGATAGCGAGTCCCTTCATCATGCCCCTGCTTGTTGAGACTTGTCGGGTCGATGGCCTTGAAGAACATCCGCAAGAGGGATTCGAGGCTGATCACATCGGGATTATACTTCACATGCACCGTCTCAGCATAGCCTGTTGTGTCGGTATAGACTTCAGTGTACGTTGGGCTTGCTGTGTGTCCGTTGGCGAATCCCACCGATGTTTCCACCACCCCCTTTATCAGCTTGAAGAAATGTTCTGTTCCCCAGAAACAGCCTCCAGCAAGATAGATGTCCTTTCCTTCCTTGATCTCCAAGATGCCGTCAACCTCATGCTCTACGAATGGGCCGGCCTTACACTCCAAGAGTACGCTGGGTTCGAGGCATTCTACTCCGTGCCAGACGTTCTTGGG
The DNA here is from genome assembly GCA_905236985.1 of uncultured Bacteroidaceae bacterium. GTDB lineage: Bacteria > Bacteroidota > Bacteroidia > Bacteroidales > Bacteroidaceae > Physcousia. The sequence goes on along the minus strand of CAJORF010000111.1, from coordinate 21,815 downwards.
AATATCTGCACCGTAAATACCACTCTCCTGACTGATCACACTTGTTGCCAGCACCTTACCATCATCTTTATAGGTGTTCACCCTGACCCTTCCTTTCAGAATCACAAAGGTCTCGTCCTTGTCCGGATGGTGATGAACAGGGATGAACGTACCAGGCTCCAGGGCATTAAGGAAGCGATGGCACTTGTCCTGAAGGCTTTGGTGGAAATTGTAGTTCTTTCTAAGACGTGGGGATTTCCTCGCTTCTTCCTCCAAGTCGTTGATCAATTGTCTGTCAATTATCTTCATTGTTTTAGCTGTTTTCATTTGTGACTTTCGCTATCATGCGTCGTAGCCGACGGGTCTGAACTGTTTCTGATTCTCACTCCAGACAAATCCGTATTTCAAAAGATAGTCTTTTAGCTCTTTTGGCTCTTTACTGAAGGCATAGCACAAGGTTTCGAGGCTGTCAAACTCTTCGTCTCTCAGAAGCATATTGACGCTCGAAACCAGAATTGCAGGGTCGTTAGGTAGATAATCCATTTTATTTAGGTTTTAATAAACATATTTCAATCCGTATTTCTCATGCAAACGACGGAGCATGCCGTCTGACTTCATTTTTGAGAACCATTCCTCAACATCTTCTCAATCAAAGGAAAAATCGGGAAAGCAGGGTGACTGAATGTCACGCCGCCCGATTTTTAGGGATGGCGCAACGAGAATTTTGCGTCATCGCGTCGGGGGACAACGGGACGTTGTGAAATACATCGGAACGATGTGCAATAAAATGAGGGGATATACGTTATAATAGATATGAAGGTAATTGTGACTATATTGGCTTGGGTCGTTGGCTCTCTGTTATATGAACGTATCAGACGGCGGTGGTATGACCGATAACAGGGTAAAATGGCGAAATAACAAATGACAATGACGCAAGTGGTGTCAAAATGAACAATGAACGATGAACAAAATGAACATTGGAGTATAAGAAGAGGGACGTTGAAGACTGCTTGCGCGCCATCACGCGTGCTTGAGTTTCAGCGCCCCTCACGAGAGAGAGGATTTTAATTTTACGATAGTTCAATGGTTTCTACCGTATATGCCGCAGAACCTGCTAACGTCATATCGAATGCAGTTTGACCAATAACGGATGCTCTGATATACGAGATTGTGGTTGAACCCATAACGACTGCCCACTGCTGCGCTTGGTCTCTCCAACTAATCTCGCACAAAGTCCCGTTTGCTGTCACCCTCAGACCAGTAATTTCTTGTTCAGTGAACGCGCTGCCATCACTTTTTGAAACGTTGACAGTAGAACCCGGTCCCATTGCTACCGAGATTGGAAGTGCTGGAGATGTTACGATAGTAACGGGCTCTGGTGTCGGGTCATCCCAGCCGAGGTAGTCAACTGTATGGACAGCCCCTGTATCGCCCCACTGAAGGCAAACTAATGTTGCTATTGTCTTGCCGATGTCGTTACGTCCGATGTAAGCAACAAGATTATCGCCAATCCTGAAGTCAATCGAGCTGCTTGGTGATGTGTTGGCTACTACGCCATCTGTGACCATGAAGAGGGATTCTAACTCTTCGTTTGTCCACGCAGAGCCGTCGGACTTGGAGAGTTTTACCTCAACGTCTGTCTCGCCTACCGAGATTGGCAAGGCTGGGGCTGTTATCAGCCGAACTTCTGACGGGGAGGCCCCACCTCCCCCGATCAGTTTTTTCTCTCAGCCTGGTCGAGGAAGTAGTCGGAGTTTTTCTCAGATGTCTGTGTCTGATAGGAATCCACTACCGTAGTGGTGTCGAGACCTTCACCGAGGAATAGGAGCTGACAGGGGCTGTAGGCGAACTTGCCGTTCATGTCCTTCTGCGAGCGGATCACGCCCACTGCCTGCACGGTGCCACCAGTAGGTACGTTGCCGATGGTGATGTCAATGACATCGTAGGGGCCACTCTCACCAGTCTTAGAGCCGGTAGCAATGACAATCTTACCGATGGTCTCGGAAGCCTCAGTAAGGGCGGGGTTGACTGTGCCGTCGGCGAGAAGCAGCGAGCCGCTGAAGTTGTCAGGAAGCTCTGCCTTGAAGGTGACACGCGCGCCATAGGACTGGCACTGATAGTTCTCTTCTGTGTCGTAGGAGGCGATGACGGTGGGGTAGTCAACGATGCCAACGAGAGAGAGCTGATCGCCAGGAGCTACACCGAGCGTTGCCAGTACCTGCTCATAGACAGACTGCGATGTGATGGATGTGTTGAGTGCAGTTTCACCCTGAGGGATGATGGCCACACCGGGCTCGTCGATTGAAGCACCCTCGAAGACAGGGTAGTAGATGGAGCCACGAGAGACGATGTATGCAGCAGCCTGCATGCCATGTGCGCCTTTGATCTGCGCATTACCCTCCATCTTGGCACCTCCATTCAGGTCGCGGTCAATCTGAGCGCGAAGCATTTTGGAGTTGATGCGGACGAACTCTCGGATGTTGAACTTCTCACCCGTGATGTTCTGGAAGGAGTGATTGATGAGCCAACGAAGACCCGCAGCAGCGGAATTGGCCATTGCGAACGCACAACGCTGTTTAGCCTGTGCAAACGTCTTTGGATTCTTGGGCTTGATGCGCTGGACTTGGATAGTCCTGCCCTCACCCTTTTTGAAGACGACGTCGCCGAGCTTGCCACGTGCGCCTTGCATGATGAAACCAGCTTGTCCCATAGTAGTAAATTTGATTTAGGAAAGTTTAATAAAATAAGTTATTAACACGGTACTGAACCGAAGTTGGCAGGGAATCAACCCGAATCAGCGCCGCAAAGGTACGCACGTATATACTAATGTGCAAGTGTTTGAGAATGAATTTGCTTTAGTTATGACACTTTGCGAAAACGGGGGATTTTTACAGACATGTAAACGTTCATGATGTTCATTCTGTTCCCCGTTCATTTTGTTGATAGCACGGGGCCTATATATATAATAATGGGGGGTGGTTTAATCAAATTCAAAATTTTTATTTATTTATAAATCAAACATATATAATGACACACGCAATGAACGATGAACATTGTTAACGGAATGAACGTTTTTCTACGCGCGTATATATATAATAACACATGGGCGTGAGTGTTAACGTACATTAAGAAAATAAATCGCGCGCGCGGAAGGAAAAAATGTTAAAAGAGGACGTGAGTACTTAATTTATGTTTTTTTTTTTTTCTTTTTGTTAATCCTGCTTACCTTCGCGGCGTGTTAAACACAAATATATTTACATAATATGCGAAAAGACACTATTTTTATCGGTTGCCAACGCGGCAAACAGAAGGACATTGCAAAGAAGATGGGTGTCAGTCCCATGGCTGTGAGTCAGGCCTTACATTTTCAGACTGTGAGCTTACTTGCAAGGCGTATCCGAACCTACACTATGAACTGCGCTGGCGGTTATTGTCTGGTCATCTAAAGTTTATTTTACACCACAACCTAAATCAATGGAACTATGTATTTGAAAGTAAAACAAGGCTCGCAGTTATTCAGCAAGCTATTCGATGCCCTCGAAACCGATAGACTGCGCAACATCAACTTTAAGAAGTGGCAGACTGAGAATCTGCCAGAGTTTAACGGCGACATACTGACACGACGCTCACCGTGGTACCTTTATTCAGATATAGTAGGATGGAGACTGGAGGGCGAAATTGACAAGAAGGTATGGCAACCTGTCAAGGGATTTGATGAATATTATGAGCCGAACAAGCGCACGAAGGTTGGCAAAGCTATGCGTGAACGTATTTACGCGGCACGTGGTAAGCGACTTAACTGTTTGGATTTCTTTGACATTTTTGGAACGTCCGCACCCATGGGGAGCCATCGTTTTATTGTGCCAAAGGGGTTTATTTACGATGGTGTCTGTTATATGTGGTTTGATGATGCAAATTACGATGATATCAGCACGAAGATGGCAGGTCAATTTGAGGAAATAACCCATGGAGAATGGTCGGCTGCCATGGATGCTGATATAAGAGAGAAATTATCCTAAGTCAAACTCAAAACGAGAGAGAAATGAAAAAAAAAGTCGAAATTCCCGTAGGTCAGAAAGTCCGTGGCTACGGTGTCCTAAACGAGTACGGCGAATTTGAGTTCACGCCTGAGCAGACAGGAACCCGACAAGGACGGGTGAAGGTCATCAAGACAGGCTCGAACTATACCCTAAGCAGTACTAAGAACAGCCTTATACTGCATTGCAACATCAAGAAGGGTCTAACCTTGGCGATGATCAAGGAACTGACACAAGTCATGTCAAACATAATTATGGATTTAAAATCTTATGCAATTTGATGTTTATTACCCCTTCAAGAACAAGGAGGGGAAACTGAAACCAGGAGTGACGGCACACAGCAAGAGCCTTGAAGAGATTCTTGCCATAGCCGCGAGTGACGAAGTCACCCGCAAGATTGACGCATACCGCGCTGGTGACCCCGATGCAAAGGCAGGTCTCCCTTCGGTGTGCTGGGTTGGACATACGACCACGGGCAAACGTGGTGCTATGTTCATGGAGCCAACGCAAATCGTGATGGTTGACATTGACCACGTGAAACACGTGGACGATGCCATAGCGAGCCTTACGAATGACACACTGAAAAGTACCGAGGTCTGTTGCTATATTGGCATTACGCCCAGCGGCTCAGGACTTCGTCTTCTGTTCCGTGCCGTGAACGAGGACTACAACAATCTCCCTGATTACTTGGACTATCTCGACAGCCTTTTCCATTTTGATGATTACGGAGACTTCGATAAGAAAGCGAAGGATCTGAGTCGCATCAGTTTCATTGGAAAAAAGGATGAAATCCGCTACATCAACCATGATGTGTTGAGTGGTGCCGTGACCTATGAGGCAAATCCCATCAAGGGCGAGCCCACGACCGAGACCGTGACCTTAGAGCGCGACAATAGCCTCCCCTCTTTCTCGGATGAGGAAGTGAAGAATTACGAAGCCCGCACATACAGAGGCACGGATTACCAAATCATCATCAAGAAATATCTTGAAGTGTTTGGGGAGCCTGGTCAGGGAGAAATTCACAACTACTACAATGAGATGGTGAAAAACTTCCGTTGCATCTGTGACAACAACAAGCGTTTTCTTCTTTGGTTGCTCCCGAGATTTGGCCACACAGAAGAAGAGTGCTGGAGTCAGATTGTCAGTATCTGTAAGGTTAACACCTTGTCGAAGCTTCCCAAATCGTTCTACTTTTTCCTGAAGGATAACGGCTACTACAATTCTCCTTTCGAGAAGGCTGGAAGCTTGGCTAGTTACATGATGAAAGATGAACCCGAGGCCGCTCCCATAGACCTACCCTACTTGCCTCCTGTGTTCCGTGAATTGGTGGGGACTGCGCCTGCCGACTTCATTGTGCCATGTGTCAACGCCTTGCTTCCCATTTTGGGAACCTTGACGAGCTATCTTCGTGCCGTCTATCCCTATGATAGTCGCGAACATTCGACGAGCTTCTTCTCAGTTATCTATGCCCCTGCGGGAACAGGTAAGGGATTCGTTGAGCGATTCATTGACTTGCTTTTTGAGGACTTGAAGCTGCGCGACTTTGTGCAAAGTGAACGTGAGAATGTCTATCTGCGTGCCATTAGCACCAAAGGCGCAAATGAGAAAGCACCCGATGCTCCCCACGTCAGCCTCAGGATTATTCCCCCGAAGAATTCAGAAGCTGAGTTTCTTCAGAAGCAGCGTGACAACCATGGTTACCATATGTTCACTTTTGCAGCTGAAATGGATTCATGGGCAAAGGGTGTCAAGGCGGCAGGCGGCAACAAGGATGACATGATTCGTATTGCATGGGACAATGGCGAATACGGCCAGCAGTTCAAAGCCGCCAACACCTTCAAGGGTCAGGTTCGTTTGTATTGGAATGTCCTCATCACGGGCACCATTGCACAGGTTGAAAACTACTTCAAGAACGTTGAAAACGGACTTGTGAGCCGATGCAGCTTCACCCCCATCGAGAATCAGGAATTTGCGATGCCGCCACAATGGCGCAAGTTGACGAAACGCGCGCTGGAGAATATAAAGAAGTTCACAGAACGTTGTGACCGCAGGACGTACGAGACCCCTTGTAACTTTGACGTGTTTGAGGTTATGAGCTGCCCCGATGACAAGTTTGACGAAAGCATCGACTGGCATTTCAAATTCCGCCCCACGCAGACAGTAGATATGAGCTGGATTATGCCCACCATTGACGCTTTCAACAAAGAACAGGTGGTGAAAGGTGCGAGGGACGTAGATAGGGCGCGTGACGTGTTCCGTAGGCGTGTTGCCGTGAGAGGTTTCCGTCTGGGACTTTTATGTTATGGTCTTTGGGAGAATCCCAAAGAAAAAGATCTGATGAAGTGCTGTGAGTTCGTTGATTGGTGGATGCATCAAGACTTGGAAAGCACGCTCAAGCTTTGGGGAGAGAAATACAACAGCCTCACCGACGTACCTGTGTTCACGACCCAGCGCACGGTATTTGACGAGCTTGGGGATGATTTTTCGCGAACAGATGTCTATGAAATCTGCATCAAACAGGGCATCAAAACCCCTGTGAGGCGCATCATTCACGATTGGCTGAAAAAGGTCAACTGCATTAAGCAAATAGATAAGAATCACTTCAAAAAGATAAAATCATGATTGACTACATTATTTTTGGCGCATTTGCGTTAGGAGACATTGTCTTGCTTATCTGTATTGCAAAAGATATTCGTCACATTGTAAATCAAAAGGAAAATGGAAATCTACGTTAAATTTGTAAAGAAGCTCGAAGAGAAGACGGGCGAAGGAAAGAACGGCGCATGGAAGAATGCGATGTACCTGTGTGAAACCTGCGAAAGCAACCCCGTGCAAATTGCTTTCAAGGTGAGACAGAACGAACACGACCGCTTGGCACAATACGACAACCTCAAAGAGGGTGACGTGATAACGTTGGGCCTGAGTGTTGAGAGCCGCGAATATAACGGCAAGTGGTACACCGATGCACTATCCTATTACTTCAAGAAGCCATGAGCAACGAGTACTTTGAGCTGATAGCCGAGAGAGACCCGTTCTACTTCCGTGATGAAAAGAACAGGTTCATGCACTACAGGACATACGCTGAGTGCTACACGGATATGCTTGAACGCCTATATGCTCAAAGCCCGAAGGGATATCTCGACTTGGTTCTGTTCTGTGTGGATTCTTGCCACATGGAACGGAAACAAGCCGAAGACTTCATGGCTGACTTCTATAGGAGCGGGGCGCTCGATAAACGTACGGAGCAAGGCCGCAACGGCCTGCTTATCCTCAACTGGGAGGAGATAGACAACTACAGGCTGGAGCTTGAAGGTGTGGCGAAAGGGCTGCACACGCTGACAGCCACGAAGTTCAATCCTTCCATGTTCAATCAAGGATTCAATGTTTTCAAGGTAAATCACAAATTATTCTACTGATATGGAAAAGTTTAAATTTTGGGTTGCTGTTAATGACGATGGCTTAGTTAACGCTTTTTGGGGTGATAAGCCTTGCTATTACCCGTCTATAAAACAGTGGCGTAATGATTATGGTCACTTTCCTTTAGTATATGCGGATATAGCTGGAGGCTTAGAGGCCATCAAGGAAATAGAGTTTGAGTTGCCGACCAAAGTAGGAAAAGAGGAAGCGCCGAAGGGCGTGGACGCGTATGTAGCTGTAGATAGAGACATGTCTGTATTGTTGTTTGCTGATAAGCCACACTTCTGCGGAAGCTGGTGTAGTTTCAAAGGTGGCAGATTTTTGGGCTATACTTCATCGAAGGTTTATCCTGAAGAATCACTCTGTAAAGTTCAACTCAACGTCCCCTACGATATTGTAACTGTATGAGAAAGATAACTGAAATTATCGTGCATTGCACGGATACAACGGCGAATCCGATGATTCACGTGGAAGATGTGGATCGATGGCATAAGGTGCGCGGTTTTGCGTGCATTGGCTATCACTACTTGATAACTGTTGACGGTAATATAGAGATAGGCCGTTCGATTGAATTGATGGGGGCGCATTGCCTTGGACACAATGCCAACTCCATTGGTATATGCTATGTCGGTGGAGCGGGCGGCGATGGTATGCACGTGGACACGCGAACCGAAGCGCAGAAGAAATCAATGAGGGTACTCATTGACTTCCTTCGCGGAGTGTATGGTAATATACCTGTGCATGGCCATAGGTATTACAACAAAATAAAGGACTGCCCATGCTTTGATGCAGATGCAGAATATAACGACTAAACTGAAAGAACTATGGCAGCAACAGATTATGGAATTGTGACGGGATGGATGAATGCCTATCTCGCCAAGAAAAAGAAGCCCACGAAGAATGGGCCGCAGACAATGAGTCAAGACCGCCGACCAATCACCGAGAGCGAAATGATAGGGCTCTTTGAGTTCTATCTGCGCAAATGGTGTGAGGAAAATGAAGGCAAGGACACTGTAGTAATTACCAACAGCGACGGTAAGAAGATATTCAAGGCGACGCTGTTAGACAAGGAGAATTAATAAGAAACTATAATTGGCAACTGATTAAACTAAAATGGAAACTATGAAAGAAAAAACAAAGAAAACAATGATGGAAGAAGACGATGAGCGTATAAAGGCTTACTCAGAAATTGTCCATGCCCTAAAGAAGACGGCCGCGGTTGAAATCATCAATCGCGAGTTGGATTCGTCAGCTATGCTATTCATTCCAGTACTTTTCACGACTGAGTGTATGGAAATGTTTCATGATTTTACGGACATGTCCTATAAGGATATCTACGAAAATTTGATAGATGTGTTGCGTTCTTACCTGGACGAAGTAATAGAGGGATTTCAAGAGGAAGTGGAATCTAAAGAATAAGAAGCAATGAATAAGAAAGAAGAAATAGACTCCAGGAGGTTATTGACCAACTGGACACATTGAAGGACGAGGTCTCATTCATCTGCGAGGAAGAACAGGAAGCTTTCGACAACATGCCGGAAGGTCTGCAGGAAAGTGAAAGAGGTTTACAGATGTCCGACAACATTAGCACCCCAGAAGATCTGGATCCTGATTTCAGCACCATGATAGACTCCTTGCAGGAGGTCATAGATGCATGATGCACAAGAAAAGAATAAAGCAGGGAAAGCAGGGAATAGTGTTAGTTAACTAGAAGTTAAATCATCTAAATCGCATTATTATGAATAAGAAATGGATTAAGATTATTCTCGAGGTGCTGAAATATGTAATTTCGGCACTACTCGGCTACATCGGCGGCGGTGCTCTGCTTGGCTGATGTAGAAAATAGGGGTAAATGGTTGAAATGTTTGTTAGTTATTGTATGAATAATTGAGTGGCGCCGTTGGTTCGTGAGAATCGGCGGCGTTTTGATTGAACGTTCATGATGTTCATTTTGTTCCACGTTCATTTCGTGTACGGGGCTTGAATAGCAGGGAATTTTATCGTAGAATCATGTCCTTCAGCTTGATGTCGGGATGGTGGTATTGCCACGACTTGTCAAGGTGCTTGCCGCCCAGTTCCATGGCCTGATGCGGACAGAAGTGAACACAACTCAGGCAGGCGGTGCAGTCAGCACCGGTATCGGCGAAAGGCTTCTTGCCATCCCGCTCCTGCATGGTGATGTTCTCGACGGGACAGATTCTTGCACAGGTGTCACACCCCCCACACCTGTCAGCATTCACTTTGGGATGGAATACGGTTATCGTCTTCTGTCCCCATTTGGTATATATTGACGCCCACCCCAGCAAGGCCCATCCACTGAAATGATAGGCTGTCTTTCGGGCTTTCACGTCGGCAATAATGCGTTCCATACGTGAAGCATATTTCTGGAATTTCCACGTCTGTTTATTCGGATTACGCTTGTATGCGATACCCGCACAGTCCGGCATCCTTATCTTGTGGCAGTAGGCCACGGGTATGCCCTTCTGCTTGAACACATGCTTGGCATACCATGAGGAGATGCCGGTCTGAGCGCCACATGTGATGATGACAAATACGTATGCCCGGGGGCTGATTTGCAGCATAGGCAACATACGTTGAACAGGTAGAGGCGGCGCAAAGTCATAGGAGGGGTATAACACTTGATCATCTTATTGTCCGTTAATATTGTGACAAAGATACGAATAATCTTCCGTACCGCTTGCGATATGGCGTTTTTTTTGTGATTTCTTTATATTTGGCAAACAAAACAAAAAAACTTGCCATTTCATCGTGGTTTCGGATATTTTACCTACCTTTGCAGCGTGAATCAAGAAGACTGTGACTGATATATGAAAAGAATGATGCATCGGGTGATAGCCGCCGCTCTCGTTTGCAGCGCAATGTTTTTAATGGCATCCTGCGCCGACGATGACAAAACGCCGGAGCAGCCCTACGAATACACGGGCGTACCACTAATTATTATGGATACTGACATCGGTTCATCGACCGATGACCTCTTCACCATGATGGTGCTCTACGGCTATCAGAACCAGCAGAGAAGCAAACTGCTGGGCGTAGTGGTCGATCGCGAGGGAGAGGATTGTGCCGCCTGTGCCGATGTGATGAACACCTATTATGGTTATGGCGACATTCCCGTCGGCCTGATTCGCGACGGTATTAAGTCCCCCAAAGTATGGATCGACTACAAGGCACTCCCCACGCTTACCAACAGCAATGGGGAACTGATGTTCCAACGCTCCATCGCGGACTATTCGACACTGCCCGACGGGTGGCAGCTATATCGCCAGTTGCTGGCCGCCCAGCCAGATCATAGTGTGAGCATCCTTTCCATCGGTTTTGTCACCTGTTTGGTGCAACTGCTGCAGTCCTGTTCCGACGAATATTCGTCACTCAATGGCGTGGAGCTGGTGCGACGCAAGGTGAAGTGCCTCTATATGATGGGCGGCGTTTTCGGTGATGCCGTAGAACCTGTAGAATTCAACTTTGCACAAGGGGTAAGCTTCGCCCAAACGTTCTTCGAGCTATGGCCTGCCGACGTGGATATCATCATGTCGCCTGGCGAGGTGGGCGACGGTATTGTGTATCAGCCGGAGCAGGTCATCGCGGACATTGACTGGACGGACCGCCATCCCATCAAACAAGTCTATCTGAACTACAACTGCGACACAGGCCAGAAAATGTGGGACCCGCTAACGGTTATGAATGCTGTGGAGGGCAACAGCCTGTTCACGTTGTCAACGCGCGGCACTGTGACGGTAGGTGACAAGGGCGAGACCTTCTTGACCCCCTCGCCAACGGGCAACGTTCGCTACCATTTGCCCCAAGATGCGGTCTGGAGTGCCGATATGCTGGAACGTATTAGGACTTTTAATAAGGCGAGATGAGTGGTGTGGTAATGGAAAGGATTACGAATTTTGCGGAATGTTATGCCTGAAAGACGCTTCTGAAGATTTGAGGCCTATTGATGGTGAAATCCTTCGGGAGAACCCTCAGGAACGGTTACTGATAATATACGGACAATACTGCAAATGTTGTATATTTGCGCGATAGATTTAGAATAGTTTATGAAGTTATGGAATTGAACCTCTTAGAACTTGTAAAGAATAGGTATAGTTGCAGGGCATATAAGTTGCTCGCCGTAGAGAAAGCGAAACTGGACTATATCCTGGAGTGTGTTCGTTTTGCACCTTCAGCAGTGAACAACCAGCCTTGGAGATTCCACATGGTCAGCTGTGAGGAAGAAAAGGCTAAGCTATGGCAGTGCTACAATCGTGACTGGTTCAAGACAGCCCCCATGTATGTCATAGCCTGTATGCTGCACGATGAGGAGTGGGTGAGGTCAGACGGCAAGCATCACGGCGACATGGATATTGCCATTGCGGTTGAGCATCTGTGCCTGGCTGCTACGGAGCAAGGTCTGGCTACATGCTGGGTGTGCAATTTCGATGCTACATTGTGCAAAGAGCTGTTTGCTCTCCCTGAAAATGAAGAGCCGGCAGTCATTATTCCTTTGGGCTATGCTGCTGACGAGATGAAAGCGAAGAGTCGTAAGTCGATGGATGACATCGTAAGCCGCCATGTGTAAGGTTACTGATAATCCTTCGGGAGAACCCTCAGGAACGGTTACTGATAATCCTTCGGGAGAACCCTCAGGAACGGTTAATGACATGAGAATTAAGATAACAGCAGTGCGACAGACGGAGTACGCTGACCTGATGGCCAGATACGAGAATCCCATCGAGCATAGCTGCGATGTGAAGGAGGGAGAGGCGTGGATCAGTGAGGGGGGCGAATGTCCGGCGGGTCTGTGCCCTGCTGCGTGGTACAGCATGAAACCATTTGTGGAATCCTTATCCAGAGGCGAAGGTAATTTCTACGACGGCTGGATGAAGGATCCCATGAGTGCTATGATTAGCTGCAACGACGGCTTTCGTCCGATGAGCTTCTATATTGAAGCGATTGAGGGTTAGCGTGTGTGGGGAAGCTATTACTTGAGGCAGTGGGAGATGGCGTGGTTGATCTGGCGTATGCGCTTCTCATCGAGTTTGATGACCTTACGGTCGTAGGTCATGAGCCCATTGACCTCGGTCTCCACATCTGTAGTCTGGGTATAGACAGCGGCGGAGAAGGCAGCAGGGGGTGTGATTCCTTTTGCAAGCTTGAGGACGGCTTGTGCCTGCTCGACGTATGAGTCGGTGAGTTCCTTTATATCTTTGTAATTGACATAGGTGCGTGCATCGCTCTCGACCCAGCGATGGCCTTCGATGTGGCGCCCGAGACCGCCGTATTCACCGAGGACAACGGGGCGTGTGGTATCGTTCAAGTAGAGAAGAGGAGGACGTGAGTAGTCGTGGATGTCGAGGAGATCGCCGCAGTGGTAATGGTTGCCGCCGCTTGCAGGGTTGATGAGCCGTGTAGGATCTTGCTGGCGTGTGAACTGGATGACCTCGGGTGTCTTAAACTGTCCCCAAGCCTCGTTGAAGGGTGTCCAGACGACGATGGAGGGATGTGAATAGAACTGGCTGATGATCTCGCCCCACTCATGGAAGTAGTTGGCTTCGACTTGGGGGTCGTGGGCGCCATCGGCCTGGTTGTTCCATTCACGCATGTGCCAACCTTGATCGGAACGGCAGATGGAGGGCATGTCCTGCCACACCATCAGGCCGATGGAATCGCAGTAGTAGTACCAGCGGGGGGGTTCGACTTTCATGTGCTTGCGAATCATGTTGAAGCCCCAGTCCTTGGTTTTCTGGATGTCGAAGCGCAGTGCCTCGTCGGTGGGTGCTGTGTAGAGGCCGTCGGGCCAGTAGCCTTGATCGAGGGGGCCGAAATGGAAGAGGTTCTGGTTGTTGAGTTGCAAGCGCCAGACGCCGTCAGGCTGTTGGGCCACACTGATCTTGCGCATAGCGGCATAGCTGGAGATGGCGTCGGCCTGCTGCCCGCGCGCCAGGAGGCGCACCTGCATCTGATAGCGGTTGGGGGTGTCTGGTGTCCAGAGCTGTGGTTTCTTGACGGGGAGATAGAGGGTCTGACCGACGGGTGCTGAAGCCTTGGCGACTTCCTTGCCTGCGAAGGAGAGGGTGACTTCGACGCGGTCGGTGGAGGGCATCGTGCCGACGGTGGCTACGTCCACGGCGAAGTGTGCGTCATCGAGATGGGGTGTGGTGCGGACATCAGCGATGTGCTGCTTGGGCACGGGCTCGATCCATACGGTCTGCCAGATGCCTGAGACGCTGGTGTACCAGATGCTACCGTTACCCCCGGGATGGAGGCGTTGCTTGCCGACGGGCTGTAAGCGTTCGTCTGTAGTATCAACGACGCGCACTGTGAGCCGGTTCTGGCCTTGCTTGAGTGCAGGGGTGATATTGGCGGAGAAGCCGGCATAGCCGCCGACATGGGAGGCTACGTGGCGACCGTTGACATAGACTGTAGCTTCGTGGTCAATGGCACCAAAATGCAAGAGCACGTCGCGTCCCTTCCATGCGGCAGGAACTGTGAAGGTGCGTTCGTACCAGAGTACCTGTCCGCGTGTCATTTTGCGTTGCACGCCGGAAAGGCTTGATTCGAGGGGATAGGGAACAAGGATTTTGCCATCGAAGGTGGTGGGACAGAGGTCTTGGGCACGGACGATGGCATAGTCCCAGAGGCCGTTTAGGTTCTGCCATTCGGCGCGTGTCATCAAGGGACGTGGATACTCGGGAAGTGGAGCTGCGGGGTTGACCTTGTCTGTCCATGCGCTCTTTAGGCGGTCGCCAGCAGGCTGCCAAGGGGTCGTCTGAGCCTGTACGGCAATGGCGGCGGTGAGGAGGATAGCAGTGATGATTCGTTTCATATTCTCTGATTTAATCCTTCGGGAGAACCCTCAGGAACGGTTACTGATAATCCTTCGGGAGAACCCTCAGGAACGGTTACTGATTTATTTGATAATGGTTTTCTTGCCATTGAGGATGTATAGGCCTGGGCGCAAATATCCACCGCAGCGGACAGGGTGTCCTGTGAGGTCGTAGATGGCTGAGGTTTTGAGGTTCTGAGATTCTGAGGTTCTGAGGTGATTGATCGCATCGGGAGGCGTATGGTCGTCCTTGGCTTTTTCCTCGTAAGGCAGTGGGGGGTCATCGGGGAACATGACATTGACGGCTGCGCTGGCGGCAGTGCTGTTGCCGAAGTCGTCGGACGTGTTCTCGGCATCGCCTTTCTGTAGCCAGGCGGTGGGTGTGATGCCCTGGGGCGTTCTATTGCAGTAGGCGTGCATGGCGTTCTTTTCCATCCATGCCTGATAGGTGGTGGCATGGCAGTCGCGAATGAAGCGCCGGACATAGCGCATGAGGATGCCCTTGAATCCCCAAAGGTCGTGGTTGCTGCCTCCCTGACAGACATTGACGATCCCGTGGCTGTCACAAAGGTTGTTCTTCGTCCATGTCATGATTTTCTGAGCATCCTTGAGATACTGTTCATCTCCGTAGTATTTGTAGAGCATACAAGCGGCCCCCAGCATGGTGCCCTGGTTGTAAGTGGATGCCCATTCGTTCTTGGACTTGACTTGCTCCGTGGCAGGATCCCACACGACGTTGTCCCAGACCTTTCCTGATGACATATTGTTGGCGAGGACGTAACGCTGAGCGGCGTAGAGGTCTCGTGCTTTCTCGAAATACTCCTCGCCACAGCCCGCAAAACCAAGGTAGCAGGCAGCCACCTCAGCGGGGCCATTGATGCAGGAGTTGGTGCCGTAGGGATCTCCTGAGCTTTGAGCCCACCGCATCAAGCCCGTGAAAGGGATATATGCACGCTCGTAGATGATGTCGAAATTGCGCTTGGCGGCATTGATGTAAGTGGTTTTGTTCGTGAGCAATCCCATTCGTGCCACGGCAATAATCTGCCATACGACATCATCGTTGAAGTCGTGGCCGAACCAATGGTAGTTGTCGGTATAGATGTACTTGTCCCATCTTGACCCGACGTTGGTGTTGAACCATGTATAGACCTGTTGCGCTAACTTGAGGTATTCCTCATTACCCGTTGTCTCGTAGGCATCAAGCACCACTTCGAGCTGTTCGCTTTCCCCCCAACCGCCGCCACCGAAGGTCTTGCGGTTGGAACCCTTCGACTCTACGGCACTCTTGATGTAAGCCTCGAACATTTCCTCGCGCATGGCTGCGGTGAAGGTTGTCTGGGGCTCCACCTCGATGAAATGCCACAGCTGATTTGCGTCATCGGAAGCAGCAGCAAGGACTGGCACGCTGCCATCATCGGTGCTGTTGAGGGTGACGAAGAGCTCCTTGGAGCTGGCCTTGATTTTATAGATAAGAGCCTCCTCATCGACTGGCTCCAAAATCCACCGACCGGCACCCGAGCGCGCCTGACGTAGCGCAGCACCCACTGCCGTGGAAGGGGTAGCCAGAGGGTGATTGGAATAAACGTTGCGGATGATGGTGGTCGATCCAATGGCGGGTGTCCAGCACTGTGAGGGCACATGAGTCTCAGTCCAGATCACGACATCAACACCTGTATCGAGGGAGGAATTCTTGGTCATCAGCGACTTACCCGGTGCTGCGACAGACTCGATGCGATAGGCTTTGTCAGACACTATCTGGGCAAAGAGCGGAGTGGTGCAGAACATGACACATAATGTGGCGAGACAGGTGCCAAAAAGATATTTGCTGCCTGGGAGGAAGGAGAGAACCTTTGTCGCCAGTGCGCAGAACAGGAAGGTGAGCATAGCGATAACGGGGATAGCCAGACCAACGGGTAGCAGGGGCGATGCCACGTCGCCCGCCACCATCCACTTGGCGATGGGTGCGAGGAAGAAGAGGTGCATGAGGTACATGCCAAAGCTTAGGCGGGACAGCTCTGCAACACCGACGGGCGACTCCTTCTTTTGGATGCAGGTGAAGAGCAGGAAAAGTCCAAAGGTTGCCAGGAGGACATTAGGCGTACAGAATTCCCATGACCATTCGAGCATAGGCGTAGAGATGATCTCACCGGGAACGCCTTTCAGCCAAAAGCTCCATGCCGTGAAGGCGGCACCGACCACGAAGCACACGGCACCAACCGCGAGGCGACGCTGCCGCGACCAGTGGAGGTGGAAACGGACATAATGCGCCAACACGAGATATCCGATGAAGCCCGAACAATACCACAGCGCCGTGAAGGGATTCCAAAAACATTCACCCCAAAGCTCTGCTGACACGAAGCGATGCAACCAAGGCGTGAGCGTGGAGAAGGCGAAGAGATAAATGAACAGACGCTCGTCTCGCGCGGAAGCAGTGCGCAACCAAGGGGAGAGGACGGGGATGATGAGGTAGAGACTGATGAGCGGATACATGAACCACAGGTGCCCAGCCATTGACGGGAAGTTGAAGGGGATACGCTGAAGGTCGGCCATCGACTGCTCCCACGTCATGCCCCCCCAGAGCAATGGGAGGAAGGTGTAGAGGAAGAGAAACGTGATCATCGGGGGAAGGATTCGCATGAAGCGATGGCGGTAGAAAGTGTTCATGGTCTGCTGCTCTGGCATAGGTGCCAACAGATAGGAAGACACCATCATGAACAACGGCACAGCCACACGCCCAAAAGCGCCATCCCAGAAAGCAACCCAGAATCGGTTGTTCTCAGTGGCCAGCATGGACACGGGTCCTGCCAAGCCCGACGAGTCTGCACCATAGAATGTCTCGGCAGCATGCACGAGCATGACGAGGAAGCAGGCTGTCACGCGCAAGTAATCGAGAAATGGTATTCTATTTGTATTCATTCTATCGTGATGCTATTGAGTAACTCCAACTTACCATCGTTGACCAGCTTGATGATAAGTTCACCAAAGAGGGTGTTTTGCCAAGCAAACCAGTCGCGCGTGTACTTCGTCGCATCGTCCTTGTTGAAGCTCTCGTGGATGAATCCTTTGCCGGCATCGGTTTTCATGAGCATCTCAATGCAGGCCTTGATCTCGGCATCGTCGGTGCTTGTGAATGCCTTCATCATGATGGACATGGGCCAAGGCATATCGTGGCCGATGTGAGGGCCACCGATGCCTTCACCAGCTTTACCGCGGAAGAAATAGGGGTTGTCCTCACTCCACACGAAGCGGCGCGTGTTCTGATAGATGGGATCGCTCGCTGGCACATCACCGAGATAGGCCATCGCGAGGAGCGAAGGAACATTGGCATCGTCCATGAGCAATTGGTTGCCGAAACCATCGACCTCGAAGGCGTAGATGGGGCCGTACTTGGGATGGATATTGATGGCATACTTGTTCAAGGCCTCCTTCACCTCATTGGCGAGGGCTGTACACTCAGCTGCCAGATCCGTGCGACCGTTCACCTTCGTCAGGATTTCTGCGGCATGGCGCAGCTGTGTCACCGCCATAAAGTTTGAGGGGATGAGAAAGAGGAACGTCGTAGCATCATCCGAGGGACGGAAGGCAGAGGCTATCAACCCTACGGGTTTCACGGGAGCGCCCCAGCCACCGTTTGACATCGTGTCGAGCTGACGGTTAGTCTTGCGTTCGAAACGGTACTTGCCCTTATTGCCGTCCTTGTGTTGCTGGTCGCGGAAGGTGGCGAGGATGTTTTGCACGGCCTCGACCCACGCGTCACCGAACACGGAGCCGTCGCCCGTCACCGTCCAGTACTCGTAGGCCAGACGAATTACATAGCACAACGAGTCGATCTCCCATTTGCGCTCATGTAGCTCGGGCTTCATGTCGGTCATATCACTCATCCAACTCCCCTTGGGATTAGGTTCCTTGTTGAACGCATTGGCATAGGGGTCGATATTGATGCATTTGAACTGTCGCAGCACCACGCCAGCGAGCATCCGCTGCAGGTGTTTGTCCTGCGGAGCGAGCTTCACGTAGGGGAAAACTTGGGCACCAGAGTCACGTAGCCACATAGCATGGATGTCGCCAGTATAGACAAAGGTGTCGGGCAGTCCGTCGGCATCGCTCTCGGTGTAGTGCACCGTAGTATCGATGGTGTTGGGGAAACAGTTGACAAACATCCACGCCAGACGCAGATTGGTCAGCTGTTTCACGATTTCCTTGATCTTCTTTTCGACTGCTTCAGATCGGAACAGGCGTTCGGCTTCGGCTGGGCGATTGTTCACTTTCAGCACGTCGGCCTTGACAGCGGGGATGCCAGGCGCCATTTCGGCGCCCGTGTTCATAGCATGTGAGGTAATGGAAAATGTGGCGAGGGCCACCACGAACATAAGTCTTTTCATTGAAGAGTGATGATTTAGTATTGATGAATGATGAATTTCGTTGCAAAGATAGGCATTATTCTCATGCCAGAAGGATAAAATCGCGTCAATTTACATAAAAAACGTTCACATAACGCAAAGAGGGGCGCCGTTCAGGGCGCCCCTCTCTATCAGGGTTTGCGTGTCACGGTTTTCCCGTGACAATCTCATGTCGTTTACTTGACAGCAACCTTCTTGCCGTTGATGACGTAGATACCACCACGCTGGATCTTCTGGATCTTGCGACCACTGAGATCGTAGATGGTAGCGTTCTGACCAGCAGTGTTGATGCCGTTGATGCCATCGCCTTCCACATAGATGAACGAGATCTCCACGAGGACAGCTTTCGTCTCTGTTGCGAAAGCCCAGTAGCACTTGATTGTCTGCGGCTCTACACCATTGATGTTGTAGCAGAGGTAAGTCCTACCGTCGGTATATTTCACGCAAGCAGGAACAGTAGCATTACCCGTCCAGTTCTGGAAGTCGCCGTCGGCGTTACGCCAGCCATCGAAGGCAGCGTAGTTGGAAATGAGTTCCTGCGTTGTCGGGTTGTAGCCATAGACATCAGCCTCATCAAGTGATGCGATCTCGAGTTCGGTGCAGATAGCA
The DNA here is from genome assembly GCA_905236985.1 of uncultured Bacteroidaceae bacterium. Lineage (GTDB taxonomy): Bacteria > Bacteroidota > Bacteroidia > Bacteroidales > Bacteroidaceae > Physcousia. The sequence continues at coordinate 2,541 of CAJORF010000111.1, read as the reverse complement.
GCAACCTGCTCATCGGTCAGAGCGATGCTCTTCTCGACGTAGCTGGCCTCCAGAGAGCCATAGGTTACAGATGTCTGGATGACATTCTCGGAGATCTCGATCACAACTTCGGGAACTTCAACGAAGGTTACATTGATCTTGAACCAAACGGCTCTGCCATTAGCCTGCATTTCCCAAGTTACGGTGTAGGTATTGCCAACCTCGTCAGCACCGTTCATGTCGCAGATTTCAAATTCGCCGTCGTTTTCAATAACCTGGAAGAACTTCACGCAAATACCAGCCTTGTCTGCAGGCTCTGCTTCATCATTGAGGGCACTCCATGTCTCTGGATATCCTTGAGTGTTGAACCAACCATCGAAGGGATCATCGTCGAATTCAACAACGCCGTCGGGTCTCACGATGTCAAGCATGCTGGTGGTGAGCTCATCTACACCGAGATGCTGCATAGCAGCAGCGAGTGCCTCAGCGGCATCACCAACAGTCACGGAGTAGCCCATACCGACATAGCGCTCAACGTTGATAGTGAACTCTCTCACTCTCGGTACTGCGTTAACGCGGAAGGTAGAGCCGTTGTCAGTTGGTGCATTGGCACTGTTCCAGAAGCTGAGAGGACCAGAGGTACCACCAGCCTGGTTGATGCAGTTGAAGTCTGTGCCCATCTCCTTGAGAGTGAAGCCATCAGCATTCTTACCAATCTCCCAGACGTATTCGCCATCTCTCAGGACAACATTGTCGCCGTCCTTCGTCAGGGTAGAGCCTGCGCCAACAGCCTTGTTGTAAACGCGGATGCCCTCGTAAGCATTACCGGCGAAAGCCCATTGAGACTCGTAAGCCCAAATGTCTTTGTCAGCCTTCGGATAGTAAGGCTCTGTCTCGTCCTTGGCTACATAGTAGTCGCCACGGATGGTCATGTTGTACCACTTAGCAGAGTTGAAGTCAGTGAACACCTGGAACGGGCCAGCCCACTTAGCCGTGAACTCAATGGTGGTCTGCTCCTCTGTGATGGGAACCTCTACCTCGTTGTACTCGGTGAATACGCGCTGGTATTCAGCGGGTAGCGTGGTGATGGTGGAACCTTCGATAGCAGGAACTTCTTCCGATCTGAAGAGCTCAAGGCCTTCGACATCCTTAACGACATAGGTCACGAAGTTGGTGGGATGGAAGTAAGCATTTAGAGCTGACAGAGCATAAGTAGGATCGAAGTCTGTGGATTCAATCATGTAGTACAGGTTGCCGGGATCGGCATCCATCCAGGTATTGATGACATAGCCGTAAGGATCGTTGCCATTGGTGTTGAGACCCATGTCAGTGCCTCCAACGGTGAAGTTGTAGAGGAAGTAAGGATCCGTCTTCGGAGTCATCTTGATGGCATCTTCTGCGCCGTGGCTCGGCATCTCAGCGAGAGCACCGTTGTTGGTCACGAACTTCTGATCGGCTACGCTGAAGATATAGAAGTTATCCTCGTAGCTGATGACAGCGAAGTCGGCAGCCTCAGCATTGGCGAGCGAGCCGTGAGCTGTGGAAGCGAGGTAGTCGTCCTTGGTGAGCAGTGCACCGCGGTCGCAACGGATGGTGTAAGTCTTGGCGTTGCTCAAATCACTCAGCGTATGTACCACACCCTCCTTGAAGGTACGGGTGATCTTGATGGTGCAGTCTGTATCGGCGATGGTGCCTTCGTAAACGTAGGTGTAAGCGAAGTGTCCAATCATGTCAGCGGGAGCATTGATCTGACTATTAGCCTCTTGTTTCTTGGTAACAGAAGACACCTTCGTTGTGCCGTCAGACTCGTAGAGTTCATAAGTCACCTGGATAGGTGTCAACGGGCCTTCGATTTGCCAGAGATAAACCTGGTCGTAGGTATATTGCGGAGTGACACTCTCAACAGCGTATGTCCAGTATGTGCGACCGGCATCATTCCAGCTGCTGGTGTCATCAGTCACGTTGCAAGAACGGATAGCATACTTGTCGTTGAAGAGGAAGAACACCTGAGCCTCCCAATCGTTACGATCGCCAGTAGTGGTAGCGAAAGCACCCGGGGTCAGGTTGGCAACATTGTTGGAGAGCGGAGGATTGGTGAAGCGCTTGGAACCGCTGCTAATCTTGATGCCATATTCCTTGAGAGCGCCACCTGTCACCTTCGTGAGGGTGAAGATACCTCCCTCGTCAGTCGTAGCAGACAGCTTACCTTCTTCGGTGACATAGTACTTCTCGCCGTTCACCTCAGTGAAGATGCGGTAGTAACTGCCATCCACGATAGCTGCAAGAGCAGCCTCGTATGCCTTATCGACATCGATGGGAACAGCAATCCAATGCAGCTGAACGGGATCACCAGCGTATGTAGCGATAATCTCTTCGCCCTTGACAAGCTGAGCACTCGTGACAACAATGTTCTGATAGACATAACCTTCCTTCAATGCAACGGGGAAGTCTGTCTCGCCAAGAGGAATCTCGAAGGTTTCGCCACGAACGCTGTGAGCGGTTGCAGAACCCATTGTCATGGTGTTGTCAACATCACCAGAAACCAATACGGTAACTTTCACC
>CAJORF010000110.1 GCA_905236985.1 uncultured Bacteroidaceae bacterium | reverse complement strand
CAGCCGTCACAACAGGTATTTGCACCTATGCAAAGGATATGACTACCAACGGCACCACATTCTTCGGCGCACAACCCGTAGAGGGATGGACCGTTTACAACGAGTCTGACAATGAAGCTCCCACATCTGGCGATTCTCGCGGAGAACTCGATCAGAAGGCCGCAGGTATCTTCGAATATGGTTCTGCTGCATGGCTCGGCGGAAAGAACTTTAACGCTCCTGCAGCTGGTCCTGAGGGCAGCATAGGTTCACACTGTCTCGGCCTTGTCTCAGTCTGGGGCGGCGAAAACGCTGTCATCAAGTACACTCAGGAGATTCAGCTCGAAGCAGGTTCCTATGACATGGAGATTCCTGTTTACAACGGAGCTGGCACCAATGCCCTGAGTGCCAACTATATCGGTTACATTGATGCTGAAGGCGTCGAACATTTTGCACAGACAACGCAATATCCTGTCGGTGAATGGACGGAAGAATCATTCGTTATCATGCTCACGGAACCTGCAACTATAACCGTATGTCTTGGCATCCAAAACGGCAGCGGTTCCGGAGCTGCACCACACCTCTTCATTGATGGCGTAAACATCAATCAGCTTGAAGCCGAGGATGCCCTGCGCATCCAGCTATCCAACGATCTCTATTCTGCTACTATCGCCACCAGAGATCTCATCATTGGCGAAGGCATTTTCATGATTCCTCAGGAGGCTCAAGTCGCCTACGAACAAGTCTATCAGAATGCTGACGCTACCGCCAAGAACGAGAGTGCCACAGCCGAAGAATTGCAAGCAGCCATCGACAACTTGGCTCAAGCTATCCAGACGCTCAAAGCTGCTGTCACCCTTCCCGATCCCGCCAAGAAGTATAGCATACAGCTCAAGGATGGCTTCAACTATATGACACTTGACAATGGCACGAAACTTGCCGCTGAACCTGTCGGCCTTTCCTTCGTAGCTGTTGACGGCGGCTATGCCATCACCAATGGCACCGAATATGTCGCTTGCACAGGGACGGGCAATAACAATTGGACCATGGCCGCTTCCGAAACAGCTTACGCTTGGACCATTGCACCTCTGGCTGACGGCTACTACAGCATTGCGAAGGTCAGCGCACCAGCAGACCACATTGGTGTTGACAACACGGGCGCCGGTTCTGCCTGTTACGCCAATAAGGCAGTAAGCGACAAGGCTCTTTGGGGCATTGTCGAATTCACCGAGCCCCAGCCCCAGAACGACTACACGAGCTACATCGTGAATGCAGATCTGACGGGCGAGGGTGGCTTCGATACTACCGGCACTAAGGGTATTGACGGTTCTGGTATAGTCAAGGCTGGTAACAACGCACAGTTCGACTTCAAGCAGACGATCGAGAACTTGCCTGCTGGTAAGTATAAGTTGACGGCCAAGGCTGCATACCGCTACAGCGGAAGTGAAGCTGAAGAGGCTGCTGCCATCGCTACTGGAACACCAACTAAGCTTGCTAACCTTTATGCCACAGTAGGCACGGAGACTGTGACTCAGCCCATTATGAATCGCTTCGACGGGGCTTCTGACACGGACTATGCTAATGGCGATGGCTCTACAACCGTCGAGGGTAAGTTCGTTCCTAACTCCTCTAATGCTGTGAAGGCATGGTTCAATGCAGACCAATACATCAACGAGGTCGAGTTCAACCTACCAGAGGCTGGCAGCGTGACTATCGGTATTGTGAAGACTGCTCAACCCGAGCCTGGTGACTACACCGTCATTGGTCCTTGGACACTGGAGCGCATCGGTGATGCTGAGGTCGAGTCCGTCATCCCGGGTGATGCTGACGGCGACGACATCATTGACGTTGCTGACCATGCAGTCATTCGCGACTACATCCTCGAGAACGAAGTGATTACTTATGTCAAGAAGTACGATGCCAACCAGGATAACGCAGTCAATGCCGGCGATCTCACGGCTGTCGTGAACCTCATCCTCTACGACACTGTTGAAGGTAAGACTCCTGAAAGCTCCGCTGTCCGTGGCAATATTTCCGCTGACGGTCTGACATTGAACTATGTCGGCGACGGTCGCTATGCCCTCCAATTACAGAGTAGTCGTGCTTACAACTCCTTCCAGATGGATATCGTCCTGTCCGAAGGCATGACGCTCCTATCTCAGGAAGCTGACAGCAAGCACGCCGTAGCCACCAACACCTTCCCCAGTGGCAAGACCCGCGTGCTCGTTTACTCGATGGACAACACCACCTTTGAGAGCGGCGACATTCTCTACCTCAACGTTGCAGGCCAGGGCACGATCACCGCTGACAACATCTTCTTCTCTGACGCTCAGTCCAATGTCGTACGTCTGACACTGGGTGATGCTACTGGCATCAATGCCGTTGGTCAGAACGGCAACGTCGAGAACGCCTACGACCTCAGCGGTCGCAGAGTCGAGAAGATGCAGCGCGGCATCTATATTGTCAATGGCAAGAAGGTGGCTGTAAAGTAATGTCCACTGACGCGCACACGCGCGTACCTTATTTATATTTAAGGGCGATCACTTGATGTGGTCGCCCTTAGTTTTTTTCAGGTTAATGAGATACGTCAGCCTCACCATGATGGGTCCGTTGGCCGAACGTCCGAAATCGTCTTTCTTACCGTTCTTGAAGACATCACTCAGCGCAAAGAAATAACGGGCATCCAACATAAGATGACCGAACTTACCGCTCCATTCCACACCTGCTCCACCAGCAATACCATACTCGAATTTATTTTCAACGGACTTGCCGTACTGTTGGATGACACCATTTGGACGATACCACGACTGGTCGCCATGCCACTCCTCGCTGTAATGCTCCGTCTCACTGAAACAATAGCCCAACTGAGGACCAGCCTGCAAGAAAAATTGTCCTCCTTTGCGCTCCCTACCCCAACCCAGGCGGGCAAAGATAGGCATCTGTATGTATCGCATATCACGGCGGTACGTATCGTTGATGTTCTCCACCTCGATAAGCTCAGTCCAGCCCATGTTGGCATAGTCGATCTCAGCCGTGATAGCGCAGATGGCAGCAAAATATTTCTCACATGTGTAGCGGAACGTGATGCCGAACGTCTCGCCACCCTTCCAGTTCTGCTTGATGGTGGGCTGAAACGACATCTTGTTGATGAGGAAACCACCATTGACACCGATAGCCAGGTCATGTCGTGCTTGACCCACCTGTGCCCCCACTGTCTGCGGGAGTGCTGCGGCCAGCAATAGCATAGCTAAGAATGAAGGGCACCGCATCGTTCCTTACTCCTGGTTGCGATAAAGGATTTCCGTAGCTTGGTAGTTAGCATAGTGAACGAGCTCCACGAAGTCGTTAATGTAGCCATTGCCCTCACCCTGCGACTGGAACTCAAACGCATTCTGTAGCGGCACCACGGGAATCGTCGTGAGATTAGCTTCAAACAAACTGCCATACTTCCACAAACCATAGAGGAAATAGTAGCCAAGGTCGAAGCCGAAGAGACCATATCGGGGAAAGGTGGCTGCCATCGTTCGACCGAAGTTGTTCTTGAAGCACTGTTCGAAAGCCATGACCCGCTTGTCATTCGGGTCACGATAGAAGGTAGAATAGATATATGTGTCGAAGCGGAACAGGTCGCTCTGCATCTGACTGGCATAAGTCTGCCAGGCGGGATAGCCGAACAGCGAGAAGCGGTACTCGGGATGCTGGGTGGCAAAAGGACGCAACTTGTCCATCAGGGCATTCAATGCCGCCAATGACGAGGAGTTGAGCAGGAGCACATTCAGCTTGTCGCTCTCCAGGTTCGTTTCAAACTCTGATTCGATCTCGTCAATACTGATCTGCTTGACATAGATGCCCCGCCCGTCCATAGCCATGCGCGCCCGCTCCACGAACGCAGTGCCCTCTTCATTCTTCTCGCCGCTCTCTATCACAACAAAGTTTTCTTCAGGGAAAAGGGTTTGAGCAAACCACACAGCCTGATTCTGCACCTGATGGCGCGGAGCATTCACTAAATAGTGAAGCGGATGTCCAGGCACCTGTGTGGCCAAGCTGCTGAAAGGCGTTACCAGTCGTATGCTCCGCAAATCACAATAATCGGCCAAGGCAGGTAGCTGAGCTACATCGAGCGGACCGAAGATGACATCACAATCGCCCAACGACGTCCGGTGAGCGAGGAGCGAGTCCATCGACGCAGCCGAAGAGCCGGAGTGGAACGTACTGACCTCCACCGAGCAACCTAAATGCTTGATACTATCGACAGCCATCAGCAGACCCTGATAGAACTCGACCATCTTAGCACCACGCGAGGTCTTTTCCTTCAGCGGCAACACGACACCCATCCGCACGGTATGTGGCATCATCTGGGCTTGCAGTGAGGGCAACAAGAGCAGGAAGCTCAACAGGAATAGGAATATTCGTTTTGACATGAGACGATAGAGTTTTGGGGTAGGGATAATCCTTAACGAAGGCGGTCGAGCGAACGCACCAGTGCCTCATCCTTCAAGATGGCACGGAATGCCAGATAGGACAGGATGCTAGCGAGGACGGGGAATGAAACCCATGGAGTGGGATGGAAGGTAGCATCGAGACTCTGACCTAAGAAATAGGCGAAAGCACCATATACGAGATACCAACACACGAGCAAGATGATGCACAGCATCACCAGACGGGACTGTACTAAGCGCGTCTTGTAGATGAAGATGCTGAAAGCCAGCCCCGAAGCCGAGAGCAACAGGATGGCAAACAATGCCCAGGGATCAAAGGAATGGGTGCCGGCGGCTTCGCTCGCCAGCACAGGAGCATCTGCCACATTCAGCGTGTCGCCCACCTGTGAGGGATGATGCACCCACAGGTTATACATCGTGCCAACGAGGTCGCCCTGCTCACTGACAAAAGATCCGATAGGCAGGCACAGACACACCACGCACAACACAACGGCGAGGAACAGATAGAGAGTCTGGATGCGCTGAATCATAGCAGGTCGTCCTGATTCTCCTTAGCGGGATTGCGATAATAGACCTTGCCGTCACGAAATTCTTGCGTAGCAATGAGGCTGGGCTTCGGCAACTTCTCGTAGTAGCGGCTGATCTCAATCTGCTCGCGGTTCTCAAAGATCTCGTCAAGGTTGTCGCTCGTCGAGGCAAACTCCTGTAGTTTCTTCGACAGTTCGGACTTCAGATCGACGCTAATCTGATTGGCGCGCTTGGCGATGATAGCCACGCTCTCATAGATGTTGCCTGTTTCTTCACACAGGTCGAGGATGTCTTGGGTCACCGTGTTCACCGGTGCATTGGTCTTCTTGTAATCCATCGAGATAATTTACGATTTGACGATTTACGATTTACAATTTATTATATTTTTGATATTACGATACTACATCATAACGCCTTTCAACATTCAACCCTTCAATCATCATCGATCGGCTGTCCCTTGATGGCCTTCTGGGACTTGCGGAGGTAGCCTTGTGCTTCCTTCAGGTACTTCGATTCAGGGAACTCATTGGCGAAACCATAGTATTCGTCAATGGTCTGACGAAAACGTTCGATGCGCTTTTCCTCGACACTCTGCACAGCCAGATGGTAGCGGGAACGGAGCACCAAGATACTGAACTGCTCGCGTCGTTCGGCCTTGGCGAAGGGATAGTCGCGTAGGGCATTCTCCGACGAGATGATACAAGCCTCGTAGTTCGAGCCTCCCGTGCGGCTGCTGTTGCCGACATATCCGCCGAGATCGTAGTAGAGCTTGGCGGCCAGGTATTCCTTCTCAATCAGGTGATCCTGCAACGCCTGTATCATCTCCTGCGTCTGTTCCTTCAGCCGCGTATAGGGATAGGTTTCTAAGAAATGATTCAACTCGACGATGGCTTGATTCGTCGTCGTCTGATCCAGTCGCGGGTCGGGAGCAGCCTCGTAGAGTGTGCGACCGCTGTAGTAGTGGGCATCTTCGACATAGATACCTCGGGGATAGCTCTGGTAGTATTTCTTGAAAGCAGCTGAGGCAGACTCATAGTCATGGCTCATATAAGCACTCATCGCCATCAGGTACAGACACTCGTCGCCGTAACCCGTGCCTTTCATGGGGATAATCAGATCATTCAACATATTGAAAGCGCGCGAATACTTGCCCTGAACGTAGTAGGCCTTCGCCAACTCGTACTTATACTCAATGTCACCATACTTGGTGACAGCATTGTATTCGCCACAACCACTCAGGATGACGGCACCAAAGAGGAGCGACAAAACGTATTTCTTCATTCTAATGTGCTTAAACGGCTGCAAAAATACGGCTTTCTTGCGAGATGACCAAACCAAACTACGTTTTTTAATATAATTTCAAGGGAATAATTTGGCTGTTAACGTAAAAATGCCCAACTTTGCACACCAATGTCACAATTTATACTCACTTCCAAGTACCTGCCGACAGGCGATCAGCCCGAGGCCATCGAGCAGCTCACACAGGGAATCCTCGACGGCATTCCTGCACAGACCTTGCTGGGCGTCACCGGTTCCGGCAAGACCTTCACCATCGCCAACGTCATCCGTAATGTGTGCAAACCGACGCTGATCCTGTCCCACAACAAGACGCTCGCCGCGCAACTCTACGGCGAGATGAAGGCGTTCTTCCCCGAGAATGCCGTAGAGTACTACGTCAGCTACTACGACTACTACCAACCCGAAGCATACATCCCCTCAACGGACACTTATATTGAGAAAGACCTCGCCATCAACGACGAGATTGACAAGCTGCGGCTCGCTGCCACCTCAGCCCTGCTCTCAGGGCGCAAGGACGTCATCGTAGTCAGTTCAGTATCATGCATCTACGGCATGGGTAACCCTGCTGCCTTCTATGACAATGTCATCGCGCTGTCGAAGGGACAGATCCTCGACCGCAACCAATTCCTGCGCCGCCTCAACGACTCCCTCTACACGCGCAATGACGTAAGTCTCAGCCGTGGCGAGTATCGCGTGAAGGGCGACACGGTGGATATCTGGCTCGCCTATTCCGACAACCTACTGCGCGTGACGTTCTGGGACGACGAGATCGATGCTATCGAGGAGGTGGATGCGGTCTCGGGACATCGCATCGGAGAATTCAAAGAGTATCGCATCTATCCCGCAAACCTCTTCATGACGACCAAGGAACAGACGCTCGATGCCATCCGCCAGATCGAGGACGACCTGACCGCTCGCGTCAAATACTTCGAGGACATCGGTAAAGCTTTGGAGGCCAAGCGTCTCTACGAGCGCGTCACCTACGATATGGAGATGATACGCGAGCTCGGACATTGCTCAGGCATCGAGAACTACAGCCGCTACTTCGACGGACGGGCTGCCGGCACACGTCCCTACTGCCTCCTGGATTTCTTCCCCGAGGACTTCTTGCTCGTAGTGGATGAGAGTCACGTCAGCGTGCCGCAGATCTCCGCGATGTATGGCGGCGACCGCGCCCGCAAGACGAACCTCGTCGAATATGGTTTCCGTCTGCCCGCCGCAATGGACAACCGTCCGCTGAAATTCGAAGAATTCGAGTCACTTACGCATCAGGTTATTTACGTCAGTGCCACACCCGCCGACTACGAATTGGCACAGAGCGAGGGCATCATCGTGGAACAGGTCATCCGTCCGACTGGACTTCTCGATCCCATCATCGAGGTGCGACCAACGGCCAATCAGGTCGATGACCTCATGGAAGAAATACAACAGCGCATTGAGGCAGACGAGCGCACGCTGGTCACCACGCTCACCAAACGTATGGCCGAGGAACTGACCGAGTACTTGATGAATAACGGCGTGCAGGCGCGCTACATTCACAGCGATGTCGATACGCTTGAACGTGTGCAGATTATGGATGACTTACGCTCTGGCAAATTCGATGTTCTCGTGGGCGTCAACCTGCTACGCGAAGGGCTCGATTTACCCGAGGTGTCGCTTGTTGCCATCCTCGATGCTGACAAAGAGGGCTTCCTGCGCAGCCATCGCTCCCTCACCCAGACCGTCGGACGCGCTGCCCGCAACGTCCACGGCAAAGCCATCATGTACGGTGACAGCATCACGGAGTCCATGCGCCTGACCATCGACGAGACCAACCGCCGCCGCGAAAAACAATTACACTACAACGAGCTCCACGGCATCACGCCGACCCAGATTCATAAGGAACGGACGATGTCCGACCTCGTTGCCGCCCACCAGGAGCTGAGCAGCGAACGCGACCGCCGAGCCTACATTGAACCCGAACGTCCGCAGACCATCAACGTGCGCCTCCGTCCAGACGAGGGTCTGCCCGCAGCTGCCGAGCCCGAAGCCGAATACCTTACCCGCGACCAGATGCGTAAACGCGTCGATCAGCTGCGTCGTCAGATGCAAGACGCAGCCAAACGACTCGACTTCATCACCGCCGCACAGCTACGCGACCAGATGCTTTCGCTCATGGCACAGCTCGAATAATCTCACAAAATGTTGCAAAATCACCCTTAAAATGTTTCATTATTCACTTTTTTCGCGCATCAAGGCCCTTCTTTCGAAGAAAAAGTGTATCTTTGCGAGCAAAATCTGAACAAACGCACTAAAACAATGCAGAAAAACCCATCTACTGGCAGTCGTGCCTATCTCTTTGGAATTGTACTGGTCGCCGTCCTTGGCGGCCTCCTCTTTGGCTACGACACCGCTGTCATCTCAGGAGCAGAAAAAGGTCTCCAGGCTTTCTTCATGGAGGCAAAGGATTTTACCTATACCGACGGCTGGCACGGCTTCACCTCAGCCTCGGCACTCATCGGATGTATCATCGGCTCGGCACTCTCAGGCTACCTCGCCACGCATCTCGGTCGTAAGCGTTCGCTCATCATCGCCGGTTTGCTCTTCTTCATCTCAGCTTTAGGCAGCATGAATCCCGAATTCCTCTTCTTCGAATACGGCACGCCGACCTACTCGCTGCTCATCATGTTCAACTTCTACCGTGTCATCGGTGGTATTGGTGTTGGTCTGGCTTCGGCCATCTGCCCGATGTATATTGGCGAAGTCGCACCATCTAATATAAGAGGTATGCTCGTCTCGTGGAACCAATTCGCCATCATCTTCGGTCAGTTGGTTGTTTATTTCGTCAACTTCTTCATCCTGGGCGACCACATCCAGCCAGTCGTGGAAGAGATGGGTAAGGGCATCGCTGCCATCAACCCCGCCGCACAATGGACGGTCACTACAGGATGGCGTTATATGTTTGGTTCCGAGGCTGTTCCCGCAGGTCTCTTTGCCATGCTCATCTGCTTCGTACCTGAGACACCGCGTTATCTCGTCTCCATCGGTCGCGACGATGTGGCCCTACGCATCCTATCCAAGATCAACGGCAGCAGCCGTGCCGCCCAAATCCTACAGGACATCAAGGATACTATGGTGGTGAAGACCGAACGTCTGATGACCTACGGTTTCATGTGCATCTTTATCGGCATCATGCTCAGCGTGTTCCAGCAGGCCGTCGGTATCAACGCTGTCCTCTACTACGCCCCACGCATCTTCGGCGATATGGGTATGGACAACCCAATGATGATCACCGTCTTCATGGGTATCATCAACATCCTCTTCACCCTCGTAGCCATCTTCACCGTGGAGAAATGGGGTCGCAAACCGCTCCTCATCTCCGGCTCCCTGGGTATGGCACTCGGTGCCCTCGGTGTCGCCCTGACCTTTGGGCACGCTGGCATGGAAATGGTCACCGCCGCCTCCTTGCTCATCTACTCCGCCTCATTCATGTTCTCATGGGGTCCCATCTGCTGGGTCCTCATCGCCGAGATCTTCCCCAACACGATCCGTGGCGGTGCTGTCGCTATCGCCGTGGCTTTCCAGTGGATCTTCAACTTCATCGTCAGCTCCACCTTCGTCCCGATGTTCAATATGCACTTGACCGAGGGCGATGACTTCGGCCACTGGTTCACCTACGGCCTCTACGGCATCATCTGCATCATCGCCGCCCTCTTCGTTTGGCGTCTCGTACCCGAGACCAAGGGCAAAACGCTCGAAGAGATGAGCGCCCTGTGGAAACAAAGGATGAAGAAATAAGACTTAAAGAATGAAGAAATAAAACTTTAAACATTAAACCTTATACTTTAAACTTAAACATTTTAAATGTATCTCCTCGGTTATGATATCGGCTCATCCAGCGTGAAAGCATCGCTGGTAGATGCCCAGAGCGGTGCCTGCGTGGCCTCCGCCTTCTATCCCAAGAGTGAAGCACCCATCAAAGCAGTACGCCCAGGTTGGGCCGAACAAGCCCCCGAAGCATGGTGGTCATACCTGAAAGGTGCCACAGCTGACATCCTCAGCCAAAGCGGTGCTGACAAGGCCGACATCAAGGCCATCGGTATCTCCTATCAGATGCACGGCCTCGTCTGTGTCGATCACGACCTGAAGCCGCTGCGCGACGCCATCATCTGGTGTGACTCTCGTGCTGTACCTTACGGTCAGAAAGCCTTCGCCGAGCTGGGCAGCGAGCAGTGTCTCAGCCACCTGCTCAACTCTCCCGGCAACTTCACCGCCTCGAAGCTCGCTTGGGTACACGAGAATGAACCCGAACTGTTCTCTAAAATATATAAGGTGATGCTCCCGGGCGACTACATCGCCTGCCGTCTCTCCGGCACACCCGCCACCACTGTCAGCGGCCTCTCAGAAGGTATGATGTGGGACTTTAAGGAGAACAGCCCAGCGCAGTTCCTCCTCGACTACTATGGTATCCCCACCAATCTCCTCGCCGACATCGTGCCGACCTTCGGTCTTCAGGGTGAGGTCAATGCAGCCGCAGCTTCAGAGCTCGGTCTCGCAGCTGGCACCCCCATCACCTACCGCGCTGGCGACCAGCCCAACAACGCCCTCTCTCTCAACGTCTTCGAGCCGGGTGAAGCTGCCACGACAGCTGGCACCTCCGGTGTCGTCTATGGCGTGCTTGGACAGGTGGGCTACGACTCCAAGAGCCGCGTGAACACCTTCGCACACGTCAACCATAACGCCGCCGACCCGCGTCTCGGTGTCCTCCTCTGCATCAACGGCACCGGCATCCTCAATTCATGGGCACGCCGCAACGTAGCTCCCACGGGTATCGGCTATGCTGAGATGAATGACCTCGCAGCCCAGGCGCCTATCGGCTCTGCCGGTCTCTCCATCCTGCCCTTCGGAAACGGTGCCGAGCGCGTCCTCTGCGACAAAGAGGTGGGAGCCAGCATCCACGGCATCAACTTCAACACCCACACCCAGGCTCACCTCCTCCGTGCTGCTCAGGAGGGCATCGTCTTCTCCTTCGCCTACGGCATGGAAGTGATGAAGCAGATGGGCATGGATCTCAAGACCATCCGTGCCGGCAAGGCCAATATGTTCCTCAGCCCCATCTTCCGTGACACGCTGGCTGGAGTCACAGGAGCCACCATCGAGCTCTGCGACACCGACGGCTCCGTTGGAGCCGCCCGCGGTGCAGGTATGGGTGCAGGCATCTATAAGGATCACAATGAAGCCTTCGCCACGCTCCAGAAGCTACAGGTCATAGAGCCTGTCGCCAAGAACGAGGCAGCCTACAAGGAAGCCTATGAGCGTTGGGCAAAGACTCTAAATACACTAAGCTAATCAGTGCTATAGCAGTCTTTTGAAAGAAATGTGCTTAATGCGCAAAATTTTTATCTGGAAATTATTTCTGAAATAAATTATTCACATTAGTCATATTTCTTTCAAATATAAGATTTAAGTCCAGATTTACGTCAAATTTATGTTCCATAAAAATTCAGTTAAGTTCAATATATAACCAATTCATTTTAAGTTTTAAACAATGAAACAGTATTTTCCTGAAATCCCCGCAATCAAGTTCGAGGGTACCGAGAGCAAGAACCCGATGGCATACCGCTACTATGACAAGGATCGCGTTGTCATGGGCAAGAAGATGAGCGAATGGTTTAAGTTCGCCATGGCCTGGTGGCACACCCTCTGTGCAGAAGGTGGTGACCAGTTCGGTGGTGGCACCAAATCATTCCCCTGGAAGACAGCTGCTGACCCCGTGCAAGCTGCTAAGGACAAGGCCGATGCAGGCTTCGAGATCATGCAGAAGCTCGGCATCGAGTACTATTGCTTCCACGACATCGACCTCGTTGACGAGGCCGCTACCGTCGAGGAGTATGAGAAGAACCTCAAGGAAGTCGTTGCTTACCTGAAGCAGAAGCAGGCCGAGACAGGCATCAAGCTCCTTTGGGGCACAGCCAACGTCTTTGGTAACAAGCGTTACATGAACGGCGCCAGCACCAACCCCGACTTCGACGTCGTGGCTCGCGCCATCGTTCAGATCAAGAATGCCATCGACGCCACCATCGAGCTCGGCGGCACCAACTACGTCTTCTGGGGCGGTCGCGAAGGCTACATGAGCCTCCTCAACACCGACATGAAGCGTGAGAAGGAGCACATGGCCACCATGCTCACCATGGCTCGCGACTACGCTCGCGCCAAGGGCTTCAAGGGCACCTTCCTCATTGAACCCAAGCCCATGGAACCCTCCAAGCACCAGTACGACGTTGACACCGAGACCGTTATTGGCTTCCTGAAGGCTCACAACCTCGACAAGGACTTCAAGGTCAACATCGAGGTCAACCACGCCACTTTGGCGGGTCACACATTCGAGCATGAGCTCGCCGTGGCTGTCGACAACGGTCTCCTTGGCTCAAT
>CAJORF010000109.1 GCA_905236985.1 uncultured Bacteroidaceae bacterium | reverse complement strand
ACTCCTTCGATGAGAAAATGGTTCCCAACGAAGCCGTCGAGGCATTCTTTAAGAACTAATCTTCGCAAACAGAACTTCCAAAACATCCGTATGTGCGCTCTTGGCGAACATCGCGGATACTGCATTAGGCCTCTCTCTTGCCGAAAGGTGAGGGAGAGGTTGTTTTTTTGAGCTTATAAAAACACTCATTTGCGGCTCTTGTACGGTTCTTTTGCGTTAACGCGCTTTTAAGAGTCTTAATCTTTCTAAAACGCTTGTTCCTTTAGGAACAATTATGTAACTTTGCAGCCGCAAAACGAAATACGTATGGGATTTTTCAATTTCTTCTCTAAGAATAAAGAGCAACAAAAGGAGACACTGGACAAAGGTCTCGAAAAAACGAAGGAAAGTTTCTTTGGAAAATTGGCTCGTGCCGTGGCTGGCAAGAGCAAAGTGGATGATGATGTGCTGGACGATCTTGAGGAGGTGCTTGTGACCTCCGACGTTGGTGTTGACACTACACTTAATATCATCAAACGCATCGAAGAACGCGTGGCACGCGACAAGTATGTCAGCACTAGCGAGCTCAATAAAATGCTCCGCGAAGAGATCGCAGCACTGCTCACTGAGAACAATAGCGCAGACACCGAAGGCTTCCAGATTCCCGAGGGCAAGAAGCCTTATGTGGTGATGGTGGTGGGCGTCAACGGCGTCGGGAAGACCACGACCATCGGCAAGCTGGCTTGGCAGTTCAAACAGGCAGGTCTGAAGGTGATGCTCGGCGCTGCCGATACATTCCGTGCCGCGGCTGTGGAGCAGATTGTCATCTGGGGTGAGCGTGTCGGAGTGCCCGTTGTGAAGCAGCAGATGGGCAGTGACCCTGCCAGTGTTGCTTTCGATACATTGTCGAGTGCTGTGGCAAATGATATCGATGTTGTGCTCATAGACACTGCTGGACGTCTGCACAACAAGAAGGGTTTGATGGACGAGCTCTCTAAGATTAAGCGTGTGATGCAGAAAGTGATGTTGGAAGCTCCGCATGATGTATTGCTCGTTCTTGACGGTAGCACAGGACAGAATGCCTTCGAACAGGCTAAACAGTTCACCGCCGCTACTGATGTCACCTCAATGGCAATCACCAAGCTTGATGGCACAGCCAAGGGCGGCGTAGTGCTCGGCATCAGCGACCAGTTCAAGATACCCGTCCGCTATATCGGACTCGGCGAAGGTATGGAAGACCTCCAGCCATTCAACAGAAAAGAGTTTGTGAATAGCTTGTTTGGCGAATGAGTTGGTCCACTATTGATATCCTCACCCTCGGCTGTTCCAAGAACCTCGTGGACAGCGAACGTCTGATGGCTCAGTTGCGTCAGGCAGGCTTCACCGTCCGTCATGACCCCGAGGTAGTGGAAGGTGATATCTGTGTGGTGAACACCTGCGGTTTCATTGGCGATGCCAAGGAGGAGAGCATCAATGTGATCCTTGAACAAGGAGAGCGCAAGGCTGCCGGTGAGCTTAAGAAACTCTACGTCATGGGATGTCTCTCGCAGCGTTATCTCACGGAGCTACAGGCAGAACTCCCCGAAGTCGATGCTTGGTATGGCAAGTTCGACTGGCCGCAATTGCTGACCAACCTCGGCAAGGGTTGGGACGACAACTTGAAACCCCACCGTGTCATCACTACTCCTTCGCACTATGCTTACGTCAAGATCTCCGAGGGCTGCGATCGCCGCTGTTCCTACTGCGCGATACCTTTGATCACAGGGCATCACGTTAGCCGCCCGATGGAGGATATCCTCGATGAAGTGCGTCAGCTGGTGGCCCTCGGTGTCAAGGAATTCAATGTCATCGCACAGGAACTCACGTTCTACGGCATTGACCTCTACCATCGTCGTGCCATTGCCGAGCTCATTGACCGAATGGCAGACATCGAGGGCGTTGAGTGGATTCGCTTACACTACGCTTATCCCACAGACTTCCCTTGGGAACTGCTTGATGTCATCAATCGTCACGCTAACATCTGCCGCTACCTCGATATCGCCCTCCAGCACATCAGTACCCCCATGCTCGCAGCTATGCGTCGCCATATCACGAAGGACGAGACTTACGCTTTCGTGGAGCGTATGCGTCGCGAAGTTCCTGACCTGCATCTGCGCACGACGCTCATGGTGGGTCATCCGGGTGAAACAGAGGAGGGCTTCGAGGAGCTGCTGGACTTCGTGAAATGGGCACGCTTCGAGCGAATGGGAGCTTTTGCCTATAGCGAGGAAGAAGGCACATACAGTGCCGAATACTATACCGATGACATTCCTGAAGAGGTGAAGCAAACCCGACTGTCGAAGCTCATGCGTTTGCAGCAGCGCATCTCCAGCGAGGTGCAGGAGGCGAAGATTGGTACGATACAGCGCGTTATCATCGACCGCATCGAGGGCGACTACTATGTAGGCCGTACACAGTTCGACTCACCTGAGGTAGATCCCGAGGTGCTCATTCCCTTGAAGGGGAACTCACTTATTATTGGCCATTTCTATCCGATCATCATCAGCAGCGCCGACGACTTCGATCTCTACGGCACGCTAACGTTGACAGAACAAGTATAAGTCATGAATAATAAAGATTTTATTGCAGCACTTTCTGCGAAAGAAGGATTGACGACACGCGACACACAGATGCTCGTCAACCATATCATCGCTGAAATGACGGCGCAATTCGAAAACGGCAGCCAACTGTCCATACAGAATTTTGGGCAGTTTGAAGTGAAAAAGAAATTGGAGCGAGTGATTGTGAACCCCTCTACTGGAGAAAGGATGCTTGTGCCGCCTAAGTTGGTGCTGGGCTTCAAGGCTTCTCCCAACCTGAAGGAGCGAATGCAGAAAGGAGGAGAGTCATGACCGAGCAGAAACTATCACTGGCAGACTTGGCGACCGGCCTGTCCCGTCGTGCCAAATTGCCAATGCGCTATTCCGAGGATTTCGTGCGTTCGTTCTTCAAGGTGATTGGCGATGGATTGACCGTTGACAATCTCGTCAAGATCAAGGGATTCGGTACGTTTAAGCTGATCGGTATTGAAGCGCGCGAAAGTATCAATGTCGCTACGGGCGAACGCTTTGAGATTGCCGGCCACACGAAGGTCAGCTTCACGCCTGACCCGACACTCCGCGATGCTGTCAATCGTCCTTTCGTGGAGTTTGAGACGGTGATCTTGAGCGATGCAGTGGATACAAAGCAGATGGAAGCCATCGGTGAGGAGGCACAGCAGCCTGTTCAGGAAGAACCGCAGAAACCTATTCAGGAAGATATCCCCGAGGCAAAGATTGTTAGCCTAACAGCTGTGGAACTCGATGAAGAGGGGAAAACAGAACCCGTTGCTGACTCAGAACCTGATCCAGGACCTGTTGTGGAACCCGAGCCTAGCTCCGAGCCTGAACTTGAACCTGAACCTGAGTCCGATAAGTTTGAACTCGATGAATCCGAGTCTGACGAAGTCTCCGATGATGACACAGATACAGATTCCTTTCAATTAGATACTCCATACGATAACGACAACGAAACAATGAATACTTGCAAAATACATTTCACTTGGCTTCACTGCCTTTGGGCGCTTCTCTTTGCGCTCTTCTTCACAGCGTTAGGCTATGCAATCGCTTACTACTGGCATCCCATAGCTTTACCCGAATTCAACTGTCAGCAGGAAGTAATCGTCTCACCCTCAACGGATGACTTTACCGAGGAAGAGGATACGATTGTCCAGATTATTAGCGACGAATCAGAGCTGAATGCTCGCGTGGATTCTTCTGCTGTCGCTGCCGCATCCTATCCTCAGCTTGAAGGCGGTGAATATATAATTGTTGGCGTGTTGGCCAACGACACAATGAAAGCTGGCAAGATGCTTTCTAAGATGGCCATCCAATATTATGGCGACAAGGATCTCTACAAGTATATCTGTACGATGAACAATATTGATAATCCAGATATTGTTCCGCTGAATATGCCGCTGCTGATCCCGAAGCTCGAGAAGAAACAAGAATCATCAAACTAAAAAATTATTTTATAGAAAAATGGCAGAATCCATTGACATTCGTGCACTGAACGATCTGATTGAACATCAGAGTGCTTTCGTCACTAATCTGATGACTGGTATGGACCAGACGATTGTCGGTCAACGTCATCTCGTAGAATCACTCCTCATCGGCCTTCTCAGCGACGGCCACGTCCTCCTTGAAGGTGTGCCAGGCTTGGCAAAGACCTTGGCTATCAAGACCTTGGCACAGCTCATCGACGCTAAGTTTAGCCGCATCCAGTTTACGCCAGACTTGTTGCCCGCTGACGTTATCGGTACGATGATCTACTCTCAGAAGGATGAGAAATTCATGGTAGAGCAAGGCCCCGTGTTCGCTAACTTTGTCCTCGCCGACGAGATCAACCGTGCTCCTGCCAAGGTGCAGAGCGCACTACTCGAAGCGATGCAGGAACGCGAAGTGACTATCGGCAAGCAGACCTTCAGGTTGCCCGCTCCCTTCCTCGTTCTCGCTACGCAGAACCCCATCGAGCAGGAAGGTACATATCCGCTGCCAGAAGCTCAGGTAGATCGTTTTATGTTGAAGGTCGTCATCGACTATCCTAAGTTTGACGAGGAGAAGCGCATCATCCGACAGAATATCAATGGCGAACGCCCAGCTGTGCTCCCAGTGCTTTCGACGAAAGAGATTACTGAAGCCCGCGATGTTGTGCGTCAGGTTTATCTCGACGAGAAGATTGAACAGTACATCGCTGACATCGTCTTCGCTACGCGTTATCCCGACAAGTACGGATTGAAGGAGATCAATGATTACATCGAGTTTGGCGGCTCGCCGCGTGCCAGCATCAACTTGGCTTTGGCTGCCCGCGCTTACGCCTTCATCAAGCGCAGAGGCTACGTCATTCCCGAGGATGTGCGCGCTGTGGCTCACGATGTGCTCCGTCACCGTATCGGTCTGACCTACGAGGCAGAAGCCAACAACGTCAGCAGCGAAGAGATCATCTCCAAGATTCTCAATAAGGTGGAAGTTCCCTAACTGGACAATTGGACAATTTCACAAATGGACAATTGGAAAGAAATAGTAAAGTTGTATCATCTTATAATTGTCAAATTTGGAAACATCTGAGATATTAAAGCGAGTCCGCCAGATTGAGATCAAGACGCGTGGTCTCTCCAACAATATTTTTGCTGGAGAGTACCATTCGGCCTTCAAGGGACGAGGAATGACGTTCAGCGAAGTGCGCGAGTATCAGTATGGTGACGATATTCGCGACATTGAATGGAACGTGACTGCCCGCTTCAACAAGCCGTTCATTAAAGTCTTCGAGGAGGAGCGCGAGTTGACAGTGATGTTGCTGGTCGATGTCAGTTCAAGTCTCGATTTCGGAACTACCGTTCAGACAAAGCGCGATATGACCACAGAGATAGCTGCTACCTTGGCTTTCAGCGCGATACAGAATAACGATAAGATCGGTGTCATCTTCTTTTCCGACCGTATCGAGAAGTTCATCCCACCCAAGAAAGGTCGCAAGCATATTCTCTATATCATTCGCGAACTGCTCGACTTCAAAGGCGAAAGCCAGCGCACGAATATCCAGCAGGCCGTGGAGTACTTGACGCAAGTCATCAAACGTCGCTGCACGTGCTTCCTGTTGAGCGATTTCATAGACGAACGTGACTTCCGCCAGTCGCTGACCATCGCCAACCGCAAACACGATGTCGTTGCTGTACAGGTATATGACCGTCGTATTGCTGAATTGCCGAACGTAGGTCTTATGCGCGTGAAGGATGCTGAAACGGGTCATCTCCAATGGGTTGATACATCGAATAAACGAGTGAGAAGAGCGCATAGTCAGTGGTGGAACGAGAGTCAGCAACGGCTCGAAGATACCTTCACGCGCAGTAATGTCGATCACGTGAGTGTACGTACCGATCAAGATTATGTAGTTGCCCTTCGTAACCTCTTTGCACAGCGAACATGAAAAGACTCAAATCCCTCATTATACTTTTATCTTGTCTTCCTGTATTGGCTGGAGCACAAGTTGTCTTCGAAGCCCGCATTGACACGCCCCTCGTGCTCATAGGCGAGCAGCGTGAGCTACAACTCGACGTCACTTGCAACACCAATCAGAAGGTGAAGATGCCCGATTTCCGTCCCCAGCAGATGCTGGCCGATGATGTGGAGATCGTGGAGATGCTAGGCACTGATACAACGCTTCTCGACGATGGTAAACGCATGCAGGTGCTGCAGCGCTATGCCATTACAGCATGGGATTCCACCATTGTGCTCCTGCCACCCTTTAGCGTTGAAGTAGATGGTCAGCCATATCAGTCTAAGCAGTTGGTCTTGAAAGCTATTATTCCGTTTGAGGTTGACACTCTCCACTTGGATCGGTTTGCACCTCCTAAGGACATCCAAAACAATCCATTCTCATGGGATGATTGGAAGCCCGTCATCTGGTTCTTCATCATCAACCAGTTGTTGCTCATTGTGCTGATGTGGCTCTACACCCATTGGCATGAGAACAAACCGCTCATTCAGATCATTCGGCGCAAACGCAAGTTGCCTCCTCATCAGGTTGCCATGAGCGAGATCGAACGCATCAAGGGCGAACGCAAATGGGCTGAGGAAGACAGTAAGGAATACTACACTCAGCTGACCGATACTCTGCGCAACTACATCAAGGAACGCTATGGCTTCAATGCAATGGAGATGACATCCTCAGAGATCATCGACCGTCTGCTGCAGGAACAGGATGAGACAGCCTTGTCCGAGCTGCGTCAGCTCTTCACCACAGCTGACCTCGTGAAGTTTGCCAAGTGGTCCACGATGATCAATGAAAACGATGCCAATCTGGTCACTGCCATAGACTTCATCAACCAGACAAAGATAGAGGTAGATCCCAATATTCCTGAGGAGGAAATCATTGTTCCCGAGGAAGTGAAACAGAGTCAGGCCCGATCGCTGACGATGAAGTTTGTCATGGGATTCATTGCTGTCACAGCCTTGGTAGCCATTACCTTTGTCTTGTATTTCACCATCGATTTAATCCGATAAGCTATGCAATTTGCGAATCCATATTTTCTCCTGCTTCTCCTGCTGCTCATACCTTATATAATATGGTATGCGTTGCGGAATCGCGACAGTGAGCCTTCATTGCAAGTCTCCTCGACATTAGCCTTCCGCAAGTCTCCTCGAAGCTGGAAGCAGACCCTCGTCCATGCGCCTTTTCTGTTGCGCTGTGCAGCCTTTGTGATGATTATCCTTGTTTTGTGCCGTCCGCAGACCAGCAACTCATGGAGCGACCGCACGATAGAGGGCATTGATATCATGTTATGTCTGGACATCTCAACCTCGATGTTGGCTGAGGACTTGCGTCCCAACCGTATCGAAGCAGCCAAGAAAGTGGCAGCGGAGTTCATCGCAGGACGTCCCAACGACAATATCGGTCTGACTATCTTCTCGGGCGAGTCGTTCACGCAATGCCCGATGACCACCGACCACGCCGTGCTCTTGAACCTCTTCCAGAATGTCAGCTGCGATATGGTGCAGCGCGGACTCATGGAAGATGGCACAGCCATTGGTATGGGGCTCGCAAATGCCATCACACGTCTGAAGGATTCCAAGGCCAAGTCGAAGGTCATCATCCTGTTGACTGACGGCTCCAACAACCGAGGTGATATCTCGCCGCAGACGGCAGCTGAGATTGCCAAGAGCTTTGGCATTCGTGTCTATACGATTGGCGTAGGAACTAATGGTACTGCACGTTATCCCTATCCGGTTGGTGGACATATTGAATACATCAACATCCCTGTTGAGATTGATTCGAAGACTTTAGCCTCTATCGCCACAACGACCAATGGAGAGTTCTACCGTGCCACTGACAACGCCAAGCTGCGCGAGGTATATCAGGAAATCGACAAGCTGGAGCGTACGAAGATGAACGTGAAGCAGTACAGCAAACGCTACGAAGCCTTCGCTCCTTTCGCCCTCGCTGCCTGCCTCCTGCTTCTGCTCGAACTCCTGCTTCGCGAAACCATATTGAAGAAGATCCCGTAATTGGACGATTGGATAATTGCACAACTGGGCTATTGAAATAAAATATCGTATAATTGTCAAATCGAAAATAGTTAATCGTCAAATCGAAAATTTATTTGCCGTGTTTAGATTCGAGAATCCATTATATCTCTACGCATTGGCCATCATCCCATTGCTGGCCTTGCTCCACTACGGCACTGATGTTCTCCGTCGCCGTCGCATGAAAAGGTATGGCGATCTGGAATTGCTGAAAGCCCTGATGCCAGATGTGTCACTCTGGCGTCGCGAGTTGAAGTTCTGGTTGCTGAACGGCGCACTTGCCATGATGATTGTCTGTCTGGCACGTCCGCAGTACGGCACCAAAATCGACACTCGCACACGCAAGGGCATTGAAGCCATTATTGCCCTCGACGTATCCAACTCTATGATGGCCGAGGATGTCAAGCCCAGCCGCTTGGACAAGTCTAAGATGCTCATCAGCAGCCTCGTTGATAAGATGACGGATGATAAAGTAGGTCTCATCGTCTATGCAGGTGATGCTTACACTCAGCTGCCCATAACCAGCGACTATGTCTCCGCTAAGATGTTCCTTGACAACATCTCGCCTGACATGATAGCTGTGCAAGGTACAGATATTGCGCGTGCCATCAACCTCGCCACACACAGCTTCACGCAGCAGGAAGGAGTGGGACGTGCAATCTTCGTCATCACTGACGGCGAGGACAACGAAGGAGGGGCAGTAGAAGCCGCCCACGATGCACTCAAGAAAGGAATGAATGTCTATGTCCTCGGAGTTGGTTCTCCTGAGGGAAGTCCCATTCCTGTCCCTGGCAGCAACCGCTTTATTACGGATAATGCCGGCAATACCGTCGTGTCGAAGCTAAACGAAGATATGTGCCGCCAGATAGCCCAGGCAGGAGGCGGAGCTTACATCTACGTGGATAATAGTTCTTCGGCGCAGTCTGCGTTGCAGAAATATGTCGATAAGCTAGCCAAGGCGGAGATGGAGTCCGTACTCTATACTGAGTACGATGAGCACTTCCGCGATTTCGCTTGGGCAGCTCTTGTGTTACTTTTGCTGGAAATCATGTTCCTAGCTCGTAAGAACCACGTCCTTAGCCGCTTCAAACTCTTCAAGGCACCATCGCGCGTGGCAACAGCTGTCGCCGTCATCTTTCTCACATCCGTAGCACCAGCCTCCTTCGGTTTGGACAACTGCATCTATGCGCAGAGGAAGAACGATCGCTACTTCATCCGTCATGGTAATCGTCTCTATCGCGACAGTACCTACTCCAAGGCTCAGGTCGATTACCAGAAAGCCATTGAGAAGGGCAACACGAATCCCGTTGCTCATTACAACTTGGGTAATGCCCAGCTCATGCAAGGACAGCCGAAGGATGCGATGAAGAGCTACGAGACAGCAGCTCGCCTCCAAAAGGACAAGAATCGCTGCGCGCAGATCTATCACAATATGGGTGTTATCCTACAGAGTCAGAAACAGTTCGCCGAGGCCATCGAATGTTACAAGAACGCCCTGCGTCGTAACCCCCACGATGACGATACGCGCTATAACCTCGCCCTTTGTCTGCATCAGCTCAAGAAACAAGACCAGAATCAGGACGGCAAGGATGACCAGCAAGGACAGGATGATCAGAAGCAGGATCAGCAGAAGCAAGAAGACCAGCAGCAACAACAGCAGCAACAACAGGACCAGCAGGAGCAACAACAGGAACAACCCAAGATGTCCAAGGAAAATGCCGAGCAATTGCTGCAAGCTGCTCAGCAGGAGGAGAAATCCACGCAGGAAAAGGTCAACAAGGCTCAGCAGAAGCCACAGCGCCGTCAGCTTGAGAAGCAATGGTAAAAACTCTCCCCCTGCCCTCCTATAAGGGAGGGGGCAATTACCTTACAAATAATACCAATCTTTCATGAAAATGAGAACGAGTTACAAAATATTATTAGCAATTGGTTTAACCATAGCACAAGTAATGACTCCCTCCTTCACAAGTAGGGCAGGGGGAGGAGCAGCTTTTCTATCTGCAAGTGTAACCGCCCCCTCCCTAATAGGGAGGACGGGGGGAGAGTCTGCCATTACTGTCCGTGTTCAGGCTCCCTCTGAGGTCGTTCAGGGCGACCGTTTTCGTGTGTCCTACGTAGTGAACACCTCCGATGTTGACGATTTCCACATAGATCCTTTCGAGGGCCTTGTGGAGCTGTACGGTCCCAGTCGCAGCCAGTCATCGAATATCTCTATCATCAATGGAAAGACCACTTCATCGAGTTCAGTCACTTTTACTTACACTGTCTCTGCCGACAAGCCCGGTACCTTCCAAATTCCAGCTGCCACGGTGGTCAGCGACGGCAAGAGTGTGAAGTCCGCCTCGCCATCCATCACCGTTCTTCCCGGTGGCTCTGGAGGTTCTGGCAACTCAGGAAATTCCGGAAACTCTGGTAATTCTGGGCAATCAGCTCATAGTCAGGCTGACCGAATGCACACACAAAATATTGGCGACCGCATTACTGGCAAGGACATCTTTATCGCTGTCACCGCCTCCAAGAAACGCATCTTCGAACAAGAGGCTGTACTCTTGACCTATAAGCTTTACACGCTCGTCAATATCACCAGCCTCGAAGGCAAAATGCCGGAACTCGATGGCTTCCATGTGCAGGAACTCAATCGTCAGCGTCAGCCTGAACTCAAGATGGAGCACTATAATGGTAAAAATTATGGAACGGTAGTCTGGAGCCAGTATGTGGTGTTCCCGCAAAAGACCGGTACGCTAATCATCCCTGAGATCAAATACGAGGCCGTCGTCGTGCAGCAGAATCGCTCCGCCGATCCCTTTGACATCTTCTTTGGCGGCGGGTCTATGGTCCAGGAGGTTAAGAAGACCGTGATGGCACCGGCTGTCACGCTGCAGGTTGATCCCTTGCCAAAGCCCAAACCCGCGAATTTCTCGGGCGCTGTGGGTAAGTTCACTGTCAAGTCGAGCCTTACGCCCCAGCAACTTAAGTCCAATGATGCGACAACGCTTCGTCTCACTGTGAATGGAACGGGCAATATGAAGTTGATGAAAGCTCCCGCAGTGGCTTGGCCCAAGGATTTCGAGAGCTACGACCCGAAGACCGAGGATAAGACACACATCGGATCCAGCGGTTCATCGGGTGCTGTCATCTATGATTACATCGCCGTGCCTCGCCATCAAGGCAAGTATGAACTTGCTCCCGTCGAGTTCTGCTACTTTGATCCCGATGCGCATGACTATAAGACCGTCACCACTGAGGGTTACACCATCGATGTGGAGAAAGGCAAGGGCGGCAGCTCGTCGGCTGCTACGGGGCTGACGAAGGAGGAGGTGGAACTCCTCAACAGCGACATCCGCTACATCAAGACGGGCGAACCCAAGTACCTGAATGCCGACAGCGCACTCTATGGCAGCAACCGCTACTGGCTCATCTACGCTATTGCGCTGGCAATCTTCGGCGTGCTAGTATTCATCTTCCGCCGTCAGGCTGTCGCAAAAGCCGACATCGTTGGGCGTCGAGGTCGTGGTGCCAGCAAGGTCGCTTCACGTCGATTGAAGGTGGCTCGTAAGCTACTCAATCAAAACGATGCCAACGCTTTCTTCGAAGAGACAATGAAGGCTCTTTGGGGTTACGTCAGTGACAAGCTGAACATCCCCGTCAGTGAACTCAACAAGGACAATGTACGCCAACGACTGACCGACCGCCAGCTCTCAGCCGAGCTCATTGACCAGTTCCTCGCTGCTCTCGACGAGTGCGAGTTTGTACGCTTCGCCCCAGGTGATCCTGCACGGACTATGGACAAAGTCTATAGTGCTGCTGAAGATGTCATCAACAAAATAGATAATGAATTGAAATAAATAGACATCAGATAACTATGAATAAGCTCGAATATATCCTTCAAAGGTATTTTCTCCCTTCGCACACAAAAATGGGGTGTGGAATGTGCCTGCTGTTCCTCTTTGCTTTGCCAGTTTGCGCACAGGAAGACAGCCTGCAAGTGACACTCCCCGCTGATACCACTGCGGCCACCGCTCCCGTCGCAGTCGCTCTGCCCTCCAAGGCTGAGGCCGACAGTGCGTATGCCCATGAGGAATTTGCCACGGCGGTGCGCTTCTACAGCCAACTGCTTGAAGCCAACGGTGGTAGTTCCCAGCTCTATTTCAACCTCGGTAATGCCTACTATCGTCAGGACTCCATCGCGCGCGCGATTCTTTTTTATGAACGCGCGCGTCTGCTTGACCCTTCCGACGATGACATTCGCTTCAATCTTGAAATGGCTCGTTCGAAGACCGTTGATCGCGTGATGCCTGCCAATGAGATGTTCTTCGTCTCGCTCTTCCGCAGTATCGTTCTGTCATTCAGCATCGAGATGTGGACGTGGATGGCTATCCTGACGTTCATCCTCATGCTGGCCAGTATCGCAGCTTACCTCTTCTTGCCCACTATCGGTGGCAAGAAAGCGGGGTTCAGTGTAGCCGTCATCTCACTCCTCGTATGTCTCTTTGCCAATTTGGCCGCTTATCAGCAGCTCCATCAGATGGAAAATCGGAAAAATGCGGTCATCATGTCGCCCTCGGTTGTGGTCAAGAGTACGCCCAGCGCTTCTGGAGCCGATCTCTTCATCCTGCACGAGGGAACACGCGTAGCCATTGAGGATGATACGATGAATGAATGGGTGGAAATCCGCATCAATGATGGTAAGGAGGGATGGATTCATCGCTCCGATGCAGAAGTGATTTAAAAGTGAAAAGAGTAAAATGGAAGAGGTGATTCGTTTTGATCAGCAGCTCTTGCTGACGCTCAATGGCAGCGACAGTGCATGGCTTGACCAGGTGATGCTCTACATCACCAAGACCGGTACTTGGATTCCGCTTATCCTTGTGCTGCTCTACATCCTGCTGAAGAACCGTCCGTGGCGCGAAGTGTTGCTCTTCATCGTCTGTCTGGCATTGGTCATCTTTGTTGCCGATCGTGTATCCAGCGGATTCGCTAAGCCTTTCTTCCATCGCTTCCGCCCCAGCCACGAACCCGCCTTGGAGGGGCTCGTGGATTTAGTCAACGATCGTCGCGGTGGCCTTTACGGTTTCTTTTCCAGTCATGCTGCTAACACTTTTGGAGCTTTGACTTTCATCTCGTTGTATTTCCGTCGCAGCCCTATTACGTGGACCTTGCTGTGCTGGGCCTGCCTTTCCAGCTATTCCCGTATTTACTTGGGACTCCACTATCCTGGCGACATCCTTTGTGGTGCGCTTTTCGGCACGCTCACGGGCTTCTGCATATATGTTCTTATGCTCTGGTATTCTGCTCGTTGGCTGGAACCTTTGCGCCCTGAGTGGCCCGTTGCCCCAACGATTGTTGGTTATAAATCCAATCCCGAAGGCATCAAGCATAGTGACGCGCTTCTCTTTGCCGTCTCCTTCCTCTTCACCCTCGCCGCTATTGTCCTTCTGGCTCTGCTGTGAGGAGTCTCAGATATATGAATAGTTATAGTTACAAAATAGATCTATTTTTTATTGTTTTTAAAATTATTAAGTATGAGAAACGACACTAAAATTGGGGCATTGCTGCTCGGCGCAGCATTTGGATTGGCCGCGTGTGGATCGGATATGCCCAAGTTTACCCAGACATCGTATGAGACGATTACGGTGAAGAAACAAGACATCACGGTTCCTGTGAAGTTCAGTGCCAAGCTGAAGGGACAGAGCGATGTGACCATCACGCCTCAGGTGAGCGGACAACTCATGAAAATCTGCGTGACGGAGGGCGACCAGGTGAAGCAAGGGCAGACGCTCTTCGTCATCGACTCGCGGAACGCTCAGTTGGAACTGGAAGCTGCCGAGGCCAACCTTCAGGCAGCACTGGCTCAGGAGAGCAGTGCTAAGCTGGAGTTTGAGTCCAACAAGAACCTCTTTGAAAAGAAGATTGTGAGTCGTTACATGCTTGACAACTCTGAGAATTCCTACAAACAGGCACAGGCATCTGTCGCACAGGCTCGTGCACAGGTGAACCGTGCTAAGGTGAACCTGGGCTTCTGCACAATCACGGCTCCCGTTTCAGGTGCTATTGGTGAGATTCCCGTGCGCACCGGCGATCAGGTTTCGCCTGCCACGTACTTGACCATCCTGAGCGGCAATACGAAAATGAATGCCGAGTTCTCCGTGACAGAGGCCGTTCTCGAAGAGGCTGTAGTCGAAGGCTTTGACATTCATAGCGACAAAGTCGTGGAACACTTCCCCGAAGTGACCTTCGTCATGAAAAACGGCACCGAATATCCGCACAAAGGACGTATTACCAGTGCTACGGGCGTAGTGAATGCAACAACAGGTACTATTGCCTTGAAGGCTACATTCCCCAATCCCGAAGGACAGCTCTTCTCTGGCATTCAGGGTACTGTGGTCATTCCTTTTGCTGAGAAGGACGTGATGGTGGTTCCGCAGGTGGCTGTGGTGAAGCTTTTGGACAAACAGCAAGTATATAAGGTGTTGGCCGACAGTACGGTAACAGCTGTAGAAGTGAGGACAGAGGACATTGGCAACGGCCAGGACATTGCTATCACCAGTGGTCTCAACGTAGGCGACAGGATTGTGACTGTCGGGGCTAATAATGTATATGAGGGACAGAAGGTACTTTTTTAGTTAACAAGTCAACAGGCTGACAAGTCAACAAGTGATTACTTTTAAAAAGCGATACCGTCAACTTGTCAACTCGTCAACTTGACAACTTCGGAAAAAATGAAAAACAATATATTCATCAACAAATATGTGATGGCATGCGCCATCTCAATCGTGATAGCACTAGTGGGTTATATCTCGATGAGCACGCTATCTGTCGAGCAATATCCCGATATTGCACCACCGACGGTCAGTATCTCCACTTCTTACACTGGTGCTGACCCGAAAACTATCATGGAGTCTGTCATCCAACCGCTTGAGGAGAGCATCAACGGTGTGGAGGATATGATCTATATGACTTCCAAGGCTACGTCGTCGGGCAATGTCGAGATTTCTGTTTATTTCAAACAGGGCACTGACCCCGATATGGCAACGGTAAACGTGCAAAACCGCGTTTCGAAGGCAACATCATCGTTACCTGCCGACGTGACCAAGGTGGGTGTACTGGTGTCGAAGAGACAGAATAGCATCTTGCGCGTACTGGCCGTGAGGAGCGCTGACGGCAAGTATGACAACGACTTCATCTCCAACTATGTCGATATCAACATCAAACCGCGTATTCAGCGTATCACCGGTGTCGGTGAGGTGCAAGCATTGGGTAACAAATACTCCCTGCGCGTTTGGATGAAGCCCGACGTGATGGCTCAGTACGGTCTGGAACCTAACGATGTGTTCAATGCTATCGGCTCCCAGAGCTTCGTATCTGCTACGGGTTCATTAGGCGAGAATTCAGAGAACAAATATCAGTACTCAATGGAGTACAAGGGAACGCTCAAAAGCGTTGAGGAGTTCAACGATATCGTGCTGCGCACCTCCGAAGGAGGTCACCTGTTGCGACTGGGTGATGTAGCTACGGTGGAGATTGGTGCCGAGAGCTACAGCTTCATGTCAAACATCAATGGCTCCCCTGGCGCGATGATGATGATTTTCCAGGCTCCTGGTGCCAACGCTACGGAGGTGAACGCCCGCATCACGAAGATTTGTGAGGATATGCAGAAGACGATGCCTGCAGGGCTGGAGTTCGTCACCATGATGACCTCCGACGACTTCCTCTTTGCCGCCATTCACAACGTTGTGGAGACGCTCATCATTGCTATCATCCTGGTGGTGCTGGTGGTGTTCTTCTTCCTTCAGAACTTCAAGGCGACGATTATCCCGTCCATCTCGATTGTCGTGTCTCTGCTGGGAACCTTTGCCATTGTCATGGTGGCAGGCTTCTCGCTCAACATACTGACGCTGTTCGCACTGGTGCTCGCCATCGGAACGGTGGTAGATGATGCCATCGTGGTGGTCGAGGCGGTGATGGCGAAGATGGAGGGCGGCATCAGCGATGCCCGTCAGGCCACCCGCGAGGCGATGGCCGAGGTATCTGTGGCCGTTGTCTCCTGTACGCTGGTCTTTATGGCCGTGTTCATCCCTGTGACCTTCATGAGCGGCACGTCGGGTACCTTCTTCACGCAGTTTGGTGTGACGATTGCTTCGTCGGTGGGCTTGTCGTGCGTATCTGCGCTGACGCTTTGTCCTGCTCTCTGCGCCATCATGATGAAGATATCTGAGCAGGATAGTCAGAAGAAGAGCCTGTCCTATTACACCAAGAAGGCCTACGATGCGAGCTACAACGCCATCGCCTCCAAGTACTCCAAGGCTGTACACAAATTCATCAAGCGACCCGCTATCGCTTGGGTTCTGCTGGCAGTCGCCTGCGTGCTGCTGGTGGTCTTCATGAAGGGCCTCCCCTCTGGTCTTGTGCCTCAGGAGGACCAGGGCTGCTTCATGGCAGAGGTCAGTGCCCCCGAGGGCTACACGCTTCAGCAGACGTTTGATCTGGTGAAACAGGTGGAGGAGAAACTGAATAAAATTCCCGAGATGGAGAGTTACGCCGTGTCGTGTGGCTACGGCTTGATGTCGGGCTACGGTGCTAATTTCGCCACGCTTGTCGTGCGTCTGAAGAACTGGGACGACCGTCCAGGTATGGAGCACTTGATTGACAATGTCATGAATCTTTTCTATCTGGACTGCCTCAGCATCAAGAATGCCAGGGTGATTCCTTTCCAGATGCCACAGGTTCCAGGCTATGGCACGAGCAACAGCGTCAGCCTGGTTGTGCAGGATCCCACGGGCGGAGACCTGTCGGAATTCTCAAAGAAAACAGCGCTCTTTCTGGCCAAGCTGGCCGAACGTCCTGAAATCAGCTCGGCTATTTCTACCTATAGCGAGCGCTACCCGAAGTACCAGGTCGAAGTGAATGCCACTCAGTGCGACCGCTCTGGTGTGTCGCCCAGAGACGTGCTCAGTACGTTGGGATCCTTCTGCGGTGGTGCTTACGTCGGAAACTTCAACCAGTTCGGTAAGGTCTATCGCCTGATGGTTGCTGCCTCACCCGAGTACCGTCTCGACCCGTCATCGCTCCACAATATGTTCGTGAAAGTGCAGGGCGGCAAGATGGCGCCTCTCTCGCAGTTCGTTACGCTGAAGGAGATCGTGGGTTCGTCGAGTATCGAACACTTCAACCTCTACCAAAGCATCACCTGTAGCGTCACACCTGCCAGCGGCTACAGCGAGGGTGAGGCCCACAAGGTGATTGCCGAGGTGTTCCGTCAAGAGATGCCCTCCACTGCCTCCTACGAGTACAGCGGTATGTCGCGTGAGGTGGAGGAAGCTGGCAACTCGAACAGCACCGTCATCATCTACGCCATTTGTGCCATCCTGATTTACCTCATCCTGGCTTCGCTCTACAACTCGTGGTTCACGCCGTGGGCTGTGCTCCTGAGTGTACCCTTCGGACTGATGGGTGCTTTCGTCTGCGCTTACATTGGTTCGCTGTACCACCTGCCAGGCATGGACAACAACATCTATCTTCAGACGGGTGTCATCATGCTCATAGGCTTGTTGGCCAAGACTGCTATCCTTATCACCGAGTTCGCCTCGGAGCGACGTGCTCAGGGACTGAGCATTCCGGATGCTGCCTTTGAGGCCTGCAAGGAGCGTCTGCGCCCAATCTTGATGACCGTCGTCACGATGATTGCTGGTATGATTCCGCTTGTCATTGAGGGAGGTGCCGGAGCCAACGGCAACCGTGCGCTTGCGTTGGGCGTCATTGGCGGTATGACCGTCGGCACCATCGCTCTCCTCTTCGTAGTCCCCGCCTTCTTCATCGTGTTTCAAGGGCTGCACGAACGGTTCCAGAGCGCACCGAAAGAAGTGAAAAGTGAAAAGTGAAAAATGCGTAATATCGAAATGCCGAAATCACGAAACAATGAAAATTAAGAATATTATCCTTGCTGCCGCCGTGGCTCTCTTGCTCTCGAGCTGCAGCCTCTATAAAAAGTACGACTCCAAGGCGACTGTGCCCGACGATGTCTTCGGCACCACTGTGCATCCCAACAGCATCAATGCCAGCATCGCCGAGATCTCATGGCGCGAGTTCTTTACCGATCCGCTCTTGCAGCAGCTCATTGACAGTGCCCTGGTGCGAAACACCGACCTCAACTCCGCACGCATCGCCGTGGAGCAGAGCGAGGCATCGCTTAAAGCTGCCCGACTGGCCTATCTGCCTGCGCTCTCCTTTGCGCCCTCTGGCACCCTGGCCAGCTTTGATAGGAGTGCCGTCAGCAAGACCTACAGCCTCCCGCTGCAGCTCTCATGGGACATAGATGTTTTTGGCTCCATCACCACCGCCAGACGCAAGTCTCAGGTGACGCTTATGCAAGCCCGCATCTACGAAGAATCCGTGCGTGCGAACCTCATCTCTACTGTTGTTCAGCAGTACAATATGCTGATGTTGCTCGACCGCAAGTTGGAGATCCTCCTCACCACCGACAGCTTGTGGGACCTCTCTTTGGAGACACAGAAGTCCTTGTGGGAGAATGGTCAGGCTTACTCCACTGCTGTCAACCAGATGGAATCGTCGTACCTCAATGTGAAAACACAGATCGTGGATGTGCGCCGTTCTATCCTCAGTGTTGAGAACGCCATCTGCAAACTGTTAGCCCTCACGCCGCAGCACATCCAGCGCGGACGTTGGGGAGAATACCTCTTGCCTGCCAACATCTCCACAGGTGTTCCTGCTGCACTGCTACAGAACCGTCCGGACGTCCGCATTGCCGACTATGTCATGGCAGAATCCTTCTACAACACGCAGTCCGCACGTCAGGCCTTCTTCCCCAGCCTCAATCTTTCGGGCTTGCTGGGTTGGACCAACAACTCTGGTGCTGCTGTGGTCAATCCTGGTGCCCTACTGTTCAATGCTGTGGCCTCGCTCACGCAGCCCATTTTCCAACGTGGTAGGCTGAAGGCCAACCTGAAGATTGCCAAGCTTTCCGAGAAGGACTCGCAGCGCAAGTACGTGCAGACTGTCATCAATGCTGGCAACCAGGTCAACGAGGCACTCGCTGACATCCAATCGTCCCGTGAGAAAAATACCTACTATCAGCGGCAGGTCGCCGTCCTGCAAAATGCGTACGTGGGCACTCACGAACTCATGGACAACGGTAAGGCCAGCTACCTCGAGGTCATCACAGCTCAGGAGAGTCTCCTCAACGCACAGCTCAGCGAGGTACAGAACCTCTACGAAGGAGTACAGTCCCTCGTTGCCCTCTATATCGCGCTTGGCGGTGCCACTCACTGAGTGGATCCTACTACTCTTACATGGTGTAAAGCAAAGAATCAGGTTGCCTCTCGCAACCTGATTCTTTGTTTTACGGGCGAATTAGGGTTGCAAGAGTTGAAAAATAATAAATTATTTTGCCATTCGACACTATTTTACTAATTTTGCGGCCACTTTAAGAATAACGACACATTTTTATCATTCGAATATGACGAACAACTTTCCTGAATATTCCAAGTTCAGCCTCACTGAGGTGAACCATGAGATACTGGAACAGTGGGAACGCGAAGACCTGTTCCATCATAGCATCGACGAACGTGAAGGCTGCCCCTCCTTCGTCTTCTTTGAGGGACCGCCATCTGCCAATGGACATCCAGGCATTCACCACGTCCTCGCACGTTCCATCAAAGACACTTTCTGCCGCTTCAAGACCATGAAGGGCTTCCAAGTCCACCGCAAGGCTGGTTGGGACACTCACGGACTGCCCGTCGAACTCGGCGTGGAGAAGGAGCTGGGCATCACCAAGGAGGATATCGGCAAGACCATCAGCATCGACGACTACAACCGTAAATGCCGCGAGAATGTCATGATGTTCACCAGTGAATGGGAAGACCTCAGCCGCCGTATGGGCTACTGGGTTGATATGGAACACCCGTACATCACCTACGACAATAAGTACATCGAGACTCTGTGGTGGCTCCTCAAGCAGCTCTACAACAAGAATCTCCTTTATAAGGGCTACACCATTCAGCCCTACAGTCCCGCTGCTGGCACGGGTCTTTCTTCCCACGAGCTCAACCAACCCGGCTGCTACCGCGATGTCAAGGACACGACTGTCACGGCGCAATTCCGCGTAACAGACTCCCTGACCAGTGTGCTCGACGGTTTCCCCGTTGAGACTTCTCTCCCCGTCTATATCCTCGCCTGGACTACCACTCCTTGGACTTTACCTTCGAATACCGCTCTTTGTGTAGGCTCCAAGATTGAGTATGTCGCCGTGAAAGGACAGAACCCTTACACCAAGGAGGAGGCTATCTACATCCTCGCTAAGGCACGCAAGGATGTCTATTTCCCCGCTCTTGTGTCCGGCGGTTCGTCCGCCGGTGCGGACATCCCTTATGTTCCAGAAGTCGTATGGGAAGGCACTGGTGCTGACCTCCTCGGTCTCCACTACGAGCAGCTTTTCCCCTGGATTAAGCCCTGTGCACTGGAGAACGGCAAGCCTGTTGATAAAATTGCCGATGCTTTCCGTGTCATCCACGGCGATTACGTCACCACCGAGGACGGTACAGGTATTGTTCACATCGCTCCAACCTTTGGTTCCGACGATGCCAAGGTGGCCAAGGATGCTGGCATCCCCTCTCTCTTCGTTATCGACAAGGCTGGCGACACTCGTCCGATGGTTGATTTCACGGGTAAGTACTTCGTCAGGGAGGACATGGATCCGGCGTTCGTCGAGACCTGTGTCAACGATAGTTACTGGCATCATGCTGGCGACTTCGTCAAGAACGCCTACGATCCCAAGTATGCAGGTCTCGACGAGAAGGCTTTGGCCAAGACCGAAGATCTTAACATCGTGCTTTGCATGGAGATGAAGCAGGCTGGCACGGCTTTTAAGATTGAGAAGCACGTTCACAACTACCCCCACTGTTGGCGCACCGACAAGCCAGTACTTTACTATCCCCTTGACAGTTGGTTCATCCGCAGCACAGCCGCCAAGGAACGCATGATGGAGCTCAACAAGACCATCCTCTGGAAGCCCGAATCGACGGGAACGGGGCGTTTTGGCAAGTGGCTCGAGAACCTCAACGACTGGAACCTCAGCCGCAGCCGTTACTGGGGTACACCGCTGCCCATCTGGCGCAACAAGGAAACGCGCGAGGAAATCTGTATCGGTTCCATCGAAGAGCTCTACAATGAGATAGAGAAGAGCGTGCGCGCTGGTCTTATGGCTTACAACCCGCTGAAGGATAAAGGCTTCATCGTGGGAGACATGAGTCAGGAGAACTACGACCGCATCGACCTCCACCGTCCTTACGTTGATGACATCATCCTCGTCGGCGAAAGCGGTCAGCCCCTCAAGCGTGAGCTCGACCTCATTGACGTGTGGTTCGACAGCGGCGCTATGCCATACGCCCAAATCCACTATCCCTTTGAGAACAAGGAAGCACTGGACAAGCGCATCGCCTATCCTGCTGACTTCATCGCCGAGGGTGTTGACCAGACGCGCGGTTGGTTCTTCACATTGCACGCCATCGCTACAATGGTCTTTGACAGCGTCTCTTACAAGGCCGTGATCTCCAATGGTCTCGTTCTCGACAAGAACGGTCTGAAGATGTCCAAGCGTCTCGGTAATGCCATCAATCCTTTCGACAACATCGAGAAATTCGGTTCCGATGCCGTGCGTTGGTATATGCTGACCAACTCACAGCCCTGGGACAACCTCAAATATGACGAAGCCGGCGTGCAGGAAGTGTCGCGCTCGTTCTTCGGTAAGCTCTATCAGACTTACTCCTTCCTCTCTATGTACGCTAACGTCGATGGCTGGCATTTCGAGGAAGCTGAGATACCGATGAGCCAACGCTCGGAGATGGATCGCTGGATCCTCTCATCGCTCAATTCCCTCATCCGCGAAGTGGAGCAGA
Organism: uncultured Bacteroidaceae bacterium; assembly: GCA_905236985.1. Lineage (GTDB taxonomy): Bacteria > Bacteroidota > Bacteroidia > Bacteroidales > Bacteroidaceae > Physcousia. The sequence goes on along the minus strand of CAJORF010000109.1, from coordinate 6,775 downwards.
GTTATGAGAACTACGAACCCACGCGCGCCGGACGTCTCATCCAATCGTTCGTCATCGACAACGTTTCCAACTGGTTCGTGCGTCTCTCCCGCAAGCGTTTCTGGGGAGGTGAGATGAGTATTGACAAACTCAGTGCCTATCAGACTCTCTACACCTGCTTGGAGACCATCAGCCGCCTCATGGCTCCCATCGCCCCCTTCTATGCCGACCAACTATACCGTGACTTGCACAGTGTAAGACCTTCCACCAGTCTTTCCTGTCAGGGAGGGGAGAGCTGGCGCGCAGCAAATGAGCATAGCGAGGGCCTTTCCGTCCATCTCGCCACCTTCCCTGTCGCCTGTGATGCCCTCATCGACAAGGAGCAGGAGTCGCGTATGGCACTCGCACAGGACATCACCTCGATGGTGCTCTCCCTCCGCAAGAAAGAGCAGATTATCGTGCGTCAGCCTCTGGCACGTATCGCCATACCCGCCATCGACCACGAGCAGCAGCTCCGCATCGAAGCCGTCAAACAGCTCATCCTTGACGAGGTCAACGTCAAGGATTTGGAGTTTGTTGAGGGCGCAGGCTTACTGACGAAGAAGGTGAAGTGCAATTTCCGCACGATGGGCAAGAAGTTCGGCAAGTTGATGAAGGACGTCAACGCTGCCGTTACTGCTCTCACGCAGGAGCAGATCGCTGAACTCGAGACTGGTCATCTACCCTTGACGCTGCCCACCGGCGACGCAGTCGTTATCGACCTCGAGGATGTTGAGATCTTCAGCGAGGACATCCCCGGATGGACAGTGGCCAATGACGGTGCACTCACCGTGGCACTCGACATCACCGTCACCGACGAACTCCGTAACGAAGGTATCGCGCGCGAGCTCATCAAGCGCATCCAGAACCTTCGCAAGGAAAGCGGATTTGAGATCACTGACCGCATACACATACAGCTCGAACACAACGAACTGACTGACCGTGCCGTCAGCCTCTACGGCAACTACATCACATCACAGGTGCTGGCTGACGCCATCGAAGTGGTCGCGGATATCGATGCTCCTGCCGTGCTCGACTTCGAGGACTTCAAACTCAATGTCAACGTCAAGCGCATCTGATCCTTTTTCCCGAAGCAAACCGTTTATCATCAATAACTCCTTACGATGGAAGAAGAAAAAACACGCTACACAGACGAGGAACTTGAGGAGTTCCGCGCCTTGATCAACGAGAAACTCGCCATTGCACAGAGCGATTATGAAAAGACAATGGACCGTATTATGGGGCGTGACTCCAACGAAATAGATGACACGGCTCCTACCTATCACGCCCTGGAGGAAGGAAGCGAGACACAGTCCAAGGAACAGCTACTCGCCATGGCTCAGCGACAGCAGAAATTCATTACGGGTTTGAAGGCTGCACTCATTCGCATCGACAACAAGACCTACGGTATTTGCCGCGAGACGGGCAAACTCATCCCCAAGGAACGACTGCGCGCAGTGCCGCACGCTACGCTCAGCATTGAAGTGAAGAATGATCCCAAGCGCACTCGTTGACCAACCCACACGCCGTCGCTGTCAGCACATCACGGTAGCCCTCATCTTCATCGGATTCATCGTCATCGACCAATTTGTGAAGATCTGGGTGAAGACGCATATGGCACTGGGCGAGACCATCACCGTCACCGATTGGTTCCGTCTGACTTTCGTCGAGAACAACGGTATGGCCTTTGGCATGGAGCTCTTCGACAAGTACTTGCTCACGGGCTTCCGTCTCCTTGCCACCGCTGCCTTGGCCATCTATATCGGCCGTTGCATACGCCGCGGGGTAGGGTGGACATACCTCATCTGTCTGGCTTTCATCATGACAGGTGCCGCAGGCAACATCATCGACTGCGTCTTCTATGGCATGATCTTCAATGATCCATCGTGGCCTGCCGTGGCTGATTTCGTTCCCTTCGGCGAAGGCTATTCCACGTGGTTCCGTGGTAAGGTAGTCGATATGTTCTCCTTCCCGTTGGCCGAGTGGACGTGGCCTTCATGGCTCCCCCTGATCGGTGGTCAGCGCTACCTCTTTTTCTCCTATATCTTTAATGTAGCAGATGCCTGCATCTCATGCGGAGTCGTCGCGCTGCTGCTGTTCTGCCGCCAGACGCTCTCCACGGAGCTGGCCGAGAATGTAGCAGAGGCCGACAAGCCCATTCCCCCTGTTCCTGAGGACATCGCTACGACTCCCGAACCCATAGAATGACCGTCTTCAGCACTCATATGTTACGTCGTTCAACGCACCGCGCCATTGCGATGCTCTTGCTCGGCGTGATTGCCATTGTGCTCCTTGATGCCTGCCGTCCGCGACTGCCGGACGGCATCATTGGTGAACGCAAGATGGAACGCGTGCTCTATGACTATCACATGGCACAAAGCATAGCTGAGAATATGCCGCCTGATTCCGGCACCACCGAGACCTATCGCTACGAGCTTATCGCTGCCGTGTTCCACAAGCATGGCATCACTGAGGAGGAATTTGAACAGTCCATGACGTATTATTGCAGCGACCTCCAGCGTCTCAACAAGATCTACAAGAACCTCGGGCGACGCTACGAGCGCGAGGCATTAGCCTACGGGCAGACCAATGTGCGCGATGTTTATGCCAACCTCAGTGCCGATGGCGATACAGCCAATGTCTGGGGCGGGCTTCCCATCATGATCGTCCGTAGCAAGGTTGAGGAAAACATCCAGTCATTTCGTCAGACCTGTGATTCCACTTGGATGGAAGGCGATGAACTCCTCTGGCGTTTCATTCCCGAATCATTTGCCAAGAGGAGCTATAGGAATGTCACCGCTGACCTGATTGTCTATTTCACCAACGACTCCGTGCGCGCCGCTGTCCGCCATGCCTCCACGGGGCAGCAGTTTGAGCTCCGTGTGATGAATCCTGATAAATGGAAGCCAAAAGCCATCACAGGACACCTCTATCTCCCTATCGCACAAGAGGGTCAGGAGCAAACCGTTATAGCTGCAACTGAGATTATGCTCATCCGTCATCATCCGGAGAAGAAGGAGGAAGACAAGGTTAAGACAGATTCCTTGAAGACAGACACACTCGCTGTCGATTCCCTCGGAATCGATTCCCTGCAGGAGCAGGAGAACGAACGCCGACTCTCACCCGATGAGCGACGCCGCCAACAGACGGTCGATCAAAAGATCGATATTGTCAAGGAAAAGCCTTATGTCCAACCACGCCAGCGGGGCAAGAGGCGTATGCAGCAGCCTCACATTATACAGCAACGCAGATCGAATCGTCGATGAACAATCCTGTCCACCATCGCGCCTATCACGCCCTTCGCCTCTCCAATGGACAGTTGATACAGGGACCAGTAAGTGTATCGTTCGACGCTGAAGGAAATGTGATATCCTGGCACCTTCTCGACAGCGAAGAACCATTTACCGAATGGGTTGGAGGTGTACTTAATACACCGTTTATCACTTAATTTTGACATTAAATCGTACTTTTTACCAAAAAAACTTGGTAATATGAGATAAATATGCTACTTTTGCTCGCGCATAGGTAAATAAATAGCTATTTTAAACCCATATCAACAACCCTTCAGCATGAAACAAACCATTCTCGTAACAGGTGGAACTGGATTCATCGGTTCCCATACGACAGTAGAACTGCAGAACGCAGGCTACGATGTTGTCATCGTGGACAACCTCTCCAATTCGCGTGCAGATGTCATTGATGGAATCGAACAGATCACGGGAATTCGTCCGGCTTTCGAGCAAGTTGATCTTCGCGATTTTGATGCTACTGAAGCCGTCTTCAAGAAATATCCCCAAATCAGTGGTATCATTCATTTTGCTGCCAGTAAAGCCGTGGGCGAGAGTGTCGAGAAACCCCTGCTGTACTACCGCAACAATATCGTCTCGCTGATCAACCTTCTGGAGTTGATGCCCAAGTACAATGTCAAGGGTATCATCTTCTCCAGCAGTTGCACCGTCTATGGACAGCCCGACCAGCTCCCCGCTACCGAGGAAACCCCCATCAAGAAGGCTGAGAGTCCCTACGGCAACACCAAGCAGATCAACGAGGAGATTATACAGGACACTGTGGCCAGCGGCTCGCCCATCAAGGCCATTCTCCTACGCTACTTCAACCCCATCGGCGCTCATCCCAGTGCCATCATCGGTGAGCTGCCCCTTGGCGTGCCTGCTAACCTGATCCCTTATGTCACCCAGACCGCTATCGGTATCCGCGAGAAGCTCAGCGTCTTCGGCGATGACTACAATACGCCCGACGGCTCCTGCATCCGTGACTACATCTACGTCGTTGATCTGGCCAAGGCACATGTCTGTGCCATGACACGTATCATGGAGGACAAGACGGAGGAGAACGTTGAGGTCTATAACATTGGAACTGGCAAGGGAACAAGCGTTCTGGAGCTCATCAACGGCTTCGAGAAAGCTACTGGTGTCAAGCTCAACTATCAAATCGTCGGACGTCGTGCAGGCGACATTGAGCAGGTCTGGGGCAATGTCGATAAAGCCAACCGAGTACTCGGATGGAAGGCTGACACTCCACTGGAGGATGTCCTCGCCACTGCCTGGAAATGGCAACTTGCACTACGCGAGAGAGGCATCATGTAATCTTTCAACAACGATTAAACCGAATTTAGTTCATTCAAATAATAATCTCTGATTTTGTGGTTCATCCAACTATGCATTAGGGCTGTCTTGGCCATCGGCAGTGGAAGTGCGTGAGCATCTCTCGCTTATATGTCTATAGACGCGGGGATCAATTTCCTCCCTAGAATTCCGTTCCATCCCCAATGCCTGTCTGAAGTGCATAATGTCGTGTTTTATTTTGTGTTTGTGTTGTGCAGTCCTTAGACGTGAGTCTCGGGACTGCTTTTTTTATGATAATGAAAAATGCCAAAACCTATAAGGGTTTTGGCATTTTTCCCTATGGGTTTTGAATAAAACCCATAGGGAAATGGATGTGGGTCAGCAATAGGGTGGAATCAGTCGATGACGGCGAAGCCAGTGTAGGGTTGGAGGGCGGCGGGGATATGGATGCCATCGGCGTGCTGGTTGTTCTCGAGCAGGGCAGCTACGATGCGGGGCAGTGCGAGGGCAGAGCCGTTGAGCGTGTGGCAGAGCTCGGGCTTCTTGGTCGTCTCCGGACGATAGCGGCACTTGAGGCGGTTGGCCTGATAGGTATCGAAATTGCTGACAGAGCTAACTTCGAGCCAACGCTGCTGTGCTTCGCTATAAACTTCGAAGTCGTAGCAGATGGCAGAGGTGAAGCTTTGGTCGCCGCCGCAAAGACGCAAGATGCGATAGGGGAGTTCCAGCTTCTGGAGCAGTCCCTCTACGTGTGTGAGCATCTCCTTGTGGCTCTCGCGGCTGTGCTCTGGCGTGTCGATGCGCACGATCTCGACCTTTGAGAACTCATGCAGGCGGTTGAGGCCGCGCACATCCTTGCCATAGCTGCCGGCTTCGCGACGGAAGCACTGTGTGTAGGCGCAGTTCTTGATGGGCAGGTCTTTCTCGTCGAGGATGACGTCGCGGTAGATGTTCGTGACGGGAACTTCGGCGGTGGGGATGAGATAGAAATCATCGACTTCGGCGTGGTACATCTGACCTTCCTTATCGGGCAACTGACCTGTGCCGTAGCCACTGGCGGCATTGACGACGGTGGGGGGCATAATCTCTGTATAACCTGCCTTGCGGGCTTCTTCGAGGAAGAAGTTGATGAGGGCGCGCTGCAACTGTGCTCCCTTACCGATATAAACAGGGAAACCGGCACCAGTAATCTTCACGCCGAGGTCGAAGTCGATGAGGTTGTATTTCTTGGCGAGCTCCCAGTGAGGTAGGCGAGCATCCTCGACGACGGGATTGGTTGTCCAGTTGCCCACGGTGTCGCCCGGCTGACATTCGCGCAGGTTGCTCTTGACAACAAGATTGTCCTCTGCTGCTGCACCTTCGGGCACTTCGTCGTAGGGGATGTTGGGGATTTGGCAGAGCTGCTCGTTGAGCTGACGCTGAGCCTCGTCCATAGCGGCTTCGAGCTCTTTGGTCTTCTCTTTCATCTCGGCGACGGCGGCCTTGGCCTTTTCTGCCTCGTCGCGCAGTCCTTTTTTCATGAGACCACCGATTTCAGCGGCTTTCTTCTTGCTCTCGGCGAGGAGGTTGTCAAGTTGCTGTTGAGCCTCGCGGCGTTTTTTATCTGTTGCCTGGACAGCTGCGATAGCTTCGGCAGCGCCCTGGAAGTGTTTCTTTTCAAGACCGCGTATGACGCGCTGAGTCTCTTCGTTGATGAGTTTAAGTGTTAACATCGAAAGGATTTACTATTTACAGATTTACTATTTACAATTTATTTACGATGTAATTCAATTACGAATTACGGATTTACGATTTACGTTCGGAGGCCTGTTTGATGAGGCACACCAAATCGTAAATTGTAAATCCGTAAATTGTAAATTACGAGAGTAGCTTATGCCTCTGCGACGGGTTCTACGGACACCGTACTGCGGTCGAGACGTCCCTTCTTGAAGGTGACGATGCCGTCAGTGAGGGCATAGAGTGTGTGATCGCTGCCCATACCGACATTCTTGCCGGGATAGTGCTGCGTACCACGCTGACGAACGATGATGTTGCCAGCTACGCAGTGCTGACCACCAAAAATCTTCACACCGAGTCTTTGAGCTGCGGACTCGCGGCCGTTCTTAGAACTACCTACACCTTTTTTATGTGCCATGTTTCTTCAGTTGTTTTAGTGGTTAAGCAATAACTTCCTT
>CAJORF010000108.1 GCA_905236985.1 uncultured Bacteroidaceae bacterium | reverse complement strand
GGGGATTCGAACCCCCGGTACGGTAACCCGTACGTCAGTTTAGCAAACTGGTGGTTTCAGCCACTCACCCAAACTTCCGTGGGAGTTTTCCCAGCTTTGCAACCATCGATTTTATCGATTTTGAGGTCTCTTCCTCAGAATTGCGGTGCAAAGGTAGATGTTTTTCTTGAATTGTGCAAGTAATTTCACAAGAAAAATGTATCTTTGCACCAAAATTCTTGCATAGCGTATGAAAGCAGCGATATTGCCTAAAGGTGTCAGATTGATTCAACTATCTGAGAATGTGGACGAACGTGGCCGTTTGTCGTTCTTGGAGGGCAGTGTGCACATTCCATTCGATATTCGACGTGTGTTCTGGATTTCAGGTGTACCACAGGATAAGACGCGTGGTGGTCATGCCCACTGGACGTGTCATGAGGTGGTTTTTCCTGTAACGGGCAGTTTCGAGATTGAGGTGGATGACGGCGAACGTTGCAGCTGCATCGAGCTAAAGGATTCGAGAACGGGTGTGCTGATTCCTGCTGGGGTATGGTGCGAGCTGCGCCGCTTCGCGCCGGGAACAGTATGTGTAGTTGTGGCAAGCGAGGCGTATGATGCAGGAGGGTATGTGCATGACAGGGAAGAGTTTTTAGAAAGAATTAGGAAATGACTATTGTACAATATACGCCACAGACGTCGGATGAATGGAATGAGTTTGTCCGCGAATCGAAGAATGGCACGTTTTTGTTCGAGCGTGGTTTCATGGACTACCATGCGGACCGCTTCGTGGATTGTTCGCTGATGATCTACGAGGATTCGGTGTTGGTGGGTCTGTTCCCCGCCAACTGGATAGAGCATGAGCAGACGGTAGTGTCACATCAGGGTTTAACTTACGGCGGTCTGATCCTCTCGACTTCAGCGACGCAGCTGCAGGTGATGCAGATGTTTCAGGACATACTGTTCTGGTACATGGATTACCTTCAGGCGAAGCATTTAGTGTATAAACCCATACCTTATATATATAGTGCATGCGCGTCAGAAGAGGATCTGTATGCGTTGTTCCGCTCGAATGCCCACCTACGAACGCGTTGTGTGAGCAGTGTGGTAACGATGTCAACTCCGTTGCAGATGCGTAAGCTGCGTCTGCGCGGTGCGAAGAAAGCCATCGACAACGACTTGTACATCGACCGCATGACCGACGAGGACTGGGACACGTTAGCCGAGTTCTGGGAGCTGCTGACCCGTGTGTTGGAAGAGAATCACGCGGTGAAACCCGTGCATACGTTTGAGGAGATGCGGTTGTTGATGTCCCGTTTCCCGCAGCAGATCAAGCTGTTCTTGGTGAAGAGCGGGAAAGAGATTGTTGCTGGTTGCGTAGTGTTCATCACGCGTCGTGTGGCCCACATCCAGTATATCGCCTCGGGCGAAGTGGGAAGAGAGAACGGAGCGTTAGACTTGCTGTTCCGTCACCTAATCAACGAGCGTTTCAAGACGATGGCCTACCTGGACTTCGGCATCTCGACGGAACACGGCGGCAACTACCTGAACGAAGGTCTGATCTTCCAGAAGGAAGGTTTTGGAGCCCGTTCGGTGTGCTACGACAGCTATGAACTGGAGCTGAATGCCTCAGTGATTGAGCAACTACAGCCACAGACGATCCGTCCGCAGGAGTGCGTGAAGTTCTTGAATCTAAAACGTTTGAATGCCAGCTTCGAGCCCCTGCTGACAGAGGCTGTGAACAAGGTAGTACGTAGCGGGTGGTATTTGCAAGGCACGTGCGTGACCGCTTTTGAGTCTCACTTTGCCAAATACGTGGGTACCAAGCATTGCATACTATGCGGCAACGGATTAGAGGCACTGACGCTGACGCTACGTGCATTGAAGCGGCTAAACTGGTGGTCGGATGACAGCGAAGTTATCGTGCCTGCCAACACGTTCATCGCTACCATCTTAGCCATCAAAGAGGCAGGGCTGACGCCTGTGCTGTGCGAGCCATCGCTGAAGGACTATCTCATGGACGTCAGTCTGATGGAACAGGCGCGCACAAACCGCACAGTGGCCGTGCTGCCTGTGCATCTGTATGGGCGTGTGTGCAACATGGAGGCCATCAATGCCTTTGCGGAAGAGCACAATCTGATTGTGGTGGAAGATGCCGCGCAGGCGCATGGTGCGATGCAAGGCGATCGGCACGCTGGCCATCTCGGTCATGCCGCCGCCTTCAGCTTCTATCCCGCCAAGAACCTCGGTGCCTTAGGAGATGCAGGCTGCGTGACGACAAACGATGATACGCTGGCAGAAATGATCCGCATGATGAGCAACTACGGTTCGAAAGAAAAATATGTGAATGAAGTGCCAGGCATGAACTCACGCACGGATGAGATACAGGCGGCTGTGCTGGACGTGAAGCTGTCGCGCTTAGATGCCGACAATGAACGGCGACGTGAGATAGCGCGCCGTTATTTGGAGGGGATAGACAACCCGCTCGTAGTGAAGCCCGCGATGCCGCGCGACGCACGTGAGCACGTGTTCTACGTGTTTGTTATCCGCACAGGGTATCGCAGCGAGCTGATGGAGTGGCTAAAGAAACAAGGGGTAGAGACCATCATCCACTACCCTATCCCACCTCATCGCCAACAGGCACTGCCTGAGTTGGCTGGACTGAGCCTGCCGATAACGGAACAGATTCACCGCGAGGTGCTAAGTCTGCCTATCTACCCTGTAATGACAGACGAGGAGGTTGAACGGATGATAAGAGCTGTGAACGGCTTTAATCTTGAAGGGTGAGATGAGGTTTTTTGTGCTGATATCTACGATAGACAAGGGTATCTGCGAGGTGCCTGAAGTGCTACTGCCAGAGAGGAATGGGGTGCAATACGTGGTGAGTTGGCAGATTTCTGACGAAAGAAGCATAGGTCAATCGGCTTGGGAGGCAGAAGCGATGCTTAGAGGGCGGGGCGATGTGACGCTGACGAAGATGGAGGGAAGGGGATTGAGCAGGAACCGGAATCATGCGATTGCGACGATGCTCGGTTTGCTCAAACATCCGCTTGAAGATGCCATCTGCGTGATAGCCGACGATGACGAGCGTCTTATGCCCGAGGCTTTTGAGCGTCTGCACGCTATCTATGAGCGCTATCCCAAGATGGACGGAGCACTGATGCGATTGCGTAGCCGCACTGATGGTGAGTATTTTAAGCCTTATCCTAAAGAACTAACCCTGTACGGTCATCACCCCCGCAGCTATTATGTCTGCTCGTGGGAAATGACGTTCCGCGCACGCGTGTGGCAAGCCGGAATCCGTTTCGACGAACGCTTCGGACTGGGTGCCGAGGAACTATGTGCTGGCGAGGAAGATGTGTTGCTGACCGATATGCTGCGCAAGGGGCTCAAGGTGCTGATTGTGCCAGATGACATCGGCTACACAGACCCTTTGACTACAGGAACACGGGTGCTTGATGAGCGTGTGTTGCGATCGAAGGGGGCATTATACGGATATCAACATTCGTTGTTGGAAGCCGTTGTGCGGAGTATGAGAGAAGCTTTGGGGATTGGCGTGCGTCAGAAGGTGAATCCGTGGCATGTGATGAAAGAACTCATGTATGGCATCAATTATATCCGCAGATGAAAGCGAAACTGACCATAGTAGTTCCCGTGCGCAATCGCGCGAGCGTTCTGAATCGGACGTTAGAATCGATAGCGGCAGCAGCCAGACGAGAAAAGGTGGATTTAATTCTGGTGGACAATGGCAGCACTGATGGATCGCTTGAGATATGTAGCACATTTGTCACTACGCATCAGGGAGATTTCCACCGAGCCCATGTGCTCATCGAGCCCCGCCGCGGTGCCTCGGTAGCCCGCAACAGAGGGTTGGAGGCCTGCGAGACGGAGTGGGTGTATTTCTTCGACTCAGACGATCTGATGTCAGAGGATTTCTGCGAGGCAGTGTGCCACGAGTTAAGAGATCACGGAGGGGAGCTGGATCTGCTGGCCTTTCCCGTCAGAATGGAGGTGGATGGTCGAATCCGCGTGAAAGACTACGAGGCTACAGCGCGCACCTCCGTGCATATTCTGAACAGCATGTTATGTACAGTGGCTATGAGCATGCGCACCACATGGCTGCGAGAGCAGGGAGGATGGAACGAAGAGCTGACAACATGGGATGACTGGGAATTAGGGACGCGATTACTGATGGCCCATCCCCGTCTGCGTTGGATGACACAGCGCGCCTTTCATCGAATCATCGTGCAGGAAGAAAGTCAGACTGGCGCAAGTTTCACGGATACACTGGCCCCCATCGTGAAGGCAATGCGGGCCGTGTCAACGGATATACGTGAAGCGAAAAGGATGGATGAGAAGGAACGGCGAAGTTGCGAGAAAGCCCTGTATGTCCGTGCAAGAATCATGGCTGGTAAGTTGGCGCATGAAGGCAGTAGTGAGGGTCGGCAAGCTTTCCGCGAGATAGCAGAGAGCTGTCTGCCCAAGGCTTCGTGGCAGATGCGGATGAGGGGATGGCTGTTGGAGACATACAGCGCAGCTGGCGGACGCGGTGCCTGGCGTGTAGCGCTCATCGGCTCAATGTAGAGCGGCGGAAGAATTCCATACATCAACGTAACGACGGGCTACGGCAATGTGGTCGTGGTGGCGACGAATGTACTCGATGCTGTCGAGCTGAAGTTGATGTATATCCTCCTTGCCCGAGAGAAGGCGGGAAGCGATTTGGTCATAGACGTCCTGCTCGGTGGGTTGGACATTGATGATGGGACGTAGTTCATGCTCGCCGAGGAGGTCGTAGTGTTCAGGTTCGCCGCCACCGACAACGATAAGTCCCTTTGCCATAGCGAGTAAGGCATTCATAGCTGGAGTGTAGCTATAGAGCTGGTCGAGGATGACATGGCTGCTGTTCATCATTTCCTGATACTGGGCGAAGGGTACGCTTTCGGCCTTGACGATCTGCATACGCTCGGATCCGAAGTCGGCTTGCAACCTGTTGAGGGCTGCGAGCATGATGTCTGTGCCTTTGTAGGAGGAGCGATCGCGCTGGATGCCAATAAAAAAGTTTATAGTATCAAGTTTAAAGTTTAAAGTATTGGCGGGGGTGATAGCGGCACGGTTGATGGGAAAGGGAATGAAGTGAGTTTTGTCGGAATAGAAAGGGCGGTAGCAGAGATCGTTCTCATAGAGACCGGAGATGATGCCATCACAGTCGTCGGCGATGCGGAGGTTGAGAGTTCCTTTGGGGCCTTCGAGCCAGTCGTCGATCATCGTATGCATGAAGGGATAGTCGCGAAGCTGAGAGCCAAAGTTGAAGTCGGAATAGCGGAATGTAGTACAATCCATGCCGACTTTTACCCAGAAATGGTCGATGCCAAAAGCACCGAGGAAGACCTTGCCGTTGTGCTTGCGGAGATAGCTGTAGAAGGGCCAGATGCGCTCAGCGCGGAGGTCGAGAAATACGGGATTGATGAGCTGCACCACATCATAACCACGCAACTTGAACCACACGCGAGCGATATCAGCGAGGTAGTGGAGGGTGCCTGCTGTGTGAAGGCTGCTGCGCCGCAGGTCGATGTCGCGGGGATAGTTCTTCCAAGTGTCGCCATCGGAGAGCACGGTGACATCATGGCCGAGAGCTCGCAAGCCCTCTGCTAAGGTCCAGTGGACATTGGAATATTCGCCGACAAGGAGGATGCGCATGAAAAGAGAAAAGTGGAAAATGAAAGGGATTATACCCCTGTCATGTCCGACCAGAGCTGTTGTTGACGCATGGCAACAACATAAATTTCACATTGATTACTTATTAAACGATTATTTATTAAACGATTATTTAATCAGGATTTTACGACCTCCGATGATGTAGAGTCCGCGAGATAACACTTCGTTTTTCACTTTTCGGCCTTGCAGGTCATACCACATGCCAGCCCATTTTTCGTTCTTCATTTCTTCACCTTTCACTTCCCCGATGGCGGTGAGGGATTCAGGAACAGCGGTTAAAGTCAGAGCGAAATGGTCGGCACTCCACCATGCGGTAGCCGAAGCTGTCATCTTAAGGGTGAGCGTCAACTTTTGACCCTGCGAAACATCGATGGCGGGCGTAGTCAGCAGTTGCCAGCCATTGGGATAGCCACTGCCCTCGACCGCTTCTGCTCCCCTACCCTGCAACGTCTGGCTGACCGAGTTCGTTTCGACAGCAGCCGTGAGCGTCATGTTGGCCGTTTCCTGTCCACGCACGAGCACGCTGACGGTGTAGGTTCCAGAGGGTAATCCATCGACATCCTGTGTCAATGTGGAGTTGAAGGCACCACTCTTCCAGATGTTCCAATAAGCATTGGACGCACTATTGTCGAACGATTCGGCATCCGCTTTGATCTCGATGTTCGAGGTTGTCCAGGCGTAAGAAGTCTTGCGGTTGCAATCTGGGTTGACGATGAAACGCGAGGCATCACGCGGCACGGAAAGGGCATCGTCGGCGGAAGCTCCCTCCATAGCAGGCATGAGCGCATAGAGATGAACATTGGCGTCAGCCATTTCGTGCTCCACATCGACATCCGTGAGATCGCCCAGGCGACGGAGAAGGAAGTTGTCGCCGCCCGCCCAGCGCGCTGTCATCACGCCCAAGTTGCGAATGCCCACGCGAAGCGAGCCGTCGGTGACAATGATGCGGTCGATGGCGATCTTGCTTTCCGCAGGCAAGGTGGTGGCAGCTGATTCGAGATGAATATCCTCGGTAACAGGCGTGAAATAGAACTGAGAAGACGTCTTGGCATAGAGGCCGACAGCACCATTAACCGTAGCTCCGGCAACATTGTCGGCAGTGTTGAACACATTGGCAGAGAGGCTATACACGCCCGGTTCGAGATCAGAGAGTTCCTGATAGTAGTCGAAGTTGATGTTGGCTGCGGTGGCATCCCACACCTCAAAAAACGTGTCGCCCGTACTCTTGGTGTAGCCGTTGACAGCCTCGCGGTTGCACGTCCATCCCTCGACGCTGCTCTTAGAAGATGTCTCGATGATCGGGTTCGTGAGCAATCCGAAGGACGAGCTGCTGTAGGCCGTGACCCCTGTGAGCGAAACCAGCATGATGCGGAAACTATCTGTGTTGGGATTGAAGGCCGAGCAATCGATGTCCTTGAGGTTGATAGACTTGCTATCCAAGCGCCAACGATCCTCCACTTGAGCTATGGTTTCCCATTCGCCACTCTCATTCTGATGTTGCACGGCCAACGTCTCAGTCATGTCGCCATTCGGATTCGTGATGTGGAAGGTCACTTTCTGTTCCTCGCCAATGGTCATCTCGAAGGATGGTGCCTTGATGGACGGTGCCCACCAATTCGGCACTTTCTGCACGGCGGCGTTATAAGCGAACGTGGAGCGCGTGTCACGATAGACCCTACCGGCGGGTGTGAGGCTTCCATCGTCCCAATTGATCATCGTTCGATACCACGTATCCCAGTTGTAGATGGCATAACGCTCGATGAAGCTGCACGTGTCGAGCATCTCCACGATAGCCTGCACGTTCTTTCGCATCTCCTCGTACTGGTTGCTGGTGATATCCGACGTCCATGAAGCGCCATAGTTCCATTCGGTGATCCAAATGGGACGTTTCGTGCTGTTGTAGATGCTCTTGAGGCGGTTGTACCATGCCGAAGCGCCGTTGGCCTCATTGGGTCCCCAATAGGCGTGGAAGGCGACGAAGTCGCAGCGGTAGGCCATATCATCGACATGTCCGATGTACTCTGTCAGCCAGCTGGCATCGGTGGGCGACGGCGAGCCGATGCGGGCGCCAGAGGGTGTGAAGTCAGGTGTCGTCGTGCAGGATGTCCAGGTACTGATGGCTCCTCCACACGAACACTTCGAGCTGGTGTGCTGCTCGCTGTGCTCCGGCTCGTTG
>CAJORF010000107.1 GCA_905236985.1 uncultured Bacteroidaceae bacterium | reverse complement strand
CGAAGAACCGCCGTATGCGGAACCGCATGTACGGTGGTGTGAGAGGACGAAAAGTGAGTCTAAAACTCACTTTTCTCCTACTCGATTATGCGTGACTGCGAAAAATTTGGTGATTCTTTTGGCAGAATCGGGAAATATCATTTACTTTGCGGTGTGAGAGTGCTCATTTTGTGCTTTTTGTAGTCATTCGAGAGCCGATTTGGAGGACTTTCACCTCTGATAGTTCCATGTTTCAGTTATTTACTTTACACAATAACGATATTACTCATTTTAACCTATAATATTCTAAAGAAATGAAGAAAATTCTGTTATTCATGACCGTAGCCACAATGTCACTAACGGTCAATGCGAAAATCCTGAGAGTTAACAATAATACTGGCAGTTCTGCGCCTTACTCGTCCTTCAACGACGCTTTATCAGCTGCCGAAGAGGGCGACACCATTATGGTAGATGCCTCACCACTAAACTATGGTGCGATTACAATTAAAAAGCGGATAGTGGTGATTGGTCCTGGATATGATCTCGTTACGAATGGAATAATTGAAGAAGGAGTTGAAACAGCAAATTTCAACGGGATAACCATCGAAGCCGAAGGAACCGTTCTGAGCGGTGTCGAAAGTTCCGGCACAAGTACGAGTCCAGGGGGCGTCACCATCAAGGCTAACAAGGTTGTCATCACTCGATGCTGGCCAAACAAGATAACCTTGCGTAATGCAAGCAACAGCGTCATTCATCAGAATTGTATTAATTCGGGTATTGAAGGCTACGGAAGCACCTATCAAGAGAGTTATATTCAAATTACAAATAATATCATCAAGGGGCGCATCAGTGACATAAGTAATGGATATATTGCCTATAATACACTTTCTTCCGGCACAGCATGTTACCATTGTCAAAATTGTGAAATAGAATATAATTGGGGTACTTCAGAGTTTAAGGAATACACAGGGACTGGCAATCACTTTGCCAACAACTACGAGAGCAGGGACTATTCCTCAATTTTTAATAAATCTATAGTAAATGATGGACCAATAGCAGCCATAGACGTAGATGCAACGCTTCGCGGCACCTATGGAGCCTTTGCTGGCGATTCTCCCTACATCCTCTCTGGTGTCCCTGCTGGCCCAGTTGTCCAAGACCTCATTGTGCCTACTACCGTAGAACAAGGCAGCAAGCTTCAAGTCACTGTTAAAGTTGGAATCCAGAAATGATGAATAAGAGAACTGTTTTACTCGCGCTTGGGTTGGTCATGACGGCATCGTTATCGGCACAAACGCCCGAGAGCATCGAGTATTTCCTTGACACAGACCCAGGTTACGGCATGGGTAGAGTGATTGCTAACATTAGTGTTGGTGACAATGATTGTTCTTTCGACCTCAGTTCTGCAAAGGAGGGAGCCCATATCCTTTATATCCGAGTTCAGGACAGTGAGGGTCGTTGGTCTCCAACAATGGCCAGACCTTTGTTCATCGAACGTCAACACGTCATCATCTATGATCCGTCACGTATCGAATACTTCTTCGATACAGATCCGGGTTATGGTTTAGGCCGTCAGTTGGAGAATCCTCATACTGGAGCGAATACATATATCATGGATTTCAGCGGTTTGGAAGCTGGTGCTCATGTGCTGTATTTGCGCGCTGAGGATACCAAGAGCAACTGGTCGGCCACGCTTGCCCGTCCTTTTTTTGTCATGAATCCTGCGCCTAGTAGCATCACAGCCATAGAGTATTACATTGATGCAGATCCAGGTAACGGATTCGGTATTCCAGTACCACTCCCTTCGTCGTTCGAAAATGACATTGCCTTTGAGGTACAGACGAATGAAATCTCTGTCGGTAATCATCAATTCTCTGTCCGTATCTGTGATGAAACAGGTAAATGGTCGGTTGTCAAAAGTCAACCATTCCAGGTTGTGACCGAAGATGGTGTTCTTTCTGTAAAATGGCTGATGAATGTTGCAGTCCAAGCAAAAGAGGGCACTGTCGTACTGACAGATGCATCGTCGAGTCGCAATGAGGATTGTGTGGTTGAATTGTTCAGCCTCTCGGGACAATCCCTTGGCGCTCATGACTGGCCCTTAGATCAAAATCACCTCACGATCCCTGTTGCTGCACATCACCGAATGCTCGTAGTTAAGGTGACTGAACGCAAGAGTCAGTTACAAGTTGTTCAGCGTCTTATGATGCAATAGCAGACAAAGCATGTCAGAGATATTTTGCTTGACACAACGTCCATTGTTCAATAGTTGAACGTAATATTTTATGAAAATGAGAAGATTATTATTTTCGATCATTGCAATATTTTTATGTGGCTTTAATCACTATATCTGCGCCTCAGAAGCCACAATGGAAGATGGCACGGGCACATCAGATTCTCCTTATCTGGTATATGCTCTTCTGGATCGGTCTTCTAATATAAATTTCATGCGTTGGGAGAATGATGCCTATAGTAGCTTGGCTCTTCGCGATTTGAGCGATTATATAGATCGCTACCTGAATGATTCCGTGTCATACGGTTCCCCGACGTGTCCAGAGAAGATCAAGATAGAAGGACTTGTCTGGTACAAGCATCCTACCTATTGGGACAGGGACAACGACCGCATCCGGGATTTCTGGGAGAACAAGAAAGGCTATGGCCCAGCTACCGCTATCGCTCCTACCTCTTATCCGACCTGGAACTTGCCGTCAACATATAGTCACAATCCGTCAGGTTGGGATTATGGTTATCGTGGGGGGAACCAAAACAAGACGATGGGGCGCGATACCATCTGCCCCATGGACCAGAAATGGTGCCACGTCTGGTCTTCTCCTCAAGAGGCTCTGATGCATCCGGCAGACATCGAGCTCTATATTCACAACCGAGCAGGCGTCAGGTTGATAGATTACTTTGGCGTTCATTACTACAAGGAACCGAACGGGACTGGTACAGAGAGCACCACTGGTGTAAAAACATGGAAGTACGATGCCTCGGAGCTTTGCGACCTTGGTCTCGTATGGGTATTTGATACCCTCGACTACTATAATGGTAATACTCAGAGTCATGATAGTCGTTACATCACAATCAACCACCACGATGGTACCATCATCGCTCAAAATGTCAATGAGATAGGTGCTACCTACTTTGATGAGTCCATAGATGCAGTAGATCATGAACCTTTAGTACGTGTCCGTTTGTATCACGTCAGCAACATCAGCGATATGAGCAAATGGGAAAATCTGGATGCTACGGTTGATGGTATCCGGCAATTCAATGCACTTGATGCAAAGCCCATTCTCGATGGTTATATTCGCGTTCATATCACCAATTCCGAACTCCTCGAAATTGCCACCTATCCAGTTTGGGATGTCACCTTTGATCTCGCCAATGATATTCAGACGCGCACTACCACATGGACACAGTTCCAAGAGTTGGTGTTTATTGATATGAATAGCAACATGGATAAGACGAAGTTCAATGCGGCATACAAGATTGAGCAAGAAGATCCAACTGACAATACCAGTGGAATGGTTGAACTTGCGCAGTACGCAAAGCCTCGTGCCACTGAATCTGAAGACAGTTACTACACCTACAAGAAACTGCCAGTTGCTCCCACCACTTGGGCTCCCACAAGTAGTAATAAGGATCAATACAAGGTCGGCCAGATTTTAATGCGACGGGATGAGCATACGTTCTTCTGGCGCATCAAAGCTGAGGAAATGGACGCCCTAACTCATGGCCTGTCTCCGGGAAATGAAATTATCACCATAGAACGTTTTATTCACTATACGGGTCACTTCTACAGTAGCACGAGTCCCAACAATGCTGCTGCGGATTACGATGATATCTTCATCAAATTGATCTTAAAGCTTAAGCGTGCAGAGATTCCCATTTCTGTCACCAGCACGCGTGACGAAAATTATTGGTATAGTTGGGAAGGCAGTTGGACTCCCTTTATGAGTTCTCCAGATGCAGAGAACCTTCGGACTATCGCTTTCAATAGTCCATATCCAAATGGTAACTCTAAAACAACACCTTGGTCTAATGAAATTCGTGCTACATGGGATGCAAATAAGGTTAATGTGACCAACGCATATGGTGGTAGTAAGTTCTACTTTGCTCCGTTCGAGTACGAAATCAAGGCCCTCGATGGTACAATATACATTGTTACTCCCCGTCGTGGTAGCGGAGACAACATCTTCAATAAATTTATCTGCAAGTATTGGAATACGTCATACAATTATCAGCTTGATCAGTCCAATCCGTTCAACAGCTCTAAGATCGAGGAGAATAACAATATCCTGAAGACCTGTGCGATTCGTTATCAGCCAGATGCTGCTGGTATCCAGTCAGTCTATGGCATGGCTGTTGCTACTGTTGAAAACCCCAGTGCTTGGCCTAATTGCGATGGCGTATTCTCCAATGATACGCTATATGCTATTCCAAAGAGTATGTACAACTCAGCACGTGAGTATGAGCCCATTGCTATCATCACCGACACCGACACAGGCTCAGGTGGTCATGTTGTTCTTCTGCATGAGTATGTTAAAAATCAGTGGCTGAACACGGATGCGCAGCCCAGTGGCAGTAAGTACAGTGAGGCTGATCCCAAGGCTAAGGAGAACGCTTATACTGAAGCCTGCCTTAACGCAGTAGGTTATATCACAAATGTTGAACGTGATGCCACCACAAGTCTAATGACAGGCGTTATCCAAGACAAGGGGAATCCGCTGAATAAGCAGCTCCGTAGCTATGTGGGTGTCATCGGAACTAGAGCCGCTAATATAGCTAACCAAATGAACGACAGGCGCACGAAGAACTTCACGGTCTTCCAGATGCCTTGGGAGCGTCCTCTCAACATGCTTGTCAACCCAGGACAAGTCACTATGGACGAAACTGGTGTCAGCGTTTTGTACGCTCTGGACATGATCAAGCTCTTCGACTGGCGTGGAGCTAGTCCACAAAAACAAGGTAGCGGGTACATGTGGGATAATCAAACTTGGCTGTGGGCATACTATGGCGTAAGAGACATACAGATAGATACAAGACCCAATATGATACGCATATTAACAGATGGTAGCACGATGAAAGCGCTGAGTACACTCTCCAATACCATCCTCGTCACCGCTATGGGTCAACGTGCATTGACCAATTTCGTATTTGACCTTTCATCGTTCAATCAGGAATCGTCGAACGCAAATCTCCTGACATACATGGATGAGCATAAGGCTTTATTTGGGTACATACAAGTAGAAGACTTAGACAGCGGGCTCGATGCGTATGACCTTTACATACCAATTAATGTAGTTTATGACTGGGGCATTCTCAGCGAGACATTAACAATTCATGTCGGTAAGCCCAAGACACCCATTTTAGAAATATCATCCAATGAATTGGCATTTGAAGAAAGCGGAGGAACACAGGTCATCACAATCACTTCCAATGGCGACTGGCAAGTCAAGATTCCTGAATCAGCCTCGTGGTTAACAGCTAATGTCAACTCTGGAAATAGTAATGCTCAGATTATGTTCAGTGTACAAAAGAATTATTCATGGGCTACACGAACAGCGCAAGTGGTGGTTTCGGGAAATGGTATTGATAGAAATATCTCGATTACTCAAGGTGCTTACGAGGAAGGATACTATTATGTAGGGTCTCAGAATAATTGGGACATCACAGATCGCAACTATCCGTTCACAAGATTGGAGGACGGTGTTACATGGGAGATTTCCATGCCCACACAGGCTGATGATATGTTCCTCTTTATTCCTTCCACTACTACGACTTGGGATGAAGATATCTATCGGGGACAGGCAGATCAGGCCTTAATAGGTAAATATGTGAATGATAGGGACAGCTCCAATGGAAAGAATTTCACAATGCCTAACAACTCGAATATAGAATTCTTTACGATGAGAATCATCCCTGCTGCAAAGTACTATGAGATTGAGCTTCATTATGGCGATGCAATCCATGGAATAAGCTCCGCATCCGCCTCATCTTATCAAGTCATTGACGCCCAAGGCAGATGGCTACGCCAACAACATAATAGTTCCTTCGATGCTGCTATCCGTGGATTGCAGCCAGGCCTCTACCTCATCAATGGCAAGAAAGTTGTCGTGAAGTGACACTTAACCTCCTGACACCTAACACCTATTTCAAACAAAAATTATTATTTCAGCCATATCTTTTGTCAATTCCCAGCAGATCCCTACATTTGAAACCACTAACGATATATGAAACAGATAGAAGTAGTAGCAGCGATTATTCGCAAGGATGATAAGATATTCGCCACTCAAAGGGGGTATGGGGATTTCAAAGACTGGTGGGAATTTCCTGGAGGCAAAATGGAGGCTGGGGAAACGCCAGAGGAGGCTCTGAAGCGGGAGATACGCGAGGAGCTATCGACGGAGATTAGCGTGGATGAGTTGCTCTGCACGGTGGACTATGACTATCCGAAATTTCATTTGACCTTGCATTGTTATTTTTGCTCGCTCATAACTGAAGCGCTGCATCTGAATGAGCATGAGGCGGCGAGATGGCTCACAAAGGAGGAATTAGATGGTGTGAAGTGGTTGCCAGCGGATTTAAGTGTGATAGAGATGTTGTCAAATCCCAACGCACGTGACAAGTCCCTCGCAGAGATTACCCGTGAACGGTACGGCGAGGACTTGGCTTAGTTGCCCTTGACATAGTCGCGCGGCGAGACGCCGAAGTGCTTGCGGAAGACGGTGGTGAAATAGCCGAGGCTGGAGAAGCCCACGGTGTAAGCCACCTGAGTGACGTTGAGCTTCTGCTCCCGTAGCAGACGGGCAGCCTGTTCGAGGCGGATGTTACGTATGAACTCCGTCACGGAGAGCCCCGTCATCTCCTTCATCTTACGGTGGAGATGTGCACGGCTGATAGCCGCTTCAGAGCAAAGCTGCTCCACTGTGAACTCACTGTCGCCAAGATGGCGGTTGATGCTCTGCATGACACGATCCATGAGCACCTCGTCATTTCCTCGCTGTTCGGGCACATCCAAGCGGTCTGCCATACTCTCCACATCGCCATAGATGCCTCGTTTGTGCTTACGGCTCTGCACGAAACTATGGATGGCGCGTCGCATATCATCGAGTGTCAGCGGTGTGTCCTCAGCATTGATGGCGTTCATGAGAAGGTGCAGCTTCTCCTGGTCGTGCTGGTGCTCGATGTGCCGCTTATAGGCGATGATGGCCAAGATAGCTATAGCCACAGCCAACAGCACGTAGATGAGGTACGCCATCGGGGAACGCCACCAGGGTGGGAGCACTTGAATGCGATAGGTGGCTGTTGGCGTGTAAGCTCCAGCTTGTCGCGCGCGAACCTTTAAGATATAGTCGCCTTCGGCCAAGTGGTTGAAGGCAATTGCGTTGTGTCCGCGATGCGTTGATTGCCATTGTTCTTCGCCCTCGAAGCGGTATTCGAAGGTGATGTCGGCAGCGTCAGCGAAGGAGAGTAGCGAGAACTCCAGTTGGAAACTGGAATCGACATAGCTGAGGCGGAAGTGATGGCAGTTCAGTAAGGCACTGTCCATGACACGATGGCCGTTGCTGCGAGTTGTGATGTCAGCAGGGTAGCCGCCTATGACGAGAGCTGTCAGATGTACTTCAACATTCGCCTGTGAAGATTGTCGAAGTGCATCAGGGCAGAAAAGCGTCACGCCTTCAGCACTACCGAGCATGATGTGTCCGTCATCCGTCATCAGACCAGCTCCCAGCGCAAACTCGTGTGTTTGCAGATCGCTGGCACCCATGTATGACATAAGCTTCTGCTCACCAGGGATCCAATGCCAGATGCCATCGTTGGTGCTGAGCCATAGCTCGTTGTGCATATCCTCGGCTATAAAGCTGATGGAACGTCCGTGCAATAGCTCGGTACCTGGTTCTGGTTGTAGCCCCCCTTTATCACTCCATCGATAGAGTCCGTGGTCAAGACCCAGAAGCACGTCGCCTGAGGACAGCACGCGTACTGCCGTGCATGCCTCGCGGTCGGTAAGTGGTGGCCAGCCCTTGGCACGGAAGGTGTCATGAACGGGATCGTAGCAACAGACACCCGATGAAGTGCCAATCCAAAGACAACCCTGCGCATCTGTATCGAGGGTATAGATCCAGTCGTTGACGAGCCGTCCGCGATGCAGCGTGTCGGTGTCGTGCATGGTCAGGTGACGAACGATCTTCCCTGAGGCTTTGTCGATGAGGCAGAGTCCGTTACCGAATGCCGAGACCGCCAACATCCCGTTGCCGAGGTCACTCATGGTATTGATACGGTCTCCGTTCAGGAGTGTGGCCAAGACACATTCGCCGCGTGAGGGTGAGAAACGATAGAGCGCGTCCGAAGTTCCTATCCAATACTCGCCGTTGGTATCACGCAGCATACTTTCAGTGTCCTGCGGTGTCTGCAGATGGCTGACCACGAAGCCGTCGGCATTGAAGCCGTAAAGGCCATCGCCTGGAACCGCGCACCACGCGAAGACATCGCTGCCTTCTTCCCCTGCAACGATGGCATGAACAGAGGATGCCGTGGGAATATGCTGCGCCGCGAAGCTCCATGTGCGGAATAGTGGCTGATCGTGCAAGGCAATCATGAGTAATCCTTTCTCCTGACAGCCAACCCATAGGTTGCCGTCACGATCTATGTGGAGGGCCACGATATTGGCTCGAGTCAGATCCACACCGCGTGTGAGTGTTGGCAGACGCCGCAGTGTCTGCTCGCCGGCAGGAATATAGAAGAGCCCCTCACCTCGCGTTCCAATATAAACTGTTCCTTGAGCATCTGTAGTGGCCACGGTGAAGTGCGAGGTCTGCGGCGACTGCACGGGCAAGGGAGTCGCCATCTGGGAGGTGGTGCTCAAGCTGAGCACGCCATGCTGACACAGGGCTTCGACACGTCCGTAGCGTTCAATGAATCCCACGGCATTGCTACATGGAGAACGTAGTGTGCCGACGTTCCCGTTGCGGTCACGCCAGACAATACGGTTGTCGGCACCACTCTTCCAGAATGTGCCTTGTGAATCGAGGAACAGGTGATTGAAGTAAGCATTGTCATCTGCTGG
Organism: uncultured Bacteroidaceae bacterium; assembly: GCA_905236985.1. Classification (GTDB taxonomy): domain Bacteria; phylum Bacteroidota; class Bacteroidia; order Bacteroidales; family Bacteroidaceae; genus Physcousia. The sequence continues at coordinate 6,470 of CAJORF010000107.1, read as the reverse complement.
AGCATAAGAGCGCAAAGGCGTAGCCTGCATGGTCGAAGAGTCGATGCTGTACAGGCCATATCCAGCCGTTCCCGCTACAAGTTGCCCATCATGTAATAGGAGCATTTGACTGACGCGAGGCTCGATGGAATCGGGGAAAATGACAGGAGTAAAGAGATTTGTGGCATGGTCATAGCTGTAGAGGCCGCGTGAGGTGCCAACCCATAGACGTCCCTCGTTGTCGGTGAGCAGCGAAGCAACAGATGTCGGTCGGGGATGATCGGGAGACCATGTGGAGTGCGGCACGAAGCTGTAACCATCGAAGCAGTCCAGTCCATGTTCCGTGCCAACCCAGAGAAAACCGTATGCATCCTGCGTGATGGCCGTGATGATGGAACTGGAGAGACGGTCGGCTCCGAAGAACAGCCCGTTCTGCGCAGCGCACCGGAGGCTCGACAGCGTTAGAATGAGGCAGAGGAGGAGACGTTTCATCGCTTGTTTATATCGTTTTCGGCTGCAAAGTAAAACATTTATTCCGAAATAACACGAAAAACAGCATCACTTTTTCTGAAAATATCATTTTGTTACAGATGAACCATTTGTGGCCTTTATTGAAGAGATACTTGCCACGCAATGTGGAGAGAATAATGTAACTTTGCAGCGACATTGCGCGTAAGACGATAGAAATAGTAACTATTTTTTGCCGCATTGACGAAAAAAGTCTATCTTTGCGGCATAAAACTGAAACCAAGACCAAAAAATCGATATCTAAATACATGGAAATTACAGTTGCCATCATCGGGTTCGGTCGCATGGGACGCTCCTATCTTCAGGCGTTCAATGCCGATTCGCACTATCGGGTGACGCACATATATGATCCCAGCCCAGAATGTCGCGAGTTGGCACAGCGCATGGCTCCTCATGCGCATATTGACGACCAGGAGGAGGATGCGCTTCTTGCTCCCGATGTGCAGGCCGTGTGTCTCTGTGCGCTGGCTGACGTCCGTTTTCGTCAGATACAAACAGCACTGGCTGCTGGAAAGCACGTGATTACGGAGAAACCTCTTTCCGACTCCATTGAACTCGAATGGGAACTGGTGTCAATGGCCGAAGAGGCGCAGCAGCGGGGATTGTTTACCACGGTGAATATGTACCTCCTCAATTCTTGGTATCACCATGAGATGCGCCGTATCGTGGATAGCGGCGAACTGGGAGAATTGGCCATTATGCGTATTTGCCACATGACACCGGGTTTGGCTCCAGGTGAAGGCCATGAGGCAGAGGGACCGTCATTCCACGATTGCGGAATGCACTATGTCGGCCTCGCCCGTTTTCTGGCGCAAAGCGAATATCAAACTTGGCACGCTCAGGCATTACGTATGTGGTCGTGGAAAGATCCGTGGTGGCTCCAGGTACACGGCACGATGCAGAACGGGGTGGTCTTCGACATCACACAGGGCTTCGTCTATGGACAGATGTCAAAGGACCAGACTCACAACTCCTACGTTGAACTCATCGGCACGCAGGGCTTTTGCCACATGACGCATGACTTCAAGACTGCCGTCATCCACCTCCACGGTGTCAACGTCACGGAACACATCGAGCATCCACACGGCGGCAAGAATGTTGATGTGCTTCTCCGACAGATGGCGGAGAGCATTATCACAGGCCATCGTCATCCCGATATGCCACATTTCCGCGACTCAGCCATTGCATCGGAGATGGCGTGGAAGATGCTCGATGATGCCCGCACCCACGAGATGCCAGCCATCGGAACACTCGATGAACTGGAGCGCATCCGTGAGCGACGGCGCAACCTCAAGGACGGCTACGGACTTCTTCCCCGCAACAATAAGAATGTTTGAGCTTTTGAACCTTTAGTAACCTTTGAACCCTTTCAATTCATCACCTCATAAACTACAGAAAACATGGCAGACCTTTCAAGAAGAGATTTTCTCAAGCGCGGCTCAGCCGCTCTGGCGGGCATGATTGTTGCCCCGACCATCGTTCCTAACACTGTGCTCGGTGCCAAAGTCGGCAAGAAAGCACCCAGCGACAAGTTGAACATCCTCGGCGTAGGTGTCGGCGGACGCGGTGCCGCTGACATCAATGAGATGGCCAAGACCGAGAACATCATTGGCCTCTGCGATGTTGATTGGAAGTACGCCAAGCACGTCCTCGACAAATATCCCGATGCCAAGAAGTACAACGACTATCGCAAGATGTACGACGAGATGCAGAAGTCAGCTGATGCCGTCATGGTGGCTACTGCCGACCACACGCACGCCATCATCGCCGCTGAGGCCATGATGGCGGGCAAGCACGTTTATGTCGAGAAACCTATGACGCTCTACGCTTACGAGAGCCGTCTGCTCACCCGTCTGGCAGCTAAGCACAAGGTGGCAACGCAGCAAGGTAATCAGGGTGCTTCCAGTGCTGGCTCACGTCAGGCCATCAACTGGCTTTGGAACGGAGAGATTGGTGAGGTTACAAAGATTGAAGCCTTCACCAACCGTCCCATCTGGCCACAGGGCATGGCCGCTCCCACACAGGCACAGCCTGTGCCCAGCACGATGAACTGGGAAGCCTTCATCGGCCCAGCCAATATGCGTCCCTACAACGAAGTCTATACGCCTTGGAACTTCCGTGGCTGGTGGGACTTCGGATCAGGAGCCCTCGGTGACATGGCCAACCACATCCTCGCAGTTGCTTTCACGGGCCTGAAGCTTGGTTCGCCTACGGCCATACTCGGTAGTTCCACGATGCTGATGCCTGATGCCTGCCCATCAGCACAGAAAGTCACCTTCCGCTTCCCCGCACGCGACAACATGCCGAAGCTCGGTCTGCCCGCTTGCGAACTCACATGGTACGACGGCGGCCTACGTCCCAACATACCCTTTGACATGCCCGAAGACAAGAAGTTCGACGGCAATGGTGTCTGCATCTTCTACGGCACCAAAGACATCATGGTCGTCGGCACATACGGTTACAATCCCTTCCTCGTCAGCGGACGCAATCCCAAAGTGCCCGAACTCTGCCGCATCGTCAAGGACGACAACCACCAGCAGGATTGGATCCGTGCCTGCAAGGAGAGTGCCGACAGCCGCGTCCCCGCCAGCTCTGACTTCTCGGTCAGCGGTCCCCTCAACGAGAACATCGTGATGGGTGTTGCTGCCGTGCGTCTGCAGGAACTCGACCAGTGGCTGAAGTGGGATGGCGAAAAGATGCGCTTCACCAACATCCCCGCCGATGCAAAGCTCCACGTATCCAACGCTATCAACTTCGAGATTCACGACGGTCACCCCTCATTCGCAGCTGCTGACAAGGTGCTCGTGGATGCCAACGAGTACGCCGCACGTCTCATCAAGCCTGAATACAAGAACGGCTACGTGCTGCCCGAACTGCCATAGACCTATTCCCCACTCCCCTCTGCAGGGGGAGCGGGGGTCACTTTTCTGGATGTAAACTAATCCATTCAACCATCATTAAAGCAACATGAAATGAAAAGATATTCAATTCTACTATTGACCTTACTTGCTCTTAGCCCCCTATCTGCAAAAGTGACTATTTCCCCTCCTATGAGGGAGGGGCAAGGGGGTGGGTCTTCTTCCATCGTTTTGTATTGTTCGCAAGGTTTCCAAGGACCTGAGCTATGGGATCGCCATGAACTGCCCATCGACAAGAAGGGGTTTATCACCATCTTCGACGGCAAGACCTTTGCCGGATGGCGCGGCTACGCCAAGAACTACATGCCTTCCAAGTGGAAAATCCAAGACGGAGCAATCTTCCTCGACAGTAAGGCGCAGGGCGAGGGCGGTGACATCATCTTTGCCCATCAGTTCGGCCCCGATTTTGAATTTGAGATGGAATGGAAAATCGCCGAGGGAGGCAACTCCGGCATCTTCTATCTTGCCCGTGAAGTAGCCAATGCCGAAGGCACGGGTGTTGAGCCCATCTACATCTCAGCACCTGAGTGTCAGGTGCTCGACAACGAACGCCATCCCGACGCCAAGCTCGGCAAGGACGGCAACCGCATGTCTTCGTCGCTCTACGACATGATTCCCGCTAAGCCTCAGAATGCCAAACCTGCAGGACAATGGAATAAGGTACGCATACGCGTGAAGAATGGGCACGTACAGCATTTCCAGAACGGCGTCGAAGTGCTCAGTTACGACCTTTGGACACCCGAGTGGACTAAGCTCCTTCAGGACAGCAAGTTCAGCGAGAAAGCCTGGCCTGTTGCTTTCGACCTCCTCAACAACTGCGGCGGTCCCGAGCACAAGGGATTCATCGGTATGCAGGATCACGGCGACAACGTATGGTTCAGGAATATTAAAGTGAAGGAATTATAGACCCACCCCCAGATCCCTCCCATTAGGGAGGGGAGCACCTGCGGGGTGGAAAACTTTTTTGAACTCGAATAACATAACGCTTAAAACAATGACCCTGTAAACCCTTCATCACGCCAGCCGCTCCCCTGGGTGGGGTTGGGGGGGTGGGTCTTCAATTATGAAAAAAACACTTATTGGTATAATTTGCGCTCTTATAGGTGGCGTTATAGGTTTCTTTATTGGTAAGGGTGGTTGTGGCACCTGCGAGGCACCTGAAGGCGAAACCGCAGGCGAGAGTCTCGTAGCTCTCGTGGCCGACGGACCTAACATTGATTTGGGTGCCATGGCTGTAGATGCCGAGGGCAACATCTCCTTCCCTGTCGATGACGAAGGATACTTCATCCTCTTCAATGGCAAGGACCTCACAGGTTGGCGTGGCTACGGCATGGACGTACCTCCCACCAGTTGGGAAGTGGCTGATGGTGCCATTCACCTCAAGGGCTCCGGCACAGGTGAAGCACAAGTGGAAGGCGGTGGCGATCTCATCTTTGCCCATAAATTCCAGAACTTTGAGCTGCAGTTAGAGTACAAGATCTCTGAGGGCGGCAACAGTGGTATCTTCTACCTCGCACAGGAAGTCAAGGATGCTGATGGCAAGGAATATCTGCCCATTTGGCAGTCTTGCTCCGAGTACCAGGTGCTCGACAACGCCAAGCACCCCGATGCACAGCTCGGCATCGATGGCAACCGTCAGGCCGCTTCGCTTTACGACATGATTCCCGCCAAGCCTCAGAACGCCAAGCCCGCTGGTGAATGGAACCAAGCCAAGATCATGGTCTATAAAGGTACCGTCGTACACGGACAGAATGGTGTGAATGTCCTCGAGTACCATCTCTGGACGCCGAAGTGGACGCAGATGCTGCAGGACAGCAAGTTTGCCGAAGGCGGCGACTTCCCTTACGCCTTCAACCTGCTCAACAATATGGGCGGTGAGAACCACGAGGGTTACATCGGCCTTCAGGATCACGGCGACGATGTCTGGTACCGCAACATCCGCATCAAGATTATGGACTAAGCTACAGCTATATTGTGTGCCTTTGTTGATTCAAAAAAATCATCATAGATTCCGTTTTGTCAACTACACAGCACCTCTTTTCATGTCAAAAAGGTTCACCTACCTGATGCGTGAGATACGTCTGGCGCTCGGCATCGGTAACATTGAAGGTAATGGGTAAGTAGTATTTCATTGATACAGCCTTACCAAACACACTACCTGGTGTCCACCTCGGCATTAGGCTAAGAATACGGATGCCCTCTTCGCCGAGAAGCGCATCAATTTGCTGCTTCAGAGCCGAATGACGCTCAACAGGAATACGATTCATATATAGCGTGTCGTAACTAAGAAGGAACTTGACGGGCTTGAAGTCCGACGCTTGGCCGGTACTATCTACTTTAAAGGCCATGATAACCCGACCTCTCACGCCGTACTCCATGGCAAGGTCTGGGTAACGTAGGTTGTTCTTGACAAACTCCTGCAAAGCACGGTCGCCGCCGGGAAAATATGGCGTGATCTCACCACAATCGTGGACTTTTTCTTCCGCGGTTTGATGAGTTACTTCGGCAGGCAACTCTGATGATGAGTGTTGCTTGGCCTCAACGATAGCGTATTCATCCTTCTCAGATAATGCTATAGATTTATCAGGTTGGTCTATTGCTGTTGCCTCCGCAGAAAGTATCTGCATCGTAGGTGTCCTTTGTTGTGCTATCTTCTGCCTCGGTTCCTCGGCATCTTGTATAAAGAGGAAAACTCTTGCTATGAGCGCGATGGAGGCAGCTATGGCGATGCCCCAATAGAATGGCTTCCATGAGGTTGCCTTTTTGTCGATGCCTTCCTGTTTCATGTTCGATAATTTGGATGCAAAGATAGGCAATTTTGTCGATTAAGCGTTATGATTTGAGGTAATTTTGTAGTGTTTCTATTCTTTGTTGAATCAGTGCCTTGAACTTTGCTTTCTGATCTTCGGATATGAAGGAGGCATCGATGCAGGAGAACCATTTGGAGATCAGAGGGGTAAAGCGGTTGAGGATTCTGTTGGCCACTTGAGTACTGACACCTGTTGCCTCCATCGCCTGCATGAAGTCCATGCGCATCAGTTTCTT
>CAJORF010000106.1 GCA_905236985.1 uncultured Bacteroidaceae bacterium | reverse complement strand
TTTCATTCCTGCAAGCGTTTCGCAAACTTTTTTCAAAAAATCTTCTCCAAGGTTGACATGCATCAAGCAACTCGCGCGCGTACATTAATTAATATAATAAAAGCGCACTATTTAGATTATTAAAGAAGACTATTTCCGACTTGCAAGAGATTCATCGAGCGTTATGCCCATCACTTTCTCAAAACACGACCTTGCAGTCTTGATGGTTCCGAATCCAGCATCAAGACATTCTGTGAGGTTGTGTGCTTCGCCTGCCATGATCATTCGATGAAGTTCATTGACACGATACACATTGATATAATCATGAATGTTGTTATACCCTTGACTTCGTACACTCTGCAGCAAAAGATGTCTATTGATGCCAATAGCCTCACAGAGTTGGTCACGTCCGAATGTATTGTCCTTCCACTCATCGCGGTGATGTTGCATCCAGAACTCCGCTCTCTCGAATCGGTAGAGGTTAGCCTCATTGAAATCCTCGTTATCTCCAACCTCATCTTTGGCAACAGGCTCTTCCTCTACGACCTGGATCTCTGGTTTGGGAAGACTGAGAGCTATTGTCTCGAGTGAACGCAGGCACATGTAGATGTTCGCAAGCGTGAAGAGAATGACCCATAATTCAAACGTAAATATGGAGAAGCGCAGAATGAGCCAGAAATAAAGGCATGAAGTCAACCCGAGACATAAGGCATAGACCTGCAAATAACGTGGTACATGCGGATAACGCAACATCACACGCGGCAGACGAAAGATGTTAACAATATAGTATGCACTGACCGCCAAGGTGGCCAAACGCATGAGCATATCAACCGTAAAGAAAGCTTTGCCAAATTCGGTCCAAGAATAATAGCTAGGCGATGTCACACCCATTAGTGTCAAGAGACCATACAGCGCACTAAGAACGATGATGGGCAAGGCATACTTCCACATACGACCCCATTGCAGGTAACCAGGCATGACGATACCCAAGGGATAGATACTCTGCAAAAAGACAAAGCACATGAGGATGAAGAGTGGACCAGGATGCAAAATGGCAGGGTGCAAGGCCGCGGCTTCAATCATATCAGCGAAAGGAACGACACAAGTGACAGCTACACCAAAAATCCCCATAATCCAAGTTATGGAGAGGTACTGCACTTTGTGTCGTGCAAACAAGGCCATCACTGCTGCCATGAGCCAGTGTGCTATAGAGACCCCTAAAAGGGTAGAATGTAGTGATATCATACTAAAATTGCACCGCAAAGGTAAATAGTTTTGCGGGAATGAGCAAATTTCAGTCAGAAAATATGGGAAATCTCACATTTATCGTTAACTTTGCAGCGCGAATACGAACAAAAAACGATAAAACTATGTTATACGAGAAGATTCAAGAGACCGCAACTTGGCTTAAAGCCAAGATGCCGACGCGCCCCACAACAGCAATCGTTCTGGGTACGGGTTTAGGCCGCTTGGCCGAAGAGATCAGCATCACGTTAGCCATCGACTACAAAGAGATCCCCAACTTCCCTGTCTCGACGGTCGAGGGTCACAGCGGGCGTCTCATTTTTGGGAAATTAGGTGATCGCGACATTCTGGCTATGCAGGGTCGCTTCCATTACTACGAAGGCTACACGATGCAGGAGGTAACCTTCCCCGTTCGCGTCATGTATGAATTAGGCATCAAGACCTTGTTCGTCAGTAACGCCGCCGGCGGCATGAATCCCGACTTCAATATTGGCGATTTGATGGTCATCACGGATCACATCAATTTCTTTCCCGAGCATCCCCTTCACGGCAAGAACTACCCCACTGGCCCGCGCTTCCCAGATATGCACGAAGCTTACGACAGCAAGCTCATCGCACTGGCCGATCGTATCGCTGCAGAGAAAGGCATCAAACTCCAGCACGGTGTGTACGTGGGCACCCAAGGACCCACCTTCGAGACGCCAGCCGAATATCGAATGTATCGCTTGCTGGGCGGTGACACGGTGGGAATGAGCACTGTACCTGAAGTTATCGTGGCTCGTCATTGCGGTATTAAGGTCTTCGGCATCTCTGTTGTCACCGATCTTGGCGGCTTCGACGTGCCTGTGCAAGTCAGCCACGAAGAGGTGCAAGAGGCGGCCAACAAGGCACAACCCATCATGACGGAAGTGATGAGGGAAATGTTGCTGAGAGTTGAAAGTTGAATAAAGACTACTCTTAGAGCGTAGTGTGTTCATGGGATAAAAAGCGGAAACAAGCCAATGGAAATAGCAGAATTGGGTGAGTTCGGGCTGATTCGCCATCTCACCGACACGATAGAAATCAAGAATGCCGAGACGAAAAAAGGTGTCGGTGACGATTGTGCTGTGCTGGAGTTTGAAGCTGGCCGTCAGGTGCTGGTCACCACCGACCTGCTGCTCGAAGGCGTGCATTTCGACCTTCAGTATGTCCCCTTGAAGCACTTGGGCTACAAGAGCGCAATGGTGAATCTCTCGGACATTTATGCTATGAATGGCCGTCCGCGCCAAATGACAGTCTCTTTGGGTTTGTCGAAGCGCTTCAGCGTTGAGGATATGGAGGCTTTCTATGAAGGTCTTCGCCTGGCATGCGACGCTCATGGCTGTGATATTATCGGCGGCGACACATCAGCGTCGATGACGGGACTGACCATCAGTATCACGTGCATTGGCGATGCCCGCCCTGAGGATGTTGTCTATCGCAACGGAGCCAAGGACACCGATCTCGTATGCGTTACAGGCGACCTTGGTGCAGCTTATATGGGGTTGCAATTGCTTGAGCGCGAGAAGGCTGTGTACAACAGCCAAATAAAAAAGGAGAAAGTGGCTAGTAAACAGATAAATGCTGAGGACGATTTCCAGCCAGATTTCAGCGGACACGAATATTTGCTTGAACGCCAACTCAAACCCGAAGCCCGTAAAGACATCATCGAAGCGCTGGCCAAAGAAGGCATCCGCCCAACCGCCATGATGGATATCAGCGACGGTCTCAGCAGTGAGCTCTTCCACATCTGCACGCAGAGCCATGTGGGTTGCCGCATCTACGAGGATCGACTGCCTCTGGACTATCAGACGGCCAGTATGGCAGAAGAACTCAACATGAACGTGACGACCTGTGCTCTGAATGGTGGCGAAGACTACGAGCTTCTGTTCACTGTTCCGCTGACCATGCACGACCGCGTGGCGGCTATTCCAGGTGTCAAAATCATCGGATACATCACAAAAGCTGAATTAGGGCTCCAACTCGTCTGCCGCGATGGTGTCGAGATGGAACTGAAGGCACAGGGATGGAAGGCGATCTGATTCATATCAATGAATGGTTGAAACCGCTGTCATGGTTCTATGGCGCTGGCGTATGGTTTCGTAACTTGCTCTTCGACATGAAAGTGTTGAAGGAGCAGACATATGACCGTCCCATTATCTGCGTTGGCAACATTACCGTTGGCGGCACAGGCAAGACACCTCACACGGAAATGTTGCTGCGATTGCTCCTACCCCATCATCGTGTCGCCGTACTCAGCCGAGGCTATATGCGCAAATCACGCGGTTTCCATTTGGCAGATGAAAAAACATCCATGCGCATCATTGGAGACGAGCCCTGGCAGATCAAGCAGAAATTCCCAGAGGCCATCGTTGCCGTCGATGCTAATCGGCGCCGTGGTATCAACCACCTCTTGACCAATGAAAGTACACGCGATGTCGAGGTCATCGTGCTCGATGACGCTTTCCAACATCGCTACGTGAAGGCTGGCCTCAACATTTTGCTCACTGATTATCATCGACTCATCACCGACGATGCGCTGTTACCAGCCGGTCGTCTGCGCGAGCCCATCAGAGCTAAGGAACGTGCGCATGTGGTCATCGTGACCAAATGTCCTCCTGACATGAAACCTATGGACTTCCGCGTCATCCAACAAGTCCTTCACCTCAAGCCCTTTCAGCAACTCTTTTTCTCCACCTTCCGCTACGGTCGTCTGCGTCGTTTGTTCAGTCATCTGCCTGGTCCAGAAGAAGAGTTGACATCTGACACACACGTTCTGCTGCTCACGGGCATCTCCACGCCCCAGCAGATGATGATGGACTTGCGCCGCACGACACGTCATATCACGTCGATGGCCTTTGCCGACCACCATGACTTCACCCCCCACGACATCAAACGCATCGAAGAAGCGTTTACTGCCATGCAAGGTAGCAAACGTTTGATTATCACGACAGAGAAAGATGCCTCGCGTCTGCTTCTCATCCAAGACCTCTCCCCTATCGTTCGCCGACATATCTACGTCTTGCCCATTGAAGTGGAGATTCTTCGCGACGAGGCAGCCGACTTCCGTCAACTCATAAACAACTTTGTGGGCTAAAATGACAAAAGTTTTATTCATCTAATTTTATAATCTCAACAATGAAAGAATTTATCAAGTACGTGTTTGCCACCGTGGTCGGCTTGGGACTGTTCATGCTGATCGGGGGCATTATTTTCTTTGTGTCCATTATCGGTATGGCTGCCAGCGAAGGAACAACAACTTCCGTGAAGAAAGGCTCCGTGCTACGCATCAATCTGGCTGGATCCCTGACAGAACGTGCCGAAGAGGAGAACCCCTTGTCCATGATCATGGGTGAACAGATGGCCACGCTGGGACTCGACCAGTTGCTGGATGCCATCGACGAAGCCGCCACCAATGACAAGATCGAAGGAATCTACATCGAGGTCAGCAGTGCTTTCGGCGGTGCCACGCCCGCTATGCTGCAGGAGTTGCGTCAGGCCTTGCTGAAGTATAAGGAAAGCGGCAAATGGATCATGACCTACGGCGACATCTACTCAGAGGGAGCTTACTATCTGGCTTCCGTCGCCGACAAGATCGTCGTGAACCCTCATGGCGTAGTAGATTGGCACGGCCTCGGCGGTGCTCCTATGTTCTACACCGAGACGATGAAAAAGCTCGGCGTGAAGATGCATGTTTTCAAAGTCGGCACCTTCAAGAGTGCCGTAGAGCCCTACATCAACACAGAGATGAGCGAAGCCAACCGTTTGCAGACCACAGCTTATCTCACCAGCATCTGGAATCAGTGGCTTGACGAAGTTGGTGCCAGCCGTCAGCTCACCGCCGAACAGCTGAACCTCCTTGCTGATTCAGCCACTGCCATGTGCCCCACTGAGTTCCTTTTAGAGAGCCACTTGGTCGATACCCTGGCCTACATCGACGGCTTCAAGGAAATGCTTCGCGCAAAGCTTGAGTTGAAGGAGAAGAAGCCCATCAACTTCGTCTCGCCCGCAGATCTCATGGCCTCGGCCAAGAAGAAGGACGAGAAAGATCGTATTGCAGTCTATTACGCCTACGGCGATATAGTGGATCAGGCTTCCACAAACCCGCTCTCTACCGGAGAGACTTATATCGAAACAATGCCCACCATCCGCGAACTGCAGAAGTTGCGCAAGGACGAAAAGGTGAAAGCCGTTGTCATCCGCGTCAACTCGCCTGGTGGCAGTGCCTTCGCCAGCGAACAGATTTGGCATGAGGTTCAGCTTCTGAAGGCAGAGAAACCCGTTGTTATATCCATGGGTGGCATGGCAGCCAGCGGCGGTTACTACATCAGCTGCGGTGCCAATAAGATTCTCGCCGAGCCTTCCACGCTCACAGGTAGTATCGGTATTTTCGGCATGGTTCCCGAGGGACAAGAGCTGTTACAAGATAAGGTGGGTCTGCGCTTCGACGTAGTAAAAACCAACAAGCATTCCGACTTCGGTGCTCCTTCCGTAATGGGCGTCATGTTACGCAGCTTCGATGAGAGCGAAAGCGCTATGATGCAAGCTATGATCGAGCGCGGCTACGACCTCTTCATCAGTCGCGTAGCTGAGGGTCGCGGCATCACGAAGGACAGTGTGGATGTCATCGGTCAGGGCCGCGTCTGGACGGGCGAACAAGCCATTAAGATTGGTCTGGTCGATCAGCTCGGCAACCTTGAGGACGCCATCGCTGAAGCCGCCAAACTGGCAAACCTCGAAAAATACTCCACTGACAGCTATCCCGCTCCCTCCAACTTCATTGATAAATTGCTCAACGAGAAGCAGGAAAGCTACTTCGATGTCCGTATGCGCACAGCACTTGGCGACCTCTATCCAATGCTCTCCACTATGCAATGGATGATGCAGCCGCAGCGCATCGACCAGTGCGTCTATACCCGTCTGCCCTACGAGCTGAAAATCTGGTAAGAGGACAGATACTAAAAGCTACAGCTCACATTTCCAATTCAAAAGCCCCTGCTATCTAACATGATGGCAGGGGCTACATTGTGTGAGGACTATTATTTCTTGCCTCGGATCAAATTGTATATCCAGATGACAAAGACAGCACCGACGACGGCGGTACCAATGGTACCAATAGTGCCGCCCCACGTGATTCCAAGTTTCTCGAACAGCCAGCCGCCGACGAAACCGCCGACAATACCGAGTACGATGTTCCAAAGACAGCCGTAGCCTTCGCCACGCATAATCCAGCCGGCAATGGCACCAGCAATGAGACCTACGATAATTCCTTCAAGCATAGTAGTAATGAGATTGATGATGGGTTTGCAGCTGCAAAGATAAGGCAATTCATCCAAACGTTGGCACGAAATAGCCTCTTTTTTGTAAGAAAGTTTGGAAAAATGATGGTCATTTCAATTTAAAAATGTAATTTTGAACCGAAAAGTTCACGAATCATTCACTTTAACTAACCCAAACGCCGTATGAAAAGAATACTTTTTGTGGCCATCACAGCATTGATGACCATCAACGCCATCTCTCAAGACGTGAGTGTCAAGCAGGCACGTTTCCACCAAGGTGATGACATGAACTGGGCTAAGCCCGAGGTCAAGGATGCCGATTGGAAGACTATCGACATGACCAAGAACTGGGACGATCAGGGTTATGCCATCAACAATGGTTATGCCTGGTACCGCGTTCACCTGACTCTCCCCAAGACGATGCTCAACGGACACGACAACCCTAAGTTTGTGGTGTTCGACCTACCCAAAGCTGATGATGCCGACGAGTGCTACTTGAATGGTCGCCAGATAGGCAAGACGGGCAGTATGCCTGGCGACAAAGAAGGTTACAAGTCAGCATGGAGCATCGAACGCAGCTATCCTGTGGATGTCAAGACAGGCGGTATCCGCTGGGATGCAGATAATGTCATTGCTATCCGCGTGTATAACGGTGGCGAGCCCGGAGGACTCTTCGACCGCCCGCTCTCCGTGCGAGTGCCAAGCGCTTTGGACGGCATCAAGATGAAGTTCACCGACTTCAACGATGGTGATGCCCACTGCCTCATAGAAATTAACAACGAATACCCCCAGACACACAACGGCAAGCTCGACATCACTATTGATTCGCGCGACACTGGCGCACGCATCTCAACACTTTCGAAGAAGGTGAGCGTGAAGCCCAACAAGCCCTTCCGCATAAGCCTACCGTATATGAAGAGCACGAGTTGCGTACTCAATGCCAAATACACCGACGTGAAAACGGGAAAGGCCATCACACGCCGTCTGCCACTGAAGTATATCCTGACCCCGAAGGCTCCCGCGTCACCTCGCTTCAACGGTGCTCCGCTGTTCGGTGTACGACCAAACTCACCCGTCATTTACCGCTTCCCCGTCTCGGGCGAGCGTCCGATGAAGTTCACATGCGCCAACCTGCCCGCTGGCCTAAAGCTCACGGAAGCCGACGGCGTGCTGAGCGGCAAAATCGAACGTGCAGGCAACTACACCTTCACCGTCGTAGCAGAAAATGCCAAGGGCAAGGCGCAGCAGGAGTTCACGCTGAAAGTGGGCGACCGCATGATAGCGTTGACACCTCCGATGGGCTGGAACTCATGGAACTGCTGGGCACTGAGCGTATCGCAGGAGAAGGTGATGTCATCAGCTAAGGCTCTCATCGACAAAGGTCTTGCTGACTACGGATACTGCTACATGAACATCGATGACGGTTGGGAAGCCCCAGAGCGAAACGCAGATGGAACGATAGCCGTCAATGAGAAGTTCCCCTCGATGAAAGCTTTGGGCGACTGGCTGCATGAGCGCGGTCTAAAATTCGGCATCTACTCATCGCCAGGAGACTACACCTGCGGCGGCTACCTCGGCTCCATCGACCACGAGCAGCAGGATGCCGAATCGTACAACAGTTGGGGCATCGACTACCTGAAGTATGACTGGTGCGGCTATGGACGCGAGCATGCCAAGGAACGCGACAAGGGCGTAGCCTCCTACGTTCGTCCCTACCTCTTGATGCAAAAATTCTTACGCGACCAACCGCGCGACATCTTCTATAGCCTCTGCCAGTATGGTATGGCTAATGTTTGGGAATGGGGGCGCTTCGTGGATGCCAACAGCTGGCGCACAACAGGCGACATCACAGACACGTGGCGTTCGATGTACGATATCGGATTCAAGAAACAGGCTGGCCTCGCCGAATATGCAGCGCCTGGACATTGGAACGACCCCGATATGCTCATCGTGGGTAAGGTGGGATGGAGCAGCAATCTTCGCGACAGCCGCCTGACGCCCGACGAGCAATATACACACATCACGCTATGGACGCTTCTTGCCTCTAATATGCTCATTGGCTGTGACATTGCACAGATGGATGATTTCACCATCGGATTGCTCTGCAACCATGAGGTCAACGCCGTCAACCAAGACATCCTCGGCAAACAAGCCGACCGCAAGTCCAAGGAGGGGGACATCGAGATCTGGGCACGTCCGCTGGCTGATGGCAGCCAGGCCATCGGAATCTTCAATGTAGGCGACGAAGACCTGCAATATGACATCAAGAAACTCGTCCCTGCATCTGCTACAGTCCGCGACCTCTGGCGCCAGAAAGACCTCAGCGCCAGCGAGCTGACCTGCACCATACCTACACACGGGTGCAAGTATATTAAGGTGAAGTAGGCGAAACGATCGTCCTACTTCTTCTCCTTAGAATAGCGTTTAATCAGATTGTAAGATTGATAGAGCCCGTACTCGCCCGCCTGTGACAGGTCGGCGAGGCCGCTCTGAAGCTTCCCGTCGAGAATGGAGGCTATGCCTCGATTGTAGTAAGCATCGGGAAAGCGGGGATCGATGTTAAGCGCCTCAGAGAGAGCTGTGCGCGCCTGACCATATTCGTGTAGCAGGATATAAATGCTTCCGATATTGTACCAAGCATAGACGAAGCGCGGCTGTAGAGCGATGGCACGACGGAGGTCATCGATGGCGCGCTGATAACCCAAACGCACAGTGGCAGAGGTTGATTCTACATCTACATTCTGAGCCTCAATGAGCCGACAGCGCACCTGTGCAGCCATGAAGGGTATGAGGGCATCCTTGCCATCGAGTGCCTCTGCACGGCTGAGATCAGTGAGTGCCGCCTCGAAGTCGCGCACATGATAGTAGTCCAAGGCCCGTGCTAAATAGAGGCGGGCTTCGGGCGTGCGCTGTTCGTCAATGCGAGCTGTGAGTTGAGCAATAGAGTTGAAATGGAGTCGTAACTCACTCTCTTCAACCTGCGATTCAAGAAGCGTGAGCACGACAAGCCGTCCATTGCTGAGACGAGCGTTAAGCGCTTCAAGCGAACTGTCGAAAGGAACATATCGGCTGGTGGCACTCTGCATACCGTGTTGCGAGAGGACAACGAACGGCTGAGGCTGCACATCGACGCGCCGATCTTGAACACGTCCACGATAGGCGCTGGCATACTCGCGTTCAGGCTCGTCTGTGTCAGCCTCAACGATAGAAGCATAGTCCTCGATATTTCGTTCACTCTGCTTACGCGTCTTTGCAGGCTTGTGCTGAATACCAGCCCGTGCATCCATGCGCGCCTTTAATATTCTGAACTCATCGCGCTCGGCACCATATGTATCGCCCAGTTTGCGCCGTATGGCAGCTCGCTGTTGGTAGCCTACGTGGAAGTCGGGGAAGGAATCGAGAACGGTGGTGATGTCGCGCAGGGCTGCACGATAGTCACCTGTCTGGTCGAGCAAAAGCGCACGATTGAACAGAGCCATCATATTATCCGGTTCAACGGAGAGAACAAAGTCGAAGTCCTCAATAGCACGATTGTCATCGCCAACTTGTGCGCGAAGCAATCCACGGTTGTAGTGACCAAGGTAGTTGCGCGGCTCGATTTCAAGAGCCATATCGTAGTCGCTCATTGCTCCGCGAAGGTTATTCTGATGGAAACGGGCGAGGGCGCGGTTGATGTAGTTGTTTGCTACGCGAGGCCGTTGTATAATAGCCTTATCAATCTCTGACTCAGCCTGTTCATACTCTCCCCTACTGAGGCTGATCATGGATCGCATCGTCCACGCCTGCGCATTATAGTCATCGAGGACGAGGGCAGAATCTACCATGGCAAGTGCACGCACAGTATCATTCTGTTGAATGGCAACCTGCGCCTTCATGGTGAGGTTTTCAGGTTCACGCGGCCAGTAGCGAATCATCTGATCGAGGGTGGAGTCGGCGGCAACGTAGTCCTTAAGTTCAAAGTGGCAAAGGACAAGATTATGCCACGAAGCACGATCCTTAGGCTCCATACCTATGACACGATGGTAGTCGGCTATGGCTCCCTCGTAGTTCTTGAGGTTGACACGACAAAGACCACGCAACTGATAGGTGGAGGCCACGTAAGGATTACGTTCGAGGCTCTCCGTGCAGTCCTGTTCAGCTCCTGTAAAATCTTCGAGATAAAACTTTGCCAAACCGCGAAAGAAGTATGGTTCAGAGAGATAAGGCTTAGCATTGATGACCATATTGAAGCGTTGGATGGACAGCACATAGTCCTCGTAGTAGAGCGCATTGCGCCCCATGAGCATCACACGGTCGGTGTTGATTTGGGCATTAGAGTGAAAAAAGAAAGAGTGAAAAGTGAAAAATAAGATGATGTAGCGCAAGCTGGAAAACCTACACTTCCACAAACCTGGAATGAAATTCTTATTTTTCACTTTTCACTCTTTCACTCTTTCACTTTTCATTTTTACCTCTTCACCTTCACCTTATAATCACAGGAGAAGCGGCCCTTGATGATGTCATTGAGCTGACCTTTGATCATCTGCTTGCGCAGTCCAACGATATGGTCGGTATATACCTTGCCATCGAGGTGATCGAACTCATGCTGCATGACACGCGCCAGATAGCCATCAATCCATTCGTCGCGCTCTTGGAACTGTTCATCGAGATAGGTGACACGGATGCGCGTGGGACGCTTGACCTTCTCGCTCATGCCAGGCAATGAGAGGCAACCCTCGTCCATAGATTCCATGTTAGTCTTGTCATACTCCTCGATGTAGGGGTTGTAGAAGACATGGCGGTAGCCCTCATACTCTGGATAGTCATCCTTGATGGGGTTGAGGTCAATGACCACAACACGCACAGAGCGTCCCACCTGAGGTGCCGCCAGTCCAATGCCGGTGCTATGGCCGAGTGTGTCAAACATATTTTGCACGAACTCCTGGAGTTCAGGATCATTTGGGTCGATGTCTTCGGCTACCTTGCGAAGCACAGGCTGGCCGAGGGTATAGATAGGCAAAACCATAGGGATTTACAATTAGAGGATTTACAATTGGACAATTTTTCACTTTTCACTCTTCACTTTTCTCTTCTCGCTTCCATCCACCCTTGCAGGATGATGGTGGCGGATATCTCATCGACGAGAGCTTTGTTCTGGCGCGCCTTGCGACTGATGCCGCTCTCAATCATCGTGCGATGTGCCATCACGCTGGTGAAGCGTTCGTCATATAGTTCGACAGGAATGTTGGGCAAAAGTTTACGCAGGCGGTTGACAAAAGGTGTGATACGACGCATATTCTCGCTGTCCTCGCCATTCATCTGACGCGGTTGCCCCACGATGATGCGCTCAACGGGCTCACGGCGCACATAGTCCATGATGAAAGCCTCCAAATCCTTCGTTGCCACAGTCGTGAGACCGTTGGCAATCAATTGGAGAGGGTCTGTGACAGCCAATCCTGTCCGTTTTTGTCCGTAGTCGATAGCGAGGATGCGCATGTGAGTAGTTTAAGGGCTCAAGAAAAAGACAGGGGCTAGCTTCCCAGCCGACCCCTGTCTAACAAATCTTACATATATTCACTTTACCAAAAAGAAATGCCTTTGTTGGAAGCGACACTGACTCTTACTTGCGCAAGAGCCAAGCATCGGGATATTGACTGCGCAGAGCGTTGCGGCTGCCAATAGCTGTGTTGAGGTCGTCGTATGTAGTAGCGATGACACGGAACATACCCTGCGGATTAGTTGCTATCTGAGCGGCATAGCCGTTGTTCTGCAAAGTCCTTTGGAGGTTGTCGGCATTGGCGCGAATGCTGAAGCTACCAACGACAACGCTATAAGCTTTCAGACCTGCACCGTTGAGGAGCGTGAGGTTCTCTGTACGAGGAGTCTCTGTGGTCACAGGAGCTGTGGTGACAGTCTGCACGGGAGTAACGGTAGCAGGTGTGACTGTAGTAGTAGTAGTAGTGGTGGTGGCGGCAGGCTGTTCTACAACCTGTGTCTGGCGCTGCTGCTTAGCTTTTTCGTAAGCTTTCTTGTACGCACTCTCGCTGCTTTTGCAGGATACCATAGAAAGAGCCACGCATACGGCGGCGCCTAAAACTAAATAGTTCTTCATTGTTCTTATACTCCTTAAATGAATGAAATAATACTTTTACGGCGCAAATATACAACTTTTTCCTTTGTCACCACGCACTTATACACACAAAAAACGTTAAAAGTGCTCTCTTTCACCTATTTTTCTAAAAAAAAGCGTCTCAAAAGTACGCGAAGCAGAGAAATAACGTATATTTGCATCGCAAAACGACACCTTATTACTCCACTAGACTCAGCGGTTCATCTGCTGGTCATAAAAACTTAACAACAATGAAAGCATTAGACTATCTCGTAGCATTCCTCGGTGGCGCTGTCATCGGTGCTGCAGCTGGAATCCTTCTGGCTCCCGAGAAGGGAACTGACACTCGTGAACGCATCGCAGAAGCCCTGCGCAAGCGCGGCATCAAACTCAACCGCAAGGACATGGATGCCCTCGTAGATGACATCACAGAAGAACTGGGTAACGTAGTTGACACAGCAGAATGACAATCGCTAACGAACAGACCACCGCGCGGATGAGCGAGCTCTTCGAGCAGGCCCGCCGCTACTTACAGCTGCAGAAGGACTATCTGAGCCTGAACAGCGTCGAGGTGCTGACGCGTCTGTTCTCCGCTATTGCACTGGCGGCAATTCTCATTCTCGTAGGCTTTCTGGTGATTCTCTTCGGGAGCTTTGCCCTTGCCTATTGGATTGGCGAGCTGTTGGGCAGCCACATCTTGGGTTTCGCCATCATCACGGCTTTCCTGTTGCTGTGTGTGTTATTGGTCTATGCCAACCGCAACGCGTGGATTGTGTTGCCTACAACACGCTTTATGGTGAGCCTGCTCACACCCGAAATCACCATTCCTACACAGGAGGGCATCAATATGGAGAAGGAACGCGTGCGCGATCAGCTCGACACGAACCAAGGCGAGATGAAGGAGATTGCCAGCACGCTGCTTTCCCCAATTCCGGAGGCCCGCACCCGTTGGGAGACTATCTCGAACCTATTGCAGAATGGCATGACCATCTATCGTGGTTTGCAGATCGGTCTCAGCGCGATTGCTGCCGCACGCACCGTCTTCGGCTTGGGCAAGCATCATCGCCGCAAATGATTCTTCTGAAACTATTCCAACAAAGACAGCGAATGGCACGATTTCTCATTTCGTGCCATTCGCTGTCTTTATATATACGCGTACCTTATTAAATATATACGTTTACTCCCAGTAGAGTTCCTGACGGTTGATGTTCCACTTGTGATCCTTGGGGAAGTCATCGCCCTCCCAAGCTTTCTTCGAGGTCCATTTCTCTGGAGCATCCGTCCAGAAGGGGTCGTCGGCAGGTAGCCCCAGAGGCATGAAAGCGAGCGAGGTCATATAGAGCGAACCATTGTTGGTGTACCAGTCAGCCACATTGGGATGTGAGCCCACGAAGCCGATGGTCAGATAACCGTCCTCAGTGAAATTGCTCTTGCCTTTACCCTCGAACATACGCTTCATGACAGCCGTAATGCCAGCGCGCACCTGTCCGTTAGAGAGTTCCTTCGGCAGTTTCTTCTGCCAAGCCAACATAGCCAGGGGCTGCAGCACGGCAAGACGATAAGGAATCGAGCGTCCCACGACGGGGAAAGTACCTTCGGGCGAGATGAAACGCTCGAGGATGACGCCATACTTCTGCATGCGCTCCGTCACCACTTCCAGACGATTCTTGGCACCATTACGCTTGTCGCCATGTGAGCGGATAAGGTAGGTGTTGTTCGGTTGGCGGGCAGCCACCATCTGCAAGCACTCAGTGTACATGGGTTGAATGACGTAAGCATTATAGTAGTCAAAGGCGAACGAGGGACCATCCGAGTAGAGGCCGTCACCGATGTACCATTCCTCGGCCTTGCTCATTGCCATCTTGATGCGAAAAGCATCATAGCTACCACCAGCATACATGATGAATGCCTCTTCCATTCCGCAGAACAGCAACCAGTTGGTGTAAGGCGGATCGTAGCGACGAAGTCCTTGCAACTCCTTGATATAACGAGACTTGGTGACAGAATCGAGGGGTTCCCACAACGCACTGTAGCCACGGAAAAGGCTCTCGACCACATACGCAGCATCGACGAGAGTCTGGCCACCGCTTGTCCATCCGAGGTAGTCGGGGCTCTCAGGATCCACGGCATTCGTGTATGCCTTGATGGCCCATTCGCGCAGTTGCTTACGCTTCAAGCCCTCTGGCGTATCGTCGTCGGGCAATGTGAGCCAAGGTGCTATGCCCGCCATGAGTCGTCCGAAGCACTCCATGTAAGCCACCTTTTTGTCACGATTGTCCCAGGTGGGCGAGAGTTCCAGTTTCATGTTCTGCTGCAATGTTCCGTTGGCCATATTCTCCAGCACGGGAGCCGCCATCGTGTAAGCCAGTTCTACCCAATAGGCGCGGTCGCTCTGTCCGTCGCCCAAGGGATTGACAGGCTGTTTCTTGGTCTTCGCAGCTGCGAGCACTACTGTCAGCAGTGCCGCACAACAAATGAGCAGTAATCGTTTCATCTTGATTATCTTCAGGTTAAAAGGTTAGGCTTCATGTTTCCCTTCTTATTCCACAGGCTTTTCCTCACCCACGACACCTTCAATGGTCAGGCGCACGGTGGGATTGGTCTTGGCATTGGAGCGCACGGTGATGCCCTTCATGAAGCGACCCGTTCCCTTGCCCTTACCGTTGTAGGTGACTTCGATCTGTCCCTTCTCGCCCGGCTTGATGGGGTCTTTAGTGAAAGTGGGTACAGTGCATCCGCAGGTGGCAATGGCCTGATGGATGATGAGGGGCGCATCACCAGTATTGGTGAAGTTGAACACACACGTCTTGACAGCATCCTCCTCGGACATGGAACCGAAGTCGTGGCTGATGGTCTCAAACTTAATCTCAGCTGCTTTTTCATTTCCATTGGCTGCTACGGGTGTCACGTTGACATTCTTACGTTCAGGTGTTTGTGCAAACGTTGTGCTGAAACCAGCAAAGAGAAGCAGTGATGCAAAGATGATTTTCTTCATAAGTTTTTTTAATTGATGATAATATTCAGTTACGGGTTTATAGTAAGCGTAATACGCTTTCAGTGGGCAAAATTAGGGCTTTTTCTTGAAACAATGTGTATGAAGAATCTAAAAATAAGTAAAAAGAGGACTTTTCTGCTTAGAAATGCCTATTTTTGCACGCTAATAAATAAAAAAGGTGGAGACAGAACGCATAATTATGGGTATTGACCCCGGTACGACCATCATGGGATACGGCATCATCAAGGTCTGCGGACGCAAGGCTGAGATGCTGGCGATGGGGGTCATCGACCTGCGCAAGTACAGCGATCATTACCTCAAGCTCGGACGCATCTTCGAACGTGTGACGGGCATCATCGAGAGCTACTTGCCCGATGAGCTCGCCATCGAAGCACCTTTTTTCGGAAAGAACGTACAATCGATGCTCAAGTTGGGACGCGCACAGGGCGTAGCTATGGCCGCTGCCATCAGTCGTCAGGTGCCCATCCACGAATATGCCCCGATGCAAATCAAGATGGCGATCACGGGCAACGGTTCAGCGTCCAAGGAGCAAGTGGCCTACATGCTACGGCAGATGATGAAGATCCCCGATGAGTCGATGCTCCCCTTCCTCGACGCCACCGACGGCCTCGCCGCTGCCTATTGTCATTTCATCGAGAGTTCGCGCCCCACATCAGGTGGAGGAGCCAAGTCGTGGAAAGAGTTCGCCCGCAAAAATAAAGACAAGATTCATGGGATGTAAGATACCTGTCATTCAAGTAGAGAACGGAGTGCCGCGTCATCCTGAACATCGGATGGCAGAGCCTGTCACCCTCGACATCTTCGATGGCGAACAGGTTGCCATCGTTGGCCCCAATGCATCTGGCAAGACACGCCTCGTAGAGATTCTCACAGGCCGCTGGCCACTGCTCAACGGCAATGAGGTGCGCTATCATTTCCCAGGCTCTGAGCATCGCCTCGTCAGCGAAAACATCAAGCTCATCACCTTTCGCGACAGCTACGGCGACAGCGACAGTGCCTACTACCTCCAACAACGCTGGAACCAGCACGACATCGACGAGTCAACGCCAATGGTCGATGGGCAGTACATCATCAGCCTCTCCAGTGGCGAATTGCGTAAGTATCAGCTTCGCAAGGCGTTGACCTCCCACCCTCGCCTATTGATTCTCGACAACCCTTTCATCGGACTTGACAACGAAGCGCGCCGACAGCTACGCACAACGCTTGATGAACTGATTCGCAATGAAGGGATGCAAGTCATCCTCGTTGTCAGCCGCGACAGAGACATTCCAGATTTCATCACACACATCATACGCGTCGAGCCTGGATGTCACCTTATGCCCAAACAGCCATACCTACCGGAGAAAGCAATAACCCATAGTGAAAAACGTCAAGACACATACGGGGAAATGCCAAGACACATCGGCGAGTTGACAGACGCGGCGGCGTGCGTGCTGAAGTTCAATCATGTAACCATCCGCTATGGCTCGCGCACCATTCTGCGCGACCTCAATTGGACTGTTCACCGAGGGGAACACTGGTGGCTCTCAGGTGCCAACGGTTCAGGAAAATCCACTCTGCTGAGCCTCGTCTGTGCCGACAATCCCCAAGCTTATGCCTGTGACATTGAACTCTTCGGTCGCCGTCGGGGAACGGGCGAAAGCATTTGGGACATCAAACGTCACATTGGTTATGTCAGCCCTGAGATGCATCGTGCTTACCTACGCGACCTGCCTGCCATAGACATTGTAGCCAGTGGTCTCCACGATAGTGTTGGACTCTATGTGCGCCCACGACCAGAGCAACAGGACACCTGCCTCACGTGGATGCAACGCTTTGGCATCGAACATCTTGCCAACCGCACTTTTCTGTGCATGAGCAGCGGCGAGCAACGTCTATGCCTCCTCGCCCGTGCCTTTGTCAAATCACCCGATCTACTCATCCTCGACGAACCTTTCCACGGACTCGACGATGAGCGGCGACTGCTCGCTACGGCCATTATTGAAGACTACTGCTCCCATCCCGACGTGACGCTCATCATCGTATCACACTACGACGATGAACTTCCAGCCGGCATCACTCACAGGCTGGAGCTGACTCGTGAATAACGGCCAATAGACATCCCCTCTTGCGGTGATGACAATCCTTTTGCTTGTCAAAACTCCAGGATCTGCCCTCCGTCGCTGTCAGCGTATTTGCAGAGCAGTTCCTGAATGAACTGTGCACAGGCGAGGACGTTGGAACGGTTGCCATCATAGCCATTGACGATGGCAAGCAGCCTCGTTGTCTCTATTGATAGTTTGGTTCGCTCATGGTCGCTGGTCGGTGTGCCAATTCCACCGATGGCATCGCGATAGACGGGCAGTCCTGCAATATTGAGAGGACCGCGACCGATACCTTCGTATGCCTCGCCTTCACGTCCGATGCCAAGGGTGAGATGGGGATCTTCGTCCGATTGAAATGCGATCTTATCGAAGTCAAAACCTCCAATGCTGTAGCCGTAGGCAATGCTGGCAAGGTTAATGAGGTCAACGAGCGTACTGACCTGATATAAGTCGTTGCCTTTCAATGTACGACGCACGAGCGCCTCGCCCGAAGGACGATAGCGACTGGGATCTTTGCCACAGAGACGGTAGGCGGTACGAGTAGCTTCGATGGAGGGCATCTCCTTGATGCTATCCACGGTGTAACGCTGACGATAGTCGGTGATAAAAGATTCTATCTCAGCCCACAAGGTAGAGTCGTGCTCGCTGTTCTGGACAGCAGCAATAACAGCGGCACCCGTAAACTCAGGGCACCGCTGTCTTATCTCTTCCGATACAATAATCGTCATCGTTCTTTCATTTTTCATAGCCCTCTCGCCTTGTATATCAGCTCTTTGGCCTCATTAATCTCGCGCATCTTACGCTCCGCAGCCTGCCGCACATCCTCGCCAAGCGATGCCACGCGGTCTGGGTGATGCTTGACCACCATCCGTTTGTATGCCGCGCGAACCTCATCGTCGGTAGCCGTCTCGTCGATCTCCAGCACAGCGTATGCCTCCTTAAGTGTCGTGGCACCAAGGTTGAGCATCGAGTTGAGTTCAGCCTCCGAGAGGCCGAGGTTCTGTGTCACCTCGCGCAGCGCAGCAATCTCTTTGGGAGCCACTTGACCATCAGCTTTGGCCAATGCAGCCAACAGCGACAGCAGCTGCAGACGTTGCGACGGTGGCAGCACACTCCTGAGTTGATGGCAGGCATCGATGATAATCTGATGGTACGACTCAGGCTGTTGCGCCTCCATCTGCTTCTGGCGTTCAAACAGCTTCATCATGATGTCATTACCCTCTTTCACAGCTTGTTCGCCGAAGTTCACACGCAGGAAGTTTCGCATGGTCTCCATCTCAGAGTGCATGATCTTGCCATCGGCTTTGATGATGTAGCTGGCCAGCGTCAGCAGCGAGAACAGGAAACCATTGCGCGTGCCATCGTCAATACCGCTTGAAGTGCCATAAGTGCCTTTGTCATAAGTGCCTTGCTGGTCATAAGCATTTTCGGAGTATGGCCCATCGTAATTGCCATAGCTACCGCCACTGAAAGAAGTTCCTTCCAACCCATTGTCCTTGGCAACAGCATCGAATAACGAGCCGAGAACGAAGCCTGCCAAGGCTCCTATCGGCCCACCTGAGAGCAGCCCCAGGAAGCCGCCAATCCATTTTGCTTGTGACATATTTATGATTTACTATTTGACGATTTACTATTACTATTCACAATTCTTACTCCCTTCAAGGGTAATCCTTATTTTTCACTTTTCATTCTATCATTTTTCCACGTTTCCACTTTTTCTGCAAAGGTAAGCCCTTTTGCCGAATTGACCAAATTTTCACCTCATAATTAAAACTTTTTTCACTCTTTCTTTTTTCACTTTTCATTTAAATCTGTATCTTTGCGCCCGAAATGACAGATTTGATTTCACAAGTGAGCGATGCCTTGTGGGGCTATGTGCTGATTGGCGGGCTGTTAGGTTGCGGCCTGTGGTTCACGTGGCGCACGCGCTTCGTGCAGTTTCGTATGTTGGGCGAGATGGTGCGTCTGCTGGCTGACGCCTCCGTTGCCGATGAGCGTCAGCGGAAGCATGTCTCGTCGTTCCAGGCCTTTGCCGTTTCTGTGGCCACGCGTGTGGGCACAGGCAACCTCGCCGGCGTAGCCACAGCCATTGCCGTAGGCGGTCCGGGTGCTGTGTTCTGGATGTGGGTCATTGCCCTCATCGGTGCCTCCACGGCCTTTGTGGAATCGACGCTTGGCCAGCTCTTCAAGCAGCATCATGCCGAGTCGTTCATCGGCGGCCCTGCCTACTACATCCGTCGCGGCCTACATTCGCGCTGGTTGTCAGCCCTGTTCGCCGTGCTGCTCACCATCACCTTCGGCCTCTCCTACAACTCCATCCAGAGCAACACCATCTGCAGTGCCATGCAGGAAGCCTTTGGTTGGCAGCCGCTGTGGGTAGGCAGTGTGCTGACGGCGGTGGCGTTGTCCATCGTCTTCGGCGGCATCCACCGCATCGCCCGTGTCAGTGCCGTGCTCGTGCCGCTGATGGCCATCGGCTATTTCGTGTTGGCTGTGGTGGTGATAGCCTTGAACATCGAGCAGATTCCCCACGTCCTGAAGGTCATCGTCCTCGATGCCTTCGGTGTGCAACAGGTGGCGGGCGGCGGGCTCGGCGCCACCATGATGATGGGCATCAAACGCGGACTCTTCTCCAACGAGGCCGGTGAGGGCAGTGCGCCCAATGTGGCAGCCACGGCAGCTGTCTCGCACCCCGTCAAGCAAGGCTTGATACAGGCGCTCGGCGTGTTCACTGATACGCTCCTGGTGTGCTCCTGCACCGCTTTCATCATTCTGATCAGCGGTCTTTACACCATGCCTGAGCTCAACGGTATCGCCTTGACGCAGGCCGCTTTACATCAGGAGGTAGGACAGTGGGGTACCTTCTTCGTCGCCCTTGCCATCCTCCTCTTCGCCTTCTCCAGCATCATCGGCAATTACTACTATGGCGAGGCCAACGTCCGTTTCCTGACGTCCCATACCTCACGCCTCGGTCGTCACTCCATGTCCGTCCTCACCCTCTACCGCCTCCTCTCCGGCGGCGTGTTCGTCCTCTTCGGTGCCCTTGCCACCCTCGACCTCGTGTGGAGTCTTGGCGATCTATGTATGGCGCTGCTCACGGCCTGCAACCTCGTCGCCATCATTGCCCTTGGCCGCTACGCCTTCCGTCTGCTCGATGACTATCGCGACCAGAAGCGTCGCGGCATCTCCAGCCCCGTCTTCCACCGCCATCAGCTGCCCGAAATCGAAGCCGACATAGAATGTTGGGAGTAGGCCTCACTTTCCATTTTTCACTTTTCACTCTTTCAATGCCCACAATCTACACCCTCACCTCCGAGCTTCACAATGAAGCTGCTGTGAACGCCAGCACACGCAAGTTCCTCGATAGCCTTCACCTCGACTTCACGTTCCGTGGCGCCGACTACAGCGACTACGGCAGCCACGCACTTGACCTGATATATGTTCGCACGGGAGGCACCGAGGGCATTTTCCTGCGCCTGCTACCCGAGCTGATCAAGCAGTCCAACCGCCCCTTCCGCCTGCTCACCTCCGGCAAGAGCAACTCCTTGGCCGCATCCATGGAGATACTCTCCTATCTGCACCAGCACAACCTGCAAGGCGAAATCATCCACGGCAGTGCCGACTACATCACCGCACGCATTCACCTGTTAGAGAAAGCCGAAGAAGCCCGTACCCAACTTCATGGACTACGTCTTGGTGTGATTGGCAAGCCGTCCGACTGGCTCATCTCCAGCAATGTAGATGACGACGTGGTGAAACAGAAGCTCGGCATTGAGCTCGTGCCACTTTCTCTCGTTCCTCCCCGTGAAGAGCACGGCACAGCAGGTGCTCTGCTCATCTACGATGCCCTCAAAGCACTCGTCGCCGAGCATCGCCTGCAAGGCTTCACGCTTCGATGCTTCGACCTCCTCACCGCCGTTCACAACACCGGCTGCTTGGCCTTGGCCAAACTGAACGCCGAGGGCATCATAGCAGGTTGCGAGGGTGATGTCCCCGCCCTACTGTCCATGGCAGTCACGCAAGCAGTCACAGGTGTCTCAGGCTTTCAGGCCAATCCCGCCAGCATCAATCCAGAGACGGGCGAACTGCTCTTTGCCCACTGCACCATCCCCCTGAACATGGTCGAACGCTACGAACTGGACACACATTTCGAGTCGGGCATAGGTGTGGGCATCCGAGGTTTCATGAAGCCAGGTGCCGTCACCATCTTCAAACTCGCGCCCGCTCTCGACCGCTATTTCATCGCCGAGGGCCATCTCATCCGCAACCAATCACAGCCCGACCTCTGTCGCACGCAGCAAGTGATCCAGCTCTCTGAACCCGCCCAAGCCCGCTATTTCCTCACTCATCCTATTGGCAACCATCACATCATCATGCCAGGCCACCAGAAAGCTCTGCTCGAAACCCTCATGTCCATCATGTGAGGCACAGCATTAGACAAGAGCTTTGGACTGTCTGACCCGGGTCAGACAGTCTAAACCTATAGACGTATCCGATGATTTGACTATACGTATCAGCAGTTGTTGCTATACGATCCGATGACTAAGCTAACCATCTTCCGCACATATGTACGCATGAAAAGCATCAAAAAAGGGCTGATTTACATGATTTTTGGCCCATTTCGTCACCTCGTCACCCTCTCGTCACCCCTTTCGTCACCTCAGAACACAATGATTTTCAATTCATAAACTCAAAAGGTGACGAGGTGACGCATTTTTCCACCTTTTTCTTATATTACCCTCTTCCACTTACAGTGCCGAGTGAAGGGTAATGGCTTTTCGTGTGACCACATTCTGCTATCTGCTCATCGCTTTGCTCGTCTATGAATTTGCTTCGCATGTTTTTTCAAGAACTTTTTCCGCCTTTTCTGTCTGTTGAAACGAAATAATCATTAACTTTGCGGCGGCTACGAACAAAGTGTTCGCACCCGCGACTTACCTTTGCACCGCAATTGAAAACAAACCAGCATACCGATGCCAACAAACAAAAACGCACTCATACGATATAAGTACTTGGACAGATTTTTGTCCGACCGCTATCACTATTATGATATTCACGACCTGACAGATTGGCGTGAATGAGAGTTTGCGTTTTGATGGTTTCCTCGAAGTTACACAGCGCTGCATTGAGAAAGATATCAATGCGCTGGAAGATGCTCCCTTCAATGTTCCCATCTCGCGATTTGTTAAGAATGGAAAGAACTGCATTGCATACGGCAAACTATCATTCTCCATCTTCAAGCAGGAAATGAGGAGAGAGGAGAGATTACTGCTCCATGAAGTCCTCAACACGATTGGTCAGTTCAATGGCCTAGACCATTTCGCATGGTTGAACCGGCTGAAGGCAGATGCAGAAGTGAGGAGCCGCCGTCAGATTATCAGTTTCAGCAACAATCCTTATCTGAAGAACTCCAACCTTCTTGGCACACTCTTCGACTATATATCTAATAAGGTAGTCGTTCGGTTGTCCTACCATACCTTTTCTGACGAAAGCATCCGCAGTATAGAATTCCATCCTTATTTACTGAAACAATACAATGACCGCTGGTTCCTTCTTGGTGCTGCTGACAGCGACAAGAAGATACTGACGTTTGCCCTCGACAGGATAGACGAAGTGGAACCATTGCCAGAGAAGAAATATCAGAAATGTCCTGAAGACCTATCTGAACGCTTCGAGGATATCGTTGGCGTGACGCTGTACGAAGATCGTCCTGTCGAGCACATCCTGTTCTGGGTGAACGACCAATCTAAAGACTATGTCCTCACAAAACCCATTCACGGAAGTCAAACCCCGGTAAAAGGTGTTAATGAGCAACAACTTCGCGAGCAATATCCCTCTCTCATAAGCGGTGCTTTCTTCACGATAGATTGCATTCGCAACTACGAACTCATCCGTGAACTCACCTCCTTTGGAAAGGACCTCATCGTATTGCATTCCGATGGAGAAGTGAAAGATGAGATTATAAAACGAGTTAACGACATGAATGAGAGGTATTCTCGGTTGAAAAAGTAGAATACATTATTAATATTTTATATGACAGAACAGCCCTCCAGTATAATCATCTACAACACCATTGACGGTAAGGCGTCAGTGGCGTTGTATGCCAAAGACGGAAAGATCTGGCTGAACCAACAACAGTTGGCGGAACTTTTTGCCACCTCAAAGCAGGCCGTGAGCCATCACATCGTTAACATATTGAAAGAAGGCGAATTACCTCTTGATTCAGTTGTCAAACAATATTTGACTACTGCCGCCGACGGCAAGAACTATAACGTGGTTTTCTATTCCTTAGAGATGATTCTCGCCGTGGGTTATCGCATTCGTAGCGTTCGTGGTACTCAATTCCGTCAATGGGCCACTCGTCATCTGTCAGAGTATCTGGTGAAAGGATTCACAATGGACGATGAGCGTCTGAAGAATCCGGATGGACGTCCAGATTACTTTGATGAGTTGCTTGAACGCATCCGTGACATCAGGGCATCCGAGAAACGGTTCTATCAGAAATTGCGCGACCTCTTCAAGTTGAGCAGCGACTACGAAGCTCGCGAAAAAGCTACTCAGATGTTTTAT
>CAJORF010000105.1 GCA_905236985.1 uncultured Bacteroidaceae bacterium | reverse complement strand
GACGGCAAGAAGGGTGCGGAGCTGAAGACAGCGATGTGTGGCATTATCTACAACCGCACAGAGCAGAGCTATGACGATCTATGGACAGCATTCCAGACCACCGATGTTCGCAGCGACGGAAAGATCTGGGATATGTACTCCAACATCACTAACTATACGCCTGTCACAACGGGCTCCACCTATAGCACAGAAGGTGATTGCTACAACCGCGAGCACTCTTTCCCACAGAGCTGGTTTGGCAGCAGCGTGCCCATGAACACCGATCTACACCACATCTATCCCACTGACGGTTTCGTCAACGGCAAGCGCGCCAACTACCCCTTCGGTGAGACAAACGGCAACTCCTATAAGTCCGCCAACGATTTCAGCAAGCTCGGCACCTGCACCTATCCAGGTTACAACGGAACTGTCTTCGAGCCTGCCGACGAGTACAAGGGCGACTTCGCGCGTACCTATTTCTATATAGTCACGTGCTACGAGGAGAAACTCGCAGACTGGTACAACCAATACAGTGATGCGAAACCTACACTCGATGGCAACCCCTATCCCGGTCTCTCTTCCTGGCAACTGGCCATGCTGATGAAATGGGCAAAGAACGATCCTGTCAGCGAGAAGGAGACCGCGCGCAACGCCGCTGTCTATGCCATTCAGAACAACCGCAATCCCTTCATCGACTACCCTGGCCTGGAGGAATACATCTGGGGTTCGATGACAGACAACGCGTTCAGCTATGACAACTATGTCGGACCAACATACGACGATACAACGCCTGATGACCCGACACCTGTAGAACCAGCTGAGAACACTTACAAATTGGTTGAAAGCATGGATCAAATGGTCAGCGGAGCTCGGTATATCATTGCTTGCGGTGATAAAGGAACGGCTGCTGGCTCTCTAAATAAAACTTATCTGAATGCTGTTGATGCAACTGTCAACGATGGCGTCATTCAGGCCAATGACCAAGTAATGGTCTTCACAGTTACAACTGACGGAAGCCATTGCACCATCGTCAATGAGAATGGTCAATATCTTTACTCCTCCGCAGCAAAGAGTGTAGGATTTGGAGATAGCGAATTTACTTGGGAATTAGAGAAAGGCCAGAACGGTGTCATTATCAAGTATGACAGTTATACATTACAGTACAACGCCAGCTCACCTCGTTTCACAACTTACACCAGTTCGCAGACTGAAGCCTACCTCTATATGGAGTTCCTTCCTACCTACGAGCTCGCTGATGCCTCTAATCAGAACGGAACGCTTATCGAGAGCAAGGCTGGCAAACGCTGCAACGTGAAGCTCACTGGTCGCACGCTCTACAAAGATGATTCTTGGAACACCCTCTGTCTGCCCTTCGATGTGACGATAGCAGGCAGTCCGCTGGCAGGTGCAACAGTAAAGACACTCACAGCTGCTTCGATGAACGGCAAGGAGGTCAGTCTCACCTTCAGCGATGTCACGGGTACGCTCAACGCAGGAGTTCCGTATATCATCAAGTGGGAGCAGGGAGCTGACATCGAAGAACCGACATTCACGAACGTCACGATCGTTGAGAAGGATGAAGCGCAGCGCACCATAGAACAAGCTAACGGACACGTGAAGTTCATCGGCTACTACGATACATTCGACATCACAGCAGATAACGATGACATCTATTATATGACGTCTGACAACACGTTGAAATACACCACCAAGCAGCGCACGATGAAAGCTTGCCGTGCTTACTTCCAGTTCACGGCGAACGATGCACAGGGCCATGTCAAGGATTTCGCCTTCAGCTTGGACTTCGATGGTAACGAGACCACAATTCAAGACTCGTCATTCACTCTTCACAATGCCGCTGACGCTTGGTATGACTTGAGCGGACGCAGAGTCAACAGCAAGCAATTGCCTCGTGGCATCTACATCGTCAATGGCAAAAAAGTAATCATCAAATAAATGGAGGACTGATTATGAACAAGAAACAATATATCATTCCATCGATACAGGCCACTGAAGTCGCTTTTCAGCTGATGATTGCCAACAGCCCCTTCTCCGGCAAAGGCACACAAGATGGTGATCCCGTCGTAGGCAACGGTGACGACAGCGATGATGACAACCGCATCAAAGACTTCTGGTATTTCGAATGGTAATGACACCCACTCAAACATGGTGTTCTGAATGAACCAACACACACGTTAAAGGGGATGTGCCAAATCAATGACACATCCCCCATTTTTTATCTCGCTTCGCCGAAGGGTCGGGCGAGGAGTAAAGATCAGTAATTGACGTTATTTTGGACAGGTATCACAAACGTACGGCCATCGGTCAATGTGAAGGTCACCTGTGTACCATCCGAGGATATCTTCACGCTGGCAACGAGATCTGGCATTCCATCCTTACCATCGGCACCATTGATGCCGTCCAGGCCATTCTTACCGTCCTTACCGTCAGCATTAACGCCTGTATCGGTCCAGGTTGCACCACCGTCAGTAGAGATTTCCCAAGTACGGGTTAGAGGATTGATGCGCACCTGTGGAATAGGAAGGGAAAAATTGACATCATCTTTTCCGTCCTGACCGTCCAGACCGTTCTGGCCGTCCTTACCGTCCTTACCATCTATGCCGGCAACAGGCATCTTGTTACCGTCAGGTGTCAGGAGCCATTCGCCATTCACTATCCAGTACCAAATGCCATCTTCGCCCTGTGCCACATTAAGAAGCATGTCGGAAGAGCCATCACGACCGTTCTGACCGTCAGCTCCGACGAGTCCATCACGAAGCTTGATGACGCGTCCATCGTTGAACTTCATGACGTATGATCCGTCTGGTTGCGGCTCAATTTGAGTGATATAGCCATTACCTTGGATGGTGATAAAGAGATCGCGTAGGAGAGCTATGTCGTCGTTGATCTGCAGCAAACTGTCCTCCAAGATCTCTACGCGACGACCTATGGAGCGCAAATCGTCGCCATATTTGTCGCATGCGCTGAAGGTCAGAGCCAACAGCAGTGCTGTGCCTGCTGCAAGCCATTGGATTCTTCGAGTTTTCATAATTGCTGCTGTTTACGTGGTAATGAGTGGTACATCGAAATAGCCACCGGCATGGGTGAAGCGGACGTAGGTAACACCGTCCTTCATGAAGAAGGTAATCGTCTGGATGATGGTATTGCCGTCGATACCGTTCAGGCCGTCCTTGCCATCCTGACCATCCTTACCATCCTTACCATCCTTACCTTTACATGACATATCTGTGGTAACCCAAGTGATTCCTCCGTCAACAGAGATCTCCCACATGGAGGTGGTGGGGTTGATGCGGACCTGAGGAGCTACCGCACGACCGTCCTTACCGTCCAGACCGTCCAGACCGTCCTGGCCGTCCTTACCATCTCTGCCACTGGCTCTGACCTTCTCACCGTCGGGTCCGACGAGGGGCACACCATTGATCACCCAGTAATAGACACCGTCTTCTCCTTCCTCAACGGTGATTTCAGGTGCTTGGGCGTCACGTCCGTTCAAGCCGTCGCGACCATTCTGACCATCATGGATGATGATGGCTCCAGACTTGTTGAACGTGATGATGTAGCCTTCGCTATTTTCAGTGACGTCCGTGATGAAGTCGCCATTCTCGACGGCATCGACAATGACTTGCATTGACTCCAGTTCGCTGTTGAGTCTGTTGACCAAGTTCTCAAGAACCGTTACGCGGTAGTCCAAGGCGTCAATCTCGTCTTGATAGTCAGTACAGGCGTTAAACATCGGTCCTGCGATGAGGATTCCGATAACCAAGAATGTTTTCTTTAGCGTTTTCATATAAGTAAAATTAATGAATGGTTCGTGTTAATATTCGAATGCTTGTGGCACGGGGTTCTCCGGGTCATAAACGAAGCAGATGCAAACGCGGTTGTCCTCGGGGATGTCGAAGGGCTGAACGGTGTCACCCTTTGCAAAGCGACGGATGCGCCACTCGGGAACACCGGCATTCATCAAGTAATCTGACACTACCTGCGAGCGTTCACGCGACAGACGCATATTGATGGTCGGGTTACCCGTATCCTTGTCTGCAAAACCAGAGAGGCGGATGAAAGCCTTCGGGTGCTCGTTGAGGTACTTCAGCAGAGCCGTCAGCTTGGCAATCTGATTGTCGCGGATAATGCTCTGGTTGATGAGGAAGTAGATGTTCACGTTGAATGAGATCTTCTCGATGGGTACATCCACGAACTGAGAAGGTGCTGGTTCGACTCTCGGTGCAGGGGTGTCAATGGTCTCATAGATGGGAGCCGTACGGCCATGGCTGCTGCCGATGTTGAACTTGACGCCGAGGAGGGCATTGAAATGCCAATCGACATTGTCACCCTTGCCACGCTTGGAGTTGAAATGGTCGGACAGCATATTCGTGTTGACCTCAAGACCAATCGAGATCTCGTCGGCAACGCGGATGTCAGCCCCCAGACCGCCACGAAGGACGGGACTCCAGAGGTTCTTCTCCCATAGTTTCTGGAAGTCGATGCCGTAACGTTTGTTCGCTTCGACAGCATCGTCATTGTTGAAGGCGAAGGCTGCACCACCGCCAATGAAGGCATACACGCTCCATAAACGGTGAGGCTGACGTCCAAGGAACAGCTGAGTCAGATCCAGCTCGGCATCGATGCTCGGCTGTACGTAGTTCCACCTGTAGCCAGCTTCAGGATAGGCATAGCGGTTGCGAGCCCACAGACCGCTCACTGTTCCACGCAGGCCAAATAGTTCATTGAACCTATAGCCAGCAGCAATCTGAACGGATGGGGAGAGCAACTGAGTGAACTTCGCCTCACCGCGATCGAAGGCGCCACCGCCCTGAAGTTTGATGTACCAGTGAGGCACAAAGAAAGGAATGCCGGAACTCACGAGACGTTGATTCGTCCCAATGGTCTCCTGTGCAAAAGACACGCTGGTAGCGAGCATGAAGAGCACTAAAAGAAAAATTTTTCGTGGCATTTTGTTTGAATTTTATACGTTTAACGTTAAGACATAGTGCAAAAATAAGGACATTTGCATAAATTCAGCAAAAAATGTCTAAATAAATATCTTATTTCCTAATATTTAATATTCTTTAACAAAACAAGGGCTTTCATGGGAGTAAATTAATATATTTATCGATGTTTAAGATGTTATTTATTGACATTTATGATGAATTTCTTTGCCGTTCAAAATAAAAAGCGTATGTTTGCAACATCTTTTAGATGATATTTCGCATGAAATACGCAGATTTACCCAAGCACAAACTCAATCATTTGGTGAAGCCTGCTGGTCTGACTTTGGAGGACTGGCAGGTGATGCTTCGTATGCAGCAGGCACAGCGCGAGGCATTCGACGTGGAATGTGTGAGCGAACGCTACAACCCGGGCGAGTACCGTGTACATAGCCCCAAGTCGGGGGCAACATACAAGGTGGTGTTCCGTGGTGCCAAGAGCCCGTGGAACTATTGCGAATGTATGGACTTCAAGACATCGCAGCTCGGCACGTGCAAGCATATCGAGGGCGCGCGCCAGTGGATTGCCGACCACCACAAACGCATCCACTGGGATTTGCCCGCCTACACGAGCGTCTATCTCAGCTATCGTGGCGACCTGCGACAGGTGAAGATACGCATAGGATCGGCACGCGAGAAGGATTTCCGTGCGCTGGCCTCGCGCTACTTCGATGCCTTCGATACGCTGCTGCCCAAGGCTTACGAGCATTTCGGCGAGTTCCTCAGTGCCGCCAAGGCCATCGACGATGGCTTCCGCTGCTATCAGGATGCGCTCGACTTCGTGCTCGAACAGCGCGAAGCCATCGCACGTCGCAGAGTGCTCGAGGAGAAATATACCGATGAGGCACTGGACACACTGCTCCGCACACGTCTCTATCCCTATCAGCGCGAGGGCGTACGCTTTGCAGCCCGTGCCGGACGAGCCATCATTGCCGACGAGATGGGACTGGGCAAGACCGTGCAGGCCATCGCCACCGCCGAGTTGCTGCGCCGCGAGGGATTCGTGGGCAGTGTGCTGGTGCTGTGTCCCACGACGCTCAAGTACCAGTGGAAACGCGAGCTGCAACGCTTCACCGATGCCGACGTGACGGTTATCGAGGGCGTAGCGGAGCGTCGCCATGAGCAGCTGGAGAGCGAGGCATCCTACAAGATTGCTTCCTATAATAATATAGTAGATTATGAGGGACGTCTGTCCTTTGATATGCTCATCCTCGACGAGGTGCAGCGACTGAAGAACTGGAACACGCAGATCTCCCGCGCAGCCCGACGCGTAGCATCGCGCTATTCCCTCGTGCTGAGCGGCACACCCTTGGAGAATCGTCTGGAGGAGCTATTCAGCATCATGGAGCTCGTCGATCAGTACCTGCTCTCGCCCTACTACCTCTTCCGTGACCGCTACATCGTTCTCGATGACGAGGGACGCACCGTCGGCTATCGCCATCTCTCGGAAGTGGCACAGCGCATCAGCACCGTGATGATTCGCAGGCGCAAAGCCGACGTGCTGCCGCAACTGCCCGCCCGCATCGACAAGAACCTCTTTGTGCCGATGACCGAGCAGCAGATGGACGCTCACCACTCGCTCAAGGTACAGGCGGCTCGCCTCGTTGCCAAATGGCACCGCCAGCATTTCCTCACCGAACTGGATCGCCGCGAACTGCTGCTTACGCTGCAACAAATGCGAATGGCATGTGACAGCCTCTTCGTGCTCGACGAGCACAGCCGTTTCGACACGAAGGTCGAGGAGGTGATGAACATCCTCTACGAATGTTCCGAGGACGCAGCTTCGGGTGGCTCCAAGGTGGTCATCTTCAGTCAATGGGAACGCATGACACGTTTGGTGGCACAGGAACTCGAGCGCAGCGGCATCGACTTTGTCTATCTCCACGGCAACGTTCCTGCCCGCGAGCGCAAGGAGCGAGTCAATGCTTTCCAGAACGACCCGCAGATCCGTGTGTTCCTCTCGACAGATGCGGGCTCCACTGGACTGAACCTACAGTCGGCCAATGTGGTCATCAATATCGATGTACCGTGGAACCCGGCTGTGCTGGAACAGCGCATCGGACGCATCCACCGCATCGGACAGCAGCGGGGCGTGGAGGTCATCAACCTGATCTCCTCAGGCACCATCGAGGAGGATATCCTGTCGAAGCTGCGTTTCAAGGCATCGCTCTTCGAAGGCGTGCTCGATGGCGGCGAGGACGCGGTGTTCCTCAGCAACGACCACTTCGACAGCCTGCTCAACGGCCTGCAGGACTACATGGAAACAGACAACGACAACGCCTCACTCGCCATATCAATGGCTGAGGATGAGTCAGCAAAGCTCCACGAACCCGTACAGAAGGAACTGTCTTTCGAGGAGGTACAGGACACCAGGCCATACACCGACAATCAGCCGTCCTCCGAACAGCAGCCCGCTCCCACTACAGCTGCCGCCTTGAGAACCGAAGCCCCCGTTCTACAGCGGCTTGCCGCCGACCTATCCGACCTGCTGATGGCCGACGAAGCCACGCGACGCAAAGCTGCGGAATGGCTGAACACGTTAACACATCAACACGTTAACGATTCGACGACATGTTAAAATAACGATATAACGTAATGACGAGATCCTATAATCCCTTATAACTTATGCTGAAATCCCTTCTTCTGAGCGCAGTCCTCTCTTCCTCACTCAGCCTGCGCTACTACCAGCCCGCGAATGAGTGGGTAGAGGCATTGCCCGTTGGCAACGGATACATCGGAGCCATGGTCTATGGCGGCATCGACAAAGAGACGATACAGTTGAACGAAGGAACATTCTGGGGCGGTGGGCCGCACCGCAACGACGCGGAGCACGCCCTCGACAGCCTCGCCCGCGTGCGCCAGCTCATCTTCGATGGCAAGAGCGGACAGGCACAGCAGATCATGGAACGCGCCTTCATGACGGGGCGCAACGGTATGCCCTATCAGACTCTGGGCAGCTTGGAGATTCACAACCTGCGGCCTGCGGGCAAGGTCACCGCCTACGAGCGCAACCTGGATCTCGCGCAGGCAGTGGCCTCGACACGCTGGACGGACAGCGAGGGCATCACCTACACACGCGAAGTGATCTCGTCATTGCCCGACCGCGTCGTTGCCGTTCACCTGACAGCCTCGGAGCCCGGTCGCCTCAACTTCACCTTAAAGTTCACATCGCCCCTGAAGATCGAGCGTCGCCACAGCGCAAAGGGGCTGATCATGACGGGTAAGGGACGCGACCATGAGGGCGTGAAGGGCGTCGTCAAGATGCAGACCGAGGCGCGCGTGCAACAGACCGGAGGCCAACAGCTGCTGACAGACAGCACACTGACCGTCAGCGATGCCACCGAAGCCATCATCTTCATCGCCGCTGCCACCAACTTCGTCAACTACCACGACGTCTCTGCCGACGAATCGCAGCGCGTCGAGGATATGCTCTCCGCTGCCGTCAACTGCCACTGGACGGAGCTACGGGAAGCCCACACGACAGCCTATCGCCACTACTTCGACCGCGTCAGCCTGCGCCTCGCGGGCAGTCCCGCTGAGGTCGATACCATGCAGACCGACCGCCGCGTCACACGCTTCGCCAAGGGCGGTGCCGACCCCGAGCTGGCGGCACTCATGTTCAACTACGGTCGCTACCTGCTCATCTCCACATCGCAGCCCGGCGGACAGTGCGCTGGCTTACAGGGACTCTGGAACAAGGACCTCTTAGCCCCCTGGGACGGTAAATACACCATCAACATCAATACCGAGATGAACTACTGGCCTGCAGAGGTCTGCAACCTTAGCGAACTGGCCTCTCCCCTCTTCGACCTCATCTTCGACCTCAGCCAGACAGGACAGCAGACAGCCCGCACGATGTACGGGGCTCGGGGATGGATGGCGCACCACAATACCGACATCTGGCGTTCGACAGGCATGGTCGATGGTCCCTTCTGGGGGGCATGGCCCATGGGTGGAGCATGGCTGACCACACATCTGTGGGAACACTGGCTCTACACCGCCGACCGCTCCTTCCTCGCCAAGGCTTATCCTGTAATGCGTGGCGCGGCGGAATTCCTGCAGTCCTTCCTCATTCCTCACCCCAAGCACGGATGGCTCGTCACCTGTCCCTCCGTCTCGCCCGAGCACGGCCCCGGTGTGGAGTTCGGCGGCTCATCGGTGTGCGCAGGCCCTGCAATGGACACACAGATCATCTTCGATGTCCTCAGCCAGACCATCCTGGCTGCACGCGAGCTGAATATAGACAGTGCCTTTGCCGACAGCCTCATGCAGACGCTCAGTAAGCTACCTCCGATGCAAGTGGGTCGCTACGGCCAGCTTCAGGAATGGATCGACGATGTCGATCAGATTGATGACCACCACCGCCATGTCTCGCATCTCTACGGTCTCTACCCGAGCCATCAGATCACCGCGTCTGCCATGCCCGAAGCTTGGCGCGCCTGCCGCAATAGCCTCACTTACCGTGGCGATGATGCTACGGGGTGGAGCATCGGATGGAAGTTGAATATGTGGGCACGTCTGCTCGATGGCGACCACGCCTACACCATGATACGCACGCTGCTCAACCTGTTGCCAAGCGACCGCGTCCGGGGTGGATTCCCTGCCGGACGCGTCTATCCGAATCTCTTCGACGCTCACCCGCCTTTCCAGATTGACGGTAACTTCGGCTTCACCGCAGGCGTAGCTGAGATGCTCATGCAGAGCCACGAAGGCTTCCTGCGCCTGCTGCCCGCATTGCCCAGCGCATGGCCGGAGGGAGAGATCTGCGGACTACGTGCTCGCGGTGGCTTCGAAGTTGATATGCAATGGCGCGAAGGACACCTCACATCGGCCACCATTCGCAGCCTCAACGGCAAGCCCTGCCGTCTGTTCATCGGAGCGCACCGACCCACAGACATCAAAGACGCCGCCGGAAATGGCGTTACTTCACGTCAAATCTCTGACAGCGTCATAGAATTTGCTACTACAGCAGGAGCCAACTACTTCCTCCGCTTCTAAAAAAATAAAATTTTGTTTGAAATAGGTGTCAGGTGTCAGGAATGAGGGCTATTCCCACTGGAAGTCGAAAAAGCTCTCCTTGACACTCGGCTCCATTTCACCTTGTTCATCGACACCACCGTATGTGATGTCATTATTACCATTCACACCACTGCCATCGCTGGCAGCCAATGGTCACCTTGTCACCTTATCACCCTCCGTCACCATCTCCGTCACCTTTTTAACTTATTATATATCTTCGTGTTAACAGCAAAAGGTGACGAGGTGACGGAAAAATTGATGATTCTCGTGCGCGCGCGTACGTGAAGGATGACACATTGAAAGATGACTCATTCCTCGGATCGCATAGCTTCAACAACTGATACGAATAGTCAAATCTGCTGATACATCTATAGGTATGGACTGTTTGACTCGGGTCAAACAGTCCATACCTATACCCACAAGCTCTTGCCCATAAGCATGGGCGCGTGAAAGCAAATGATTAGGCGGGATCGATGCGGAATAGCTTGTCGCTGCGGCGAATCTTGGCATCCACATGAAAGGATACGTTGGCACCTTGGCGCGCGACGGTGACAGGCGCGTTGCTGTCGTCGTGCATCTCCTCGATGACGCCGTAGATGGCACCCGTGGTGGGACCTGTGACGAGGAACTTATCCCCGACGTGCAGCTCCGTGGCCTCAATGTGGAACTCACCAAGAGCGAGGCGTGAGTAATACTTGGTGCCGCGCCCGACATAGACCTTACGCTCAGTGGCTTGGGAACCATAGACCTGCGTCCATTCGCCCAGTCGCTGTCCCTGATAGTAGCCATCCCAGAAGCCTCGGTTGAAGACCGTAGCGAGGCGTACGTCCCAGGCATCCTTGGCAGCCTCATCAAACGAGCCGCTAAGAATACATTCCAGTGCTTCACTATAACATTCAACGACGGTGCGGACATACTCAGGACCACGCGCACGACCCTCAATCTTGAATACACGCACACCTGCATCGACGAGCTGGTCAAGGAAACGTATGGTCTTCAAGTCCTTGGGCGACATGATATACTTGTTGTCCACCTCAAGTTCGATGTCTGTTTCCTTGTCTTTCACCACATAACTGCGGCGACAGATCTGCATACATTCCCCTCGGTTGGCCGAACGCCCCGTGTTCTGTAGCGAGAGGTAGCACTTGCCCGAAACAGCCATACACAATGCGCCGTGGCAAAACATCTCGATGCGAATGAGCTGACCTGAAGGGCCGCAGATATGTTCGCGAACGATACCTTCATAGATCTCGCGCACTTGACGGATGTTCAGCTCGCGCGCCAGAACGACAACATCTGCGAACTGCGCATAAAAACGGAGGGCTTCGAGATTGGAGATATTAAGCTGCGTGCTGAGGTGAACCTCCACACCAATCTGACGGGCGTAGCTCATCACGGCGATGTCACTGCCGATGACAGCACTGATGCCAGCCTCGCGGGCCGCATCGAGGATCTGGCGCATGAGGGGCAAGTCCTCGCCGTAGATGATGGTGTTGACGGTGAGGTAGCTCTTCACGCCGTGTTCACGACACGTTGCAGCAATCTCCTTGAGGTCGTCGATGGAGAAGGCAGAGGCCGAATGAGCCCGCATATTGAGGTGCTCGATACCGAAGTAGATGCTGTCGGCATGTGCCTGCAGGGCAGCTGTCAGGCTATCCCGTGAACCCACGGGTGCCATAATCTCAAAATCCTCGCGTTTCATGGTTGTTCTTGTGTTAACGTATGCCCCCAAAGGATGAAGGGATAGCGACGAAGATGGGAGTTGTAGAAGCGGCGGTCGCCAGTGACTTCTTTGCCGATGAAATCGGGTTTTTCAAACGGTTCGTCCTCGCTTTTCAGTTCCAGTTCGGCCATCACGAGACCCTCGTTGTCACCCTCGAACTCATCGACTTCGAAGACGTGGCCGTCGGCAGCGCGCACCAGCCATCGCGTCTTGCGGACGATGCCTGGCTCACAGAGTGCCATGAGGTCGCTGGCGTCTTCGAGAGAGATCTCTGTTTCGAACTCATAGCGCGAGAGACCGTCGGCATTGCTGGCACCCTTGATGGTGAGATAACCTTTGTCACCACGAATGCGAACACGCACGCTGCGCCCCCCGCCAGAGACGATATATCCCTGTGCGATAGATGAATGATTAAAGGCGAGCACCTTATAGGCGTCGCCCTTAACCAGAAACTTGCGTTCTATTTCCTGTGCCATCGTTGATCAGACGATGAAGGCATAAACGGCAGCACAGAGGAACAATACGATGAGTGCGCCTACGATCCAGTTGATGACACGTTTAGCTTGTGCTTCTTCTCGTGCGGCCTTCTTTTGGGCGCGAAGTTCTTTCTTGTTTTTGCTCATGATGGTTTTTTAAGATTTTAAAGATTTATAAATATTTCGTTATTTCGATATTACGGCATTTCGGAAATTCGAGAATCAAGCCTCGGTTTCGCTTCCTCCGAACTCCATGAGGTACGCCTTGATGAAGGCATCGATCTTGCCATCCATGACACCACCGACATCAGAGGTCTGGTAGCCTGTGCGGTGGTCCTTGACGCGTCGGTCGTCGAAGACATAGGAGCGGATCTGCGAGCCCCACTCTATCTTCTTCTTGCCGGCCTCGATCTTGGCCTGTGCCTCCATGCGTTTCTTCATGGCGCGGTCGTAGAGCTGCGATTTGAGGAGTCGCATAGCGTTCTCGCGGTTCTCGAGCTGCTTGCGGCTCTCGGTGTTCTCGATGAGGATTTCTTCCTCCTCGCCTGTGTCAGGGTCTTTGTACATATAGCGCAGACGTACACCGGTCTCCACCTTGTTGACATTCTGTCCACCAGCTCCGCTACTGCGGAAGGTGTCCCAACTGACGCGGGCAGGATCGACATAGACCTCAATGGTATCATCGACGAGAGGCGTGACGAAGACGCTGGCAAAAGAGGTCATACGCTTGCCCTGAGCGTTGTAAGGGCTGACGCGCACAAGTCGATGCACACCGCTCTCGCTCTTGAGATAGCCGTAGGCATATTCGCCCTCAATCTCCATGGTTACCGTTTTGATACCTGCCTCGTCGCCGTCCTGTAAGTTGCTGACGGAGAGCTTGTAGCCGTTGGCCTCAGCCCATCGCATATACATCCGCATGAGCATCTGCGCCCAGTCCTGACTCTCGGTGCCGCCCGCTCCCGAATTGATCTTGAGCACGGCATCCATCGGGTCTTCCTCCTGACGCAGCATATTACGCAGCTCGAGGGCTTCGATGGCCTCGACACTCTTGCTGTAGAGCTCATCGACCTCGTCCTCGGTGACCAGTTCCTCCTTATAGAAGTCAAAGGCCGTCTCCAGCTCGTCGGCGAGCGTGCGCACTTCGGCGTAGCCCTTAATCCATTTCTCCAGTCCCTTGACCTTCTTCATCTGTTCTTCGGCACGCTTGGCATCGTCCCAGAAGTCAGGTGC
Organism: uncultured Bacteroidaceae bacterium; assembly: GCA_905236985.1. GTDB lineage: Bacteria > Bacteroidota > Bacteroidia > Bacteroidales > Bacteroidaceae > Physcousia. Next base: position 13,926 of record CAJORF010000105.1, on the reverse strand, counting down.
TTGCGTGCGGATCTGCTCCTCCTCGTATTCCATCTGCTTACGTGGAATATCAAGGTATTTATTGAGTGCCTCCACGCGCTCCTGAATCTCTTTCAGCTGTTCTATTGTAATCATTCCTCGTACATCTTATCAATAATATCCTTATAGTTTTTCGCAATGACAGGCCGACGCATCTTCAACGTGTTCGTCAGCTCACCCTTCTCCATCGAGAAAGGCCGGGGCAGCAGGGTGATGCGCTTCACCTGCTCGTAGTGGGCGAACTCCTGCTGCAGCGTCACAATGCGGTCGAGCACCATCTGCGTGACAAGCTTGTTGGCACACAGTTCCTCACGGGACTCAAAGCCGATACTATTGTCGTTCGCCCACCGTTCGAGGAGCTTATAGTCAGGGATGATGAGCGCCGAAACGAACTTGCGTTCATCGGCAATAATGGCGATTTCATCGATAAACCTATCCACGACCAGCTTCGATTCCAGTGCCTGCGGTGAGATGTACTTGCCATTGCTGGTCTTGAAGAGATCCTTGATGCGGTCGGTCAGGAACAGCTCGCCGTCCTTGATGTAGCCGCTATCGCCCGTGTGGAACCATCCGTCGGCATCGATAGCCTGCGCCGTCACCTCAGCCTTGCGGTAGTAACTCTTGGTGATCGTGTCACCTTTGAGGAGGATTTCATTGTTCTCGCCGAAACTGATCTCTATGCCTTCGAGCACACGTCCCACAGAGCCAAGGGTGACGGGCCAATCGTGCCAGTCACAGGAAACGGTAGCTGTGGTCTCGGTCAGTCCGTATCCCGCCGTCATGTTGATGCCGCAGGAGTGAACGAACTCCTCCACTTCGCGCGGAATGGCAGCACCAGCCGTGGGGAAGAAGTGTGCGTTCTCCAGTCCCAAGGTCTTCTTCAACAGCGAGATAATGGTTTTCTCATAGAACTTATAGCGCAGCTTCAAGGTCATCGGGGGCTCCAAGCCACGCATCTTGTAATCTACATTATACTTTTTGCCCACGGCGAGTGCGTCGAGCATCAGTGAGCGCTGCATCGACGAGCTCGTGGCAATCTTCTCCTGCACACCGGAATAGACCTTTTCCCAGAAACGCGGCACGGCAGCCATACAGGTTGGATGCACTTCGCGCAAAGTCATCTGGATGTCCTGCGGCCGCAGGTTGATGGCCAATTGGCAGCCACGGGCAAGACACCAGTAGCTCCAGGCACGTTCAAAGACATGAGTGAAGGGCAGGAAGCACATGATGACATCCTTGTCAGTCAGGTGCATGATCTTATCATTGGCCGGGATGGCGGCTGCATACATCCGATAGGTCAGCGTCACGCCCTTGGAAACGCCCGTCGTACCACTGGTGTACAGGATGTTAGCAATGTCATCGGGGTGGAGCCCAGCGACGCGCGCTTTCACCTCATCAGCACAGGGGAAGCCCTCACCCTCGCGCAGGAATTCATCAAAATAAAGCGAAATCTGATCCTGAGGATTCTTCTGTACCGAATGATCGAAGATGATCAGGCGATGGAGCGTGGGACAGAGTTTCAGCACTCGAAAGGCTGTATCGTATTGATACTGTTCGCCAACAAACACGAAGCGGATGGACGCATCGTTGATCATGTACTGGATTTGCGCCTCGCTGCTCGTAGCATAGAAGGGGATGCTCACGGCACGGATGCCATAGGCTCCGAAATCGACGCAAACACTCTCCGGTTTATTTTGCGAGAAGACAGCAATGTTCTCCTGCACGCCTACGCCCATCTTCAATAAGGCATTGCTCACGAGGGACACCAATTGAGAGAATCGATTCCATGAAATCGTGCGCCAAACGGACTTCTCATAGTCGCGGTAGCTCATTGCCACGCGGTCGCCATAAACCTTGGCTTGCTCATGGATAAGAGTGGATAGAGAGGCTGTGTTGAGCATAGTTTTTCGCTTTTAGTGCCACAAAGGTACTACTTTTTGAGGAATTACCAAAGAAAATGCTTAACTTTGTGCCCGATAAATCAAATATCTATGGTTTCCGAACATTTCTCAGCCGAAGCAGTGGAGCTGCTCAAGCAACTCATTGCCACCCCTCGCATCAGTCGCAACGAGGATGCCGCCGTGGCTCTTTTCACCCATTTCATCGAAGAAAAAGGGCTCGCCGTAGAGCGCGAAGCCAACAACATCTGGGTCGTTGCCGATGGTTACGACAGCTCACGGCCTACCTTGCTGCTGAATGCGCACATCGACACGGTTAAACCCGTAGCGGCCTGGACGCGCGACCCATTCACTCCCATTGTGGAGGACAACCGCCTCTACGGCCTCGGCTCCAACGACGACGGAGCGTCACTCGTCAGTCTCCTGCAAGCATTCCGCATACTGGCAGCGAAGCCGCAGGCGTACAACCTCATCTTCCTGGCCACTGCCGAAGAGGAGGTGTCGGGAGGCGAGGGTGTGGCACGTGCCCTGAAGCGTCTGCCGCCCATCAGCCTCGCCTTGGTCGGTGAGCCAACAGGTATGCAGCCCGCCATCGCCGAGAAAGGATTGATGGTGCTCGACTGCACAGCCAAAGGGCGCGCCGGTCACGCCGCACGCAACGAGGGCATCAACGCCATCTACGAAGCCCTTCCCGACATCGAATGGTTCCACACCTACCGCTTCAAGCAGGAGTCGCCGCTTCTCGGTCCCGTGAAGATGACCGTCACCATCATCAATGCCGGCACACAGCACAATGTTGTACCCGACCACTGCACCTTCACCGTCGATGTGCGATCCAATGAGTGCTATTCCAACGAGGACATATATAATAAGGTGTGCGAAAGTGTACAATGCGACGTCAAGGCGCGATCCTTCCGCCTCGGCTCCTCGCGCATCGACCCCAATCATCCCTTGGTGCGCCGCGCCCTCGCCCTCGGTCCGACAGCCAACGGCCTGCCTCGAGCACCCTTCGGTTCGCCCACCTTGTCCGATCAGGCACAGATGCCTTTCCCCTCGATGAAGATGGGTCCTGGCGAGAGCTCGCGCAGCCACACCGCCGATGAATACATCGAGTTACGCGAGATTGAACAAGCCATTCACGACTACGTTGCCATGCTCGACGGCTTGCAATAAAAAAATCGTTGAAAAACAGATTTTCCTTCGTCCGAATCAAATAGTTTTTGTACATTTGCACCGCCAAATCAGGATATGGAACATTAAACGCGAGCAAGAACACCCTGAGGCGACAAAAGAAAAGATCAAAATGCAAAAATAACTCAAAACAAATGAGAACTTTAAGAAAATGGAGCACAGTGTTGCTCGCGTTGGCGATAATGCCATTTTTCATGTCATGTAACAACGATGAATGGACGCCGTCCACAGTAAAGGAAGAACCAAAGACCATTAAAGTGTCAGTCGGCTTGGACGGCGAATTCATCTCTACCTCCTTCACTCCTTTCACACGAGCTGAAACGGACAAGAAAAAGGTATATGGCATCAACGTTTATTACCGCGAGAGCAGCAACAGAGACTATAAGCACTATGCCTATGGCCTGTTTGACAATGTCCAGGATATGCAAATCTCCCTTCCTGCATCCTACACTTATAAGTTTGAATGTAGCATTGTGCAGGATGACTTGGATGAGATCTACGAAGATCACGGCAATCTCAACCGCCCATTCCTTTCCTTCAGCAGCAACGGTTATATTGGCGATACCTCCCTACAGAACAAATTCATTGTTTCCACGTCATCACCCATTTATTTTGACAACCTCAAATCCGGGACAACCAAAGTGAAGAAAGCCAATGGCACGCTACAGCTGGCCGGGATCCCCGCCACCGATCGTCTGTACGGCGAATTGGAGGGCTATACGCCCGAGGTTGGCGGTCATGCTCTTATCACGATGAAGCGCACCGCCTTCGGTGCAAAGTTCATCCTGAATCCCCCTACAGATGGCACCCTGGTCGTGAGCACATCTTTTGCTAACATGAACATCACAGCCAACGAGGATCCCAAAACGGTGGAATCCCTCTACACCTTTCCTGAAGTCTATAACTGTTGGAAAATTGAGAGATACACCCAAACTTATGACATCAAGCTGACCTGGAAACGAAAAACAGGAGAGATTCAGGAGTATAGCCAAAAGGTGACGATGAGGCGTAACATCATGACAACCATCAACGTGTATTTCAACAACAACAACGTCAAGCCTGAGAACGACACCACCATCGGAATCTCTGAGGACTCCATGCCAACTGCTGGAGAGACCATCAACATCATCCTCAACGACGAGACACCGACGGATGACAACCCCTCTCCTGAAGAATAGCCCTTCCCCTCGTTCTTTTCTTATCTCCCAATCCAGTGTTCGGGATTGAGCTTATCGGTCTCCCTTCGAAGCTGGAAGTGGAGGACGTAGTTGCCATTTTCGTCAGCTGCCACAGTGCCAAGGATGTCGCGCGCCTTCACCTTCTGTCCGCGTTGCACGATGGTAGAGGAAAGATTGCAATAAACGGAGATGTATGAGCCGTGGCGTACCAGGATATTCTTCATCGAGCCAAGTTGGAAGACAGCCGACACCTCCCCGTCGAAGATGGAACGGGCACGGGCTCCCGCCTGTCCCTGATAGTTGACACCCTTGTTGTCAAGCACCACCGTTGAAGTGATATGATTCAAGCCAAAGCGTCGTTCGATGCGATAGGGACCTGTGACGGGCACGGGCAATCGTCCCTTATTCTGTTCGAGACTTCCGTTGAGCTGACGATCCTCAGCAGTAATCCATTTGGCAGGAGCCTTCGTGGAAGAGTTGCCTTTTGAACTCTTTGAACCCTTTGTTCCCTTTGTTCCCTTTGAACCCTTCGCACCTCCAGCCTGCGCCCGTTCTTCGGTCTTTTGCTTGCGTCTTGCCTCCTCAGCAGCACGTTTGCGAGCCTTCTCAACCTCGATGGCCACGAGTTCGTCGATTTTCTTATTCAGTTCGGCGAGCTGTTTCTGCTGTTCGGCCACTTGCTGCTCAATCTCCTTTTGCTTCTTCTTGAGCTGCACGACGTTAGCCTGCACGATGGAGTGCTCTGCCGCCAACTGCTTGCGCTGGCGGATGACTTCCTGTACGGTGCCACTCATCTGATGTTTGACACCGAGCAATTCGTTGCGTTTGTCGCGCGCCTCATTCTGTTTAGCCATGAGCTGTAAGGCGAGATTCTTCTGCAAAGCTGCAAACTCACGGGAATAGCGCATCCGACGGTATATCTGCGGGAAGGACTCTGCTGATAGGATGAAGAGCAACGGGTTACGCAAGTCGCTGCTGGTGCGGGCATAGCGCAGGCTTTGGATATATTTGGTTTTCTTCTCCGCTACCTGACTATCGAGGCGTGACAGCTCATCCTCGAGACGTGCCACATGGTGTTCAAGCTGATCAATCTCTGTCTCCAAAGTATGGATATAATCCAGGCGACTCTTAAGCTGATCTTCGAGAAAGTCTGCAGTCTGCTCTTTCTTCACCGTCTCCTGCTTCGTCTGATTCAGCTTCTGCTTGGACTGCTTGATATTATTCTCGATCTTCGAGCGTTGCGACTTGAGGTCGTTAATCTTACGTGTCTGAGCGGAAGAGGGGACGGAAGTTAGAGAAATGATAAACAAAAGGATGAAAAGTGAAAAACATACAGATGGGCTACTTAATGCAACCCCTCTTCTCCCTGAGACGCCGTCCCAGAGTCCTTTAAAAAATGAATGGTAAATCTTATTTTTCATTTTTCACTCTTCATTCTTCACTTTTCACTTCGCCATCATACTCATGATCTGGTCGAGCGTCACCTGTCTATAACCAGAAGGGACGCGGGTGTTGATGTTGCCCATCGACTCATCCACCTGCGGATTAGTTGAAGTAAGCGTAAGGGCGTAGTTGGAACTGCCGGAAAGGACGCTGAGGTACATCTCCCGGGGGAATTTCTTCTGGTCGAGCGTTGTCCAGTTGGAATAAGTACACTGGAAGTTCATCTTCGCCTTACCGTCGGAAGGCTTGACGTTGGTCTGCTCGATGAGTGAGTTGGAGGCTCCCACGAGGAATTCGACCGCCACTTTCTTCATGTTAGCACGTTCTGACTTAGGTATCAGGCGCATCTGCGAACTGGCACGTTCGACATTGAAGTCCGTGGGCGCAGGCTGTCCGGAAATTCCTGGCACGAAGAGTTCGTTCCAGAACAGTGCCTGGAAAGTGCTGAAATCGACGCCAGCCTGAGCAAGATCCGGGACATCTGACCAGGCGACCTGCAGATATTGGTTGTTCACTCGGTCGAGCACCAATAGGTGCTGGGGTGTCAGTTCCAAGCGTCCGAGTTCCATGATACCGAGGGCAGTGATAGACACCTGAATGATCTCATCGCGCTTCATCTTGAGCTGGCCGCTGGTCGAGGCCGACTTTCCGGCATAGCTCAACTTGACACTCACCTTGCTGCGCAGCCCCTGTGCGGTCTGCCGTCCAGCTGCCACGCTGGCAACAATATTATCTTCCAGTGACTGACTCGTACCCACCTGTATGGAGGCTCCGCTCGTCACATCTGTATCCTCTTTCACCGTCTTTTTCGAAGAGCGGCAACCAGCCATCGTCAACACCAAGGCGAGCGCTAACGTGTAATGTATGACTGATAATGAAACTATTCTACGCATAAAGTAAATTATTTAAAATTCAACTCTCAACTAATCCTTCACATATTTCTTGAGCTTAATCTTCTTGGGCAACACGGCAGACAATCCCTCACCGCCCGCTTGCTGCGCCAATATCCAGAAGCGGAGAGCCTGATCCATCAGCCCATTGCAGGCGGCGATGTCGCCAGCGTGTTCATAAACCACTCCCGAGATATTATCGTCGGCCAGCAACACAGAGTCAGCACTATCGGGCGGACACACGCGGTCGATGTAATGCTGTGCTTCGCTATAGCGTTCCTTAGCAAAAAGGATCCAAGCGTAAGTGTCGAGGAATGTCTTGTTGTCGGGCTGCAGACGGATGCTGCGATAGCTCATCTCCTCGGCACGATCCAAGTCGCGCTCCTCCAGCGAGAGAAAGTAGGCATAGTTGTTCAGGCAGCTGGCATTGTCACTCTGGTAGATGAGACACGAATCGTAGGCTGCAAACGCTTCCGCTTCACGTCCCATCTCATGATAGATATCGCCAAGGATACTATAGAGGTCAGCCACCATGGCAGGTCGGCTCTCATCGGTTTTTTGCACGATTCCATCCTCAAAAGCCTTCATCGCCTCCATCTTCTTGCCCTGCTGATACAATGCTATGCCAAGGTAGAAATGGCACACCAGTTCCTCAGGATGTGTGATGACGGCACGGCGGCAGATATCTTCAAGATGCTCAAAAGACTGATGCTCGCCATAGTATTGGATGAGGTAGAACAGGGCCTGCGTGTTGGCGGGCTCCAGCTCATGAACCCGATCCATGACAGCTACGAAAGCACTGTCATTATCGTGGTCATAGGTTGCCAAGAAAGCGGCCTTGAGCTGAAGCAGGTCGAGGTCGTCGGGCAGCAGCACCAGTAGGCTGTCAAAAGCAGTGGCAACGTGCTGACGTCCCAAGCTGTCGCCGCGCATTTCCTCAGCAATGAGATCGCGCAACAACGCTACACGCACCGAGCCCTCGGTCTTGGGCTGATAGAGCAGTGAGTCACGCAACGCGGCAAAGAGCGAGTCCTGTTCAGTGTGGCGATAGTACTGGAGCATGGAGAGTTGGAGCGGAGCATTGTCGGGTTCGGCGCGGCGCACCTGCTCATAGACCTTCAGTGCCTCAGCGACCCGGTCGGCTTCGAGCAGCTGGTTGCCGATGGCGAGACGATAGCTCATCTCATGCGGATACTCCTTGCAAAGGCTCTCAAGCTCTGCAAAGGCTTTCTTTTCTAATCCCAACTGACGGTAGAGAGCGAACTTCTGGTAGCTGACGCTGGCCATCTTGCCCTCCAGCACCTCGATGCGGTCGAGTGCCGCTATGGCGTCCTCCAAGCGGTCGGCACTGCGATAGATATTGACCAGCTGCGCGAGGATGTCGCTCCGACGGGGCAACAGTGCCGCGAGATCTTCATAGTAGGGCAGTGCGCGCTCGGCATCCTGACGGTTGATGTGGTAAGTGGCTAATGCTTCCTTGTAGAACGTGTTGGCTGGATCGGCGCTCGAAGCGCGCTCTAAATACGCCAGTCCCAAGGAATCCTGACGCAAATATAAGCGATAGAGTGCCATATCATACAGGGGCTCAGGAGCATCGGGGGCGATGTCAAGACAGTGCTGCAGGAGATCGAAAGCGGCAACATGATTTCCCAGCAGCTTCTGCTTGGATGCCTCTTGGAAGAGATAGTCCAGGCGCCGCTGGTCGTTGAGCGACAAGGAGGCACGGAAAGTGGAAGCACGCAGCGCGGAGGCACGGGACGCTGAGGGAGCAATGGCTCCCTTGGGCGATCCACACGCAGCAATCATCATCACCACAGCGATGATGAAGGTTCCCAGATAGCAAGAAGATGTTCTAACTTCCACCTTTCACTTCCCTGTATGTCCGAATCCACCGGCTCCCCGTTCCGTCTCGTCGAGAGACGTTGAAGGAACCCATTCCGCCTGTTCGTGGCGCGCTATGACCAGTTGTGCGATGCGCTCGCCATCATTGATGGTGAAAGTTTCTGTGGAGAGGTTGACGAGAATCACACAAACCTCACCGCGATAGTCGGCATCGATGGTGCCAGGAGCATTCAACACCGTCAGACCGTGCTTGATGGCCAGTCCGCTGCGGGGACGCACCTGAGCCTCGTAGCCCGCAGGCAGTGCCATGAAAAGACCTGTAGGCACCAGCACACGCTGCATAGGTTCTACCGTCAGCGGCGCGTCGAGGTTGGCACGCAAGTCAACGCCTGCCGACAATGGTGTCGCATACTGTGGCAGCGTGTGATGAGAACGATTGATAATAGGAATCAGCATATTCTATGGATATTTCACTTTAAAATGCATGAGCATTTCTGCTTTTCTCTCATTTTGGGCGCAAAAGTACAAAAATATAATGGATTCGTGCGCATAATAAAGATTTTTAACTACTTTTGCACTCGCAAAGTGATTTTAATGATGAACTGGACAACACTCCTCAGCAGCAAGCGTCTCGGATTGGAGACACAAGAGCAGCATCGCGATGACCGAACCGAGTTTCAGCGCGACTACGACCGCCTCATCTTTTCTGCTCCCTTCCGACGTCTGCAGAACAAGACACAGGTATTCCCGCTACCTGGCTCCATATTCGTACATAACCGCCTCACGCATAGCCTCGAAGTCTCCAGCGTTGGACGCTCCTTAGGCAATGACAGCGCACGTCTCCTCTTGCAGCGTCATCCCGAGCTCGCCTCTACACACCTCACCGAACTCGGTGCCATCGTCAGTGCCGCCTGTCTCGCTCATGACCTCGGCAATCCTCCGTTTGGACACTCTGGCGAACGCGCTATCGCCACCTATTTCAGCGAAGGCAATGGGCGATGGCTGCAGACCTACGAAGACCCCGAGACGGGCGACCGCCTCACGCCGACTCAATGGAACGACCTCACGCACTTCGACGGTAATGCCAACGCATTCCGCCTGCTCACTCACCACTTCGAGGGGCGTCGCGTAGGAGGTTTCGTCATGACGTACAGCACCTTGGCATCCATCATCAAATATCCCTTTTCCAGCGACCTCGCAGGACAACGGCAGAAGTTCGGATTTTTTGATGCCGAACGCGAATATTATCTCAAAATTGCCGATGAATTGGGTATTTTACGCCTCGACAGCCCAATGGGGACGCTTCGCTACGCACGTTTCCCGCTCACCTGGCTCGTAGAAGCCGCCGATGACATCTGCTATGAGATCATGGACATCGAGGATGCCCATAAACTGAAGATACTCACCACAGCAGACACGAAGGAACTTCTCATGGCATACTTCTCGCCCGAGCGACGCGATGAGATCCAAGCGAACCTCGCACGACTCGATGTCCGCGACGTCAACGAACAAATCGTCTATATCCGTTCATGCGTCATCAATACGCTCGAAGGAGAATGTGTTCAGGCTTTTGTCGATAACGAAGAAGCGATCCTTGCCGGACGCTTCACAGGTCCGCTCATCCAGCATATCTCCGAAACGCCGCGCCGCGCCTACGAGACCTGCGTTGAGAACAGTTTCCGTCATATCTATCACAGCAAGGATGTCGTGGATATCGAGATAGCTGGTTTCCGCGTCATCAACGACCTCATACATCTCATGGTAGAAGCAGCAATGCACCCCGAACGTGCTTACTCACAGCTTCTCCTCAACCGCGTCTCGCGCCAGTATCAGATCCGTGCGCCACGCCTCTACGATCGTCTCATGGCTGTGCTCGACTACATCACAGGTATGACCGATGTTTTCGCCCTCGACCTCTACCGCAAAATCAACGGCATGAGCCTCCCCAGCATTTAACGAGCAGAAAAAATAGCCAATTGTCAAATCGTCCAATCTCAATGTTGTTCGTCCTCGCCTTGATCTTCGTGCTGATCTTCGTTCTGCCCGACCTCTACATCTCCCTCGTGCTCATGCGTGGTACGACGTGGTGGGCTCATGCACTGCTGTGGTTGCCCACCGTAGTTGCCATCGGCCTTCTCCTCTCCATCCCAGTCAGCGGAGCCAGCAACACGAAGATTAGCCTCTTCACAGGTCTATTGCTTTGTATTGCCTTACCCCAGCTCCTGTTCCTCATCTGCTCCCTCATCGGTCAGTTCTTCAGTCTCTTCCTACCACACTCTACCCTCAATATCTTCAATGCAATAGGCATCTGTGTTGGTGTACTTATCTCCATCGCTATGGCCTATGGAGTGCTGTTTGGCTGGCGCACACTCACCGTGCGACACGTTGACCTCACCTTTGAGAATCTCCCCCCTCAGTTCGAAGGCTATCGTCTCGTTCATCTCAGCGACATGCACGTAGGCAGCTATGGCACCGATCCTCGTTTCTTGGAGCGCGTCGTACAACGCGTCAACGAGGAAAAGGCTGACATCATCCTCTTCACTGGCGACATCATCAACACCGCTCCACAAGAGACAGCACCATTCGAGAACGTGCTCAGCCAGCTGCAAGCTCCCGATGGCGTCCATTCCGTACTGGGGAACCACGATTACTGCCTCTACGGCGTCCAACGCCGATTCAACAACCCGCGCGAAGGATCCAAAGAGGTCATTGCCGCCGAACGGCGTATGGGCTGGGACTTACTGCTCAACGAACATCGCCTCATCCGCCGCGACAGCGCATCCATCGCCATCGTAGGTGTGGAGAATACAGGCAAACCACCTTTCCCACAGATCGGTGATCTCGCAGGAGCCAGAGTCGGAATCCCCGATGATGCCTTCCAGATACTGCTCTCTCATGATCCCTCGCACTGGCGAATCGAAGTACTGCCTGACACTGACATCCCTCTTATGCTGGCAGGACATACACATGCCATGCAATTCCGCATCGGTCATTGGTCGCCCGCCTCCTGGATGTACGACGAGTGGGGAGGGCTCTATCAGCAAGGAAAACAGATGCTTTACGTGAGCGAAGGCGTAGGAGGAAGTTTACCCTTCCGCCTCGGTGCAACGCCCGAAATCATCGTTCTCACCCTCCACGCTCATACTCCTTAACCAATTTTTATTCCATTTTTATACGACATTACAATTTTTTCACTACCTTTGCCTCGCAAAACCAACTTAAACATATTAACTACCTATGAAAATCCTTCAAAAAGTGCTCTGCACAGCTTTCCTACTCATGGCGAGTATCGGTATGTCCGCCGCCATCACCTCGGGTTATTATCGTGTCATCAGCTACAACGGCAACTACCTCACGGAGAACACCAGCAATCACACGATGGTCTGCTCTAATCTTGTGAACGACAACTATTCACAGGTCTGGTATATTACACCTTATAATAATGAGTCGTTTGTAAGAATCAAAAATGCCCTGACAGACAGATATATTTATGGGCTGAATGGAAATCAGTTCTATACATCTGAAAGTTTTGTTAATTTCAGTGTCAATGAAGACAATAATGTTTATACCTTTTATTTAGGGTATGAAGATTGGGGGCTGCATTGCGATAACAACAATAATGTTGTCAATTACAACATTTCCGAGAGTAAATCAAAGTGGACGCTTCAATCTGTCACTGTAGATGAAGCGGCCTTGAACGCTCAAAAAGCAGCAATAAACGAGACCAGTACGACTGAACTGCTAAAAGTTTTCACAACCACAGCTTGCACGGAACTAAAGAGCGGTTACGCCGAAAGCGACCTTGCCGCCCTGCCTGCCACCGTCCAAGCGCTTGCCACAAAAATTAAGAACGATGCTTGGACTAACTACGACGGTTGGGGCAAGACAGAGAAGACATTCCGCATTGCCGACTACAAGGCATATAGCAGCCACGAACTTTGGACAAGCATCCTCGGTCTCGGTTGGAGTTTTGGATGCCTGACTAATCCCACTGGTATTTCTGTTTCGGCAGGTGACTACATCCAAGTATATGTGGGAACTATCCCTTCCGGACAGTCCGTACAACTGGAAGTGGCTGGTGATTATCAATCTTCTGGCACCACTTACACTCTGAAAGAGGGAATGAATGTCTTGCTGATGGCCTCCAGTGGTAACTGCTTTGTGCGATACGAGGTGGACAATACAACAAATGGTGGAGCACCTTACACGGCACTCTCCAATTATACCGACGTGACTGTCCACATTGAAGGTGGAACTGTCAATGGCTACTTCGATTTAACCAAGGGTGACGACAACCTCGACTGGGCAATTTTGCAGCATTACCTTTTGAAAGGCTCCTCCGTTGAACTGAAGACCAGCAACCTGCTCTTCCACATGCAGACCGACCTCGTTAAGGCAGCCTGCCCAGAAAAGATGGTTGAACTGCTCAGCGAATGGGATAAGATACTCGTTATGGAGCATAACCTGATGGGGTTGGATGAATTCAACGACTATTGGAACAATATGCTCAGTGTCACAGATATGTCAGGCCAAGACTATATGCACGCCTCGAACTATGGCACCTATTACGACGTTAATACCATAGCCTCCATCATGAACTATGAAGAAATGTTTGCGGGAGGTGCAATCTGGGGACCTGCCCACGAAAATGGTCATATCTTCCAGAAATACATCAATATGATAGGACAGACAGAGGTGTCGAATAACCTCTTCTCCAATGTGGCTGTATATAACAACGGACATCTTACCTCTCGTGCCTCCAACACCAGTGTCACCTTCGAGAATATGGCCAACAACGTATTCTGGAACGACCGCGATATTTGGGAACGCACACATCTCTACTATCAACTCTATCAGTTCTTCCATATTTTGGGCAAAAAGTCCAACTTCTATCCTGAACTATTCAAAGCACTGCGCAGCGACCCGATGGTACGCACTGGCAACATATTCATATCTGCCACAGACGACTATCTGAAGTTCTACAAGAAGTGCTGCCAGGTCAGCGGCTACGACCTCACCGAGTTCTTCCAAGCATACGGATTCTTCATCATTCCTACGCTGACTAGCTATACGCTCAATAATGTCACAAAGAATGCCTATAAGGTAGGAGACTACGGCGACTATTATCTCACAGTTACTCAGGATGAGATAAATAACGTCAAGGCTGAAGTAGCAGCAATGAATCTTCCCAAAGCCAACATCATCTTCATTGAAGACCGCATCACAGCTCCTGATGCCACCTACGAAGGGGCTACCGCAGGTGCAAAGAAGACTGCTTTCTCCAATGAATTCCCCATCGGTCAGGCTGGCGAGACAGGTCAATACACCACCTTCGATGCAGAATGCTCCGCATACAAGTACAACGTCAGCGGCAGCACCGTCACGATGGAAGGCACAGGAGCCGTCGGCTTCAAAGTCTATGACAGCACAGGCAACCTGCGCGGCCTCTACAACACCTACACCTTC
>CAJORF010000104.1 GCA_905236985.1 uncultured Bacteroidaceae bacterium | reverse complement strand
TTCAGCGCCCGTGGGCGTATAGAACGCAAAGCCCTCCTTGCCCGACAGGTCGGCTGCTACGGGCACGCTCCAATGCCAGATGAAACCAACGATGCCGCCTGCGTCGTGCCAGGCCTTGGCCGCGGGACCCATGTAGTTGAGGTTGCGCTGGCGGAAGTGCTGGAAATCGAAGATGTTGACCGCAGGATACTTGCCCGTACGCTCGTGGAGGCCGTCGGCATCGGTGGTGTTGTAATCCCATCGCGCCTGACAGCCCGAGAGCACCTGCTTGCCCCAAACCTTGTCGCGAAGGTAGCGGTAGAGCTGACGCGTGGCCCCGGTAGCCTCGCGGTCGATGGGCTCGCGGGCAATCTCAGCCTGCGCCGCGGCAACGACCGCAGTCAGCAGGAGTAAGGAAAGAACGAAGCGTTTCATTTTCTCGTTATCTTTTTCGTCTTCGTTTTTGGTAATGCGCCTCAAAGGTACAACTTTTTTCGTTTCTCGCCGCAAAAAGCAGCCTAAAATCACGTCCGTGGGACGCTTTTTCGTTCCTGCGACTGTCCTCGGCGCGAAAAGGAGCTCTGGGCAAGCATGGCTAATCGCGGTCGTGCCGCGTTATTTCACGACAAACTTAGCGCCGTTGAAGATGTATATTCCGCGGGATAACGAGCGAAGGTCGCCAGGCGTGGCAGCCTGACGGATGAGACGGCCATCGACGGCGTATAAGTTGTGGCTTGCGTTGGTCTCGGCGGGCAGGAGGTTCACCTTGTCCACGAACTTCTCCATGAAGGCGTCATAAGCTGTCTTGAGGGCTAAGTAGTCGTCGTAGGTGACGGCGTCAGGATCCACGGCGGCAGCTTTCTCGATGGCAGCCACGAGATTGTCATAGCGTTCACCGAGCTGTGCGGCCTGGTTGTTGGGGTTCTCCGTGAGCTTGTAGAGTTGGAACTCGCTGACATGGAAATATCCGCGGTTGGAGGTGCTGGCCTCGCAGTAGAAGCGCAGGTACTGCACGGGCTCTTCCTCGGGAATGGTGAAGAACGCCGAGATGTGCTCGCCGGCTTGGCCATAGGGCGTGTCCAGCGTGCTGAGCAGCGTGTAGGACTCCTTGTCACCATCGCCATAGGAACTGCCATATACGCCCCAGACGGTCACGTGGTCACTGTCGAGGCCCGAACGACGCGTGAAGTCGAACTCTATCTCGCCGCTGATTTCGTCGGGCAGCTCAATCTGCAGGTAGTGCGAGCCGTTGGGTGCATTACCATCCGTCCATACGGAATGCCAGAACGTGTCGGGGTT
This sequence comes from uncultured Bacteroidaceae bacterium, assembly GCA_905236985.1. Taxonomy (GTDB): domain Bacteria; phylum Bacteroidota; class Bacteroidia; order Bacteroidales; family Bacteroidaceae; genus Physcousia. The sequence continues at coordinate 4,115 of CAJORF010000104.1, read as the reverse complement.
ATCGTCGATGAGTACGCCCTCGTCAAGATTGCCGCCGTCAATCTGGCCAAAGTCGTTCTGGCTGAAGGGGCTGCTGAACTGCGTGGGTTCAGTGATGAGCTGCTCCATGAATTTGTCGTCGGCTCTCCTCACCTTCTCCTTGGCATCGTCAATCATGGTGAAGAATTCCTGGATGAACGCCTTGGAATTGAGGAGTTGCTCGGCCGTCACGTCTTCCACGGGCTCCAGGTACCACTCGCTGGCGCCGCTGTCGTGCGCGGTGTTGCACCACACGGTCATGGGACCTTCCCATCCGAGTCCGTTGTTGTGCCAGTTGGCATGCACGTAGCGGTAGTCATTGGGCGTCTCGTTGTTCATGCGGAAATTGAATAAGACGACATCTTCGTCGGTGCTGATCTGCCACGAAGTGGAATACTCGCCGTCGTGTTTGGAGATGGGGTCAATGGTGATCAGGCGTGTGTCGGAGGAGCATTTCTCGGGACTGCTGAAGATGAGGCCGTTGGCAGGATTGCGCAACAGGTAGTCGTTGTTGGGCTGACGCTCCAAGGTCCACAGGAATGCCGGATCCTGGCGATCCACGTTCTTCCATCCGTTCTCGCCTGAAGGCTTGCTGTAGAGCGCCTTCGTGTATGTTCCCGTGACGGCACCTTCCTCGTCCGTCGTGTAATACTCACGCGCGCATATTAATCTATAGTACCCGTCGGCGGGTGAGTAGAGGCGGCGCGCGGCGGTCAGCGCACGGTAGGCGTCCACGATAGCGTGCGACATGGCGTTCAGTTCCTCCACGCTCAGGTCGTTGCCATAGTTGCGGCTGCCGTCATCGAGGATCTGCGCGGCATCCAAAGCCTCGATGAAGGCTGCGTACAGGTCGGCAGGATACTGGTTGTAGTCATCTCCCACTTCAAACGCTCCCGTAAGCTTATCGTAGCGCGCGTACTGATCCATTAAGTTTGCACGCGCCCCCTCGCGATCCTGAGGGTCGGGATAGAAGAACTCCTGCTCCGTGCAGAAATAGATGGCATCGATGCTTATCGAGCCCGCTGCATGAGGCTGGATCACGACACATGAATAATTGGCAAACGCGCCGCGCTCCAAGGCGATGAATGCCTCGGGACCCTCGGCAGGACAGGAGATCTGATAGCAGTTGTGCCAATCGGGGTCTTGAAGAATCAGGTTGAAGGGCATCGAGGCATTGTACTTAATATAGAGGTAGTCCGCCTCCGAGACGTCCATTGTGTTGATGATGACGCTCTTCCATCCCCAGGCGTCAGATTCGATAACATGGGTGCCTTCGGTGTAGTGCGCCGAGAAGTCGATGTCCATTCTGGCATTGGCACTTATCGCCATGGCCAAAGCGAAGAAGAATAAAGTAATTTTTTTCATAATGAGTGAATGATTTTGGGTTAATAACGATATTTTTTGCAACTTTTCGGCCGCAAAGATATGCACTAAAACCATTCAAGCATTACTCAATTTTAACCAACCATGAGCCTTTTCCACAAACACGGCACTTATCCCCCCTCATAACCTCACAACCTCACAACCTCATAACCTCAAAACCTAATAACCTAATAACCTCACAACCTCAAAAACCTAAAAACCTAAACAACCTCACACAATCACCTTCTTCTTGCGGTAAGCTTCACGGAACTCTTTGGGCGTGCAGCCTTTCTTTTGTTTGAAGATACGGTTGAAGTTGGACAACGTGTTGAAGCCGCAGTCGTAGCAGATCTCGGCCACCGTCTGGTCGGAATCGATGAGCAGGCGCGAGGCCCGGCCGATACGAATGTCTATGATGTAGGTCGAAAGGGTGCGCCCCGTACGCTGGTGGAAGAAGCGCGAGAAGGCCACGGGCGTCATCCCTACCAAGTCGGCCAACGCCTCCAGGCGTATGTCCTCGCTGTAGTGCTGCGCGATGAACGCCTGCACCTTGGCCACGCGGCGGCTCTCGTGCTGCGTCTCGATGCGGGCGAACGACGAGCTGGAGAGCGTGCGGGCATCCTCGGACAGCGACAGGTCGTAGAGCAGCTCCAGAAAGGCCAGCACGGCATGGAAGCCGCGCTGCTGGTGCGACAGGGCATCCAGCTTGCCATAGACCTTCATGATGGTGTTCAGCGAGAAGGCCAGACCGCACTGCGCACGGTCGAGCATACGACGGATGGAGTGGAACTGATTCTTCGAAAGGAGCGATGCGGGCAGCACGTCGGAGGTGAACTGAATCGTGATCTCGCGGATGTCCGTGTTCGTGCAGGCGCCTTGCTCCCACACGTGCTCCAGATTGGGACTCGTGATCAGCACCAGGTCGTAGTCGCCGATCGTCTCGCTGTGGTCACCCACCGTGCGACGCACGCCAGCCGCGTTGCCGATGAAATTCAATTCGTACTCGGGGTGGCTGTGGATCGGGAAGTCAAAAGTCGATTTGTGGCGGTCGGCAAGATAGAAGCAGTCGCTGTCACTCAGCGGCGTAATCTCGCGCATCACCGGCGTCAGGGAGGTACATTGTTGAGGCATGGTTGTGAGGTTATGAGGTTATGAGGCAAGCATCGCGTCGATGCGTTCGATGAGTTCCAAGCACATACGGCTGTTATGGTACGGGCATTTCCAGAAGCCGGCGTGGTCGTCGTCGAGGTTCACGCTGCCGTCCTCGCGCACGCTCCAGAACCATTCGCCGTGCTCGCGGTCGATGAGATGCTCCTTGATATACTCCCACACGCGCAGCGCCTTGTCCAGCGCCGCCTCGTCGCCGAAGTGCTGGTAGATATTGAAGAAGCCCACCACGGCTTCGGCCTGCACCCACCAAACAGCCTCTACAGGGCGCTGCTCTTGAAGCCCTTCCCGTTCGCCCAATTCACAAAGGAACAGACTCCCCTCGCCTTTAAAGTTCCCCTCGCCTTTCGGAGAGGGGTTAGGGGTGAGGCCGGGACCGGGGTTGAGGCTTTCCCTTAAACCTTTCTCGCTCGCCGCAGCCACTGCGCGTACAACGGGTTCCACCCTCCTGAGCACTTCGGCATCGCCCAGCACCAGCGCCGCCTCATGCAGCAGCCATGAACACTCGATGTCGTGCCCATAGCTCTCCGTCGTGCTCATCCGCCGCCAGTCCATATCGAAGAACAGATCCAGGTGATGAGTCGCAGGATTGAGAATACGCGTGCAGAACAAATCAATAAGCCGCGCAACAGCCCCAGCAAGAGGACTTGAATCCCCCTCCCTTGGGGAGGGGCTAGGGGTGGGCCATCCCCTCAATAGATTTGCATACGGCTCTATGATATGCAAATGTGTGTTCTGGCTCTTCGGATAGTTTTCGTCCTTGTCCGATAGCCGCATGTCGGCAATGGGTTGCCAGTCGCGCGTGCTGGCTTCGATATATCCGCCATACTCGCTGTCCCACGCATGATGCTCGATGATGTCAAACAGTTGCAGCGCCACCTTCAGCGCCTCCTCGTCACCTGTCGCACGTGCGTACTCCGAGAAACCGTAGAGCATGAATCCTTGTGCGTAGAACTGTTTCTTCGTGTTCAAAGGCAGTCCGTCGGCCGTCACACTCCAATACGTTCCTCCATAATCCTTGTCCATGAAATGCGCAAGGATATAATCCTTCGTCATCGTGGCGGCTTCCAGCAGGAACTTGTCTCCTTCACTCTTTACTCCTGCCAGCACTCGATACGCCGCACTCATCGTCCACAGCAACCGGGCATACAGGATGGCTCCTCGTGGCGCATCTTTCACTATCTCGCCGCGACCAGTCATCTGCCCGTACCAGCCACCCCGCTCGCGGTCCATCATATTGTTGAGCCAAAAAGGTAGGATGTTTATGGTGAGGCAGTCATACACTTCGCTGCGAAGTTGGAGCAGCGTGTTAGTAGCATGAGGGGAGTGGGTGGATTGGACGTACATACTGAAGAAAAGCTTTTGTTTCGAGGACAAAGGTAATTAGCAATTGCATAGATTGTATACTTCATTACTTAGTTTTTGTGGTTCTGGCTCATCATTTGATAAAAAAAGCTTATCTTTGCACCGCAAAAGCACTATTTATCGATAAAAATCTTGCGTCTCCTCTATTTCAATCCCGAGAACGATCTTGCGCTGGCGGCCAACGATCCTCATTATACGCCGCC
>CAJORF010000103.1 GCA_905236985.1 uncultured Bacteroidaceae bacterium | reverse complement strand
CTCCGGCATCAAGGCCAAGGGCAGCGGCAGCCACCGCGTCTATGTCCTCCAATCCAGGGAGGAATGAGCGTTGGCTGACACCTGACATCGATTTCAAACAAAATTTTTGTTTTTTCATGGTTGCGGTGCTTAGTCGTCTTGCCTTTTTTGGATGTCTTCTGAGTGGAAAGGCAAGAAGACCTCCAAGCCCCGCAAGTAATCATCTCTCCCCAACGGGAGCAAAACTAATACCCTGCACCATCTGCCCTGGGTCGCCTACGATGAGCGAAAGGGTATGATGGTGCTTTTGGGTATCAAATGGAAGCGTGACAAGGAAATCATGACGGTTCTCTAACACCTGCAATTTCCAGGGGTACGACCATTCCGTGAACTTATTCTCACAGACAACGGGTGTACATCCGTCTAAGCTGATGCCCAAACGATTGCTACGACTTTTGTCTATTGGCCAAAATGGCACGACAGAGATGCACACACGAAGGCTATCGATGGATGTTTCCTCTCCAAATTCAAAGGGTATTTCGATGTGTGAAGAGTCAAGGTTGCTTGGATCCTGCACCTCGTCCATCGGTTCGCCCATCTGCAGAGCTATCCAATCCGTGCCAATTCCTTCAACGAGACGGAACGGAGCAGAGGCTTTCACAAGTCTCAGATCAATACGGTGGGGCAGAGTGATGTGACGCTGGTCGTCAGGCAGACGATAAGAATCGGTAGGCGCATCGACCAGTTCCGGCATCTGTTGGTAATTAGCACACATTCCTGGCGGCACTTCGGACATCATCTGATTCCATTTGCCGTCCAACATCGTGTTGTACTTCTTCATCAGCACCTGTATGCTGTCGTATGCCTCGCGCGCATCGGCAGCAGCTTCGGCACTACCCGTCTCATGGTTGCGCTGTGCCATCATGAACTTACGGTTCATCTGATAAGCCGATTTCACGCTGAAACCAAGAAACTCGAAGAAGGCCGGGCGGTAGGCTGCGGGCATTACGCGTTCAATGGCATCCACTTGGTCGCTGATGCGCTGGTAATCGGCCATGCGCTTCTGCGCCGTGCCATCAGCAAACGAGAAGTCTGTGTCGTGTAGCCGCTGATTCTCCTTCGAATCCCACTCCCATTCATAGCCCATAAACTCTGGTTTACGCTGCCAAGCCAAACGATAGTAGTCATCAAGCAAATCTTGAAAATTAAAGCCAGAATCCTGTAACCTGAAACCAGAATCTCTAAATACCTTCTCCAACCATTCCGCCTGATAGCGATTGGCATTATCATAACTGAATGATGACATGTTCCATGCCATGTCGAAAAACTGTTGCATCTCCAATTCCATTGGTTTGATATCGCCCACGTTCAGTAGCCAGTAGCGGTCAGCACCCGAGTCATAGGCTTTCTTCAACTCGGTGTACATCAGCATGGGTGCAGTAGTAGCAATCCAAAGGTTATCATGGGGTGTGCCTAAGTAGCTGATGTGGTAATATACGCCGCTGCGACCGCTACGCTGGCGCTCGTCATCATTGCTCACGCGTTTCATATAGCCGTAGTTGTCATCGGGCCACACCAAAGTGATGTCCTCTGGCACCCGTAAGCCGGCATCATAGATGTCGAGTGCTTCCTTGTAGGGTACAAAGATCTGTGGAATCTCCTTGGCGGCACGTTTCTTGTGACGCGCTAAGATCTCACGTTGGTCGGTTATCACCTGCTCCAGTGTTCTCGCTCTCACCTTCGGATCCGTCGAACCCTGCATAGCAGCATCGTGAAGTCCGCGCATACCCGTCGTGTAGATATTGTCGTATTGAGCTGTCTCGCGCAAACGATCGTCAAACCTTCGGTAAATCCTATCCCTGTTCGTTGCGTAGTTCCATTCGCCATCCACCGCGCTATCCCACTCTGACTTGGCCGCATTGTTGACCAACATCGGCTCGCAGTGGCTCGTCGTGATCATGATTCCCCACTCCGCTGCTCTACGCTGACTCTCGGGATGGACGTAGAAAGCTCCCGTACACGAATGCATAGCCGGTGCTAACATATTCCCCTTCAACCTCAGCAGCAACTCGCACACCTTATCATAAGTCTTCGGACCTATATCATTCAGTTCCCGCTCGAAGTTGCGTGAAGCCCATGTTTTTAGTCCCCAGTCCTCGTCGTTGATGAAGATGCCTCGAAACTTCACACTGGGCGACGTGGATGTAAACGTCTCCGCATAGTCCAGTTCCTCATGATGTGTAACAGGCACATCAGCCCACCAGTACCACGGATTGACTCCTATGGCCTCGCTCACATGGAGCACGCCATACGCCAAGCCGCGCGCATCGCTACCCACGATGATGAGGCGCTCGCCCCGCGTTACAATCTTGTAGCGTTCCCACGTGCCACACAATTCTTCGACCATCACATCCGGACAGACCTGCGCTACATCATCCACTGTAGCCAGCACTACCGTCGGTTGTTTCCCTTTGGCTCGCCCCACCACAGCAGGTTTTATGCCAGTCACCCGTTCGATGTCTTCACTCAGCACCGTCGCCATCTTATGCACTAACGGCACATCATTCGAGGCCACCACAATCCTACAACGTTTCAAATCGACAGCCTGAGCTGCAATCGCTATCCCAAGCACCACCAATGTCAAAAGAATCTTCTTCATAACTAAGGTCTAAATGGGTTAATATGTTTTTGATGGTGCAAAAGTAGTGAAATGTCTTTGACAATTCGCTATAATAGCTTAAAAAAGTTGGAAAAATTTTTCGATACGTAAGGTTGATTTCATTTTTTGAAACGCTTGTGGGGTCGGAAGGAATACCATCACTTTTGCAACAGCATTTTCACTTGGACAATTATGTCCATAATTCTTAAGAGTAGAAAAGACTATGAATCCCAACGTGACATATATGGTGTGCAACGTGCCTCACGCAAGCAAATATAGTGCGAACCCCTTTACGTTTCGGCGTAGAGGGGTTCGATGATATTGAGGAGTTGGATGGTCGCTTTGATTGCCGCTTCCGTTTGGTCGGCATCCAGGGCGTGCGTTCGGTAGTGCTTCTCGTAGAACGTCCATTCGATGGTGGTCTGAACGAGGGCATCAGTCCGCCCCCCTGGGGGAATAGTGACCGCATAGTTGGACAGCCAAGGGAACTTGCGACCAAGGCGGTCGCGGTAGATATGACGCACCGCACGCACGAAGGCATCATACTGCCCGTCGCCCTGCGCGCTCTCCTCGTAGATGGCATCATCCACCTGCAAACGTACCTGTGCCATAGGGCGCAGGCCGTAAGCCGTAGAGACCATATAGGAAAGCAGTCGCACGCGTTCCTCTTCCTCGCTGTGCTTGAGTACATCGCGGATGATGAAAGGCAGGTCTTCCTGCGTGACCAGCTCCTTCTTGTCGCCCAGTTCTATAATGCGGTCAGTGACCTTTTTCATATCCTCGTCGCTGAGGTCGAGCCCGAGCTCTTCGAGATTCATGCGTATATTGGCCTTGCCACTGCTCTTGCCGAGCGCATACTCGCGACGGCGACCGAAGCGTTCAGGCTTCAGTGCGTTCTGATAGAGGCCGCTCTTGTTGTCACCATCGGCATGTACTCCTGCTACTTGTGTAAAAACAGCAGAGCCTGTGATGGGTTTGTTGGGCGGTATGGCTATCCCGCTGTAGCTCTCCACCATGTGAGCGACGCGGTTGAGTTCCTCCTCGTTGATATTCGTATGGGCATTGAAATGATCCTTCAGAATGGCTTGGACGCTGGCCAACGGGGCATTGCCAGCACGTTCGCCGAGACCATTGATACAGGTGTGGAGTCCACGCGCTCCGCTCAGCACGGCAGCGAGGACATTGGAGACAGCCAGATCGTAGTCGTTATGGGCGTGGAAGTCGAAGTGAACATTGGGGTAACGCTCCACCATTTGACGTACAAAATTCCTCGTTTCCAAAGGATTGAGGATTCCGAGGGTATCGGGGAGCATGATGCGAGAAAAGGGAAGATCGATCAGAGCATCAAGCAGTTGGAAGGGAGGAGAAGGGAGTATCTGTTCTTTCATTCCCCCGCTCCAGTCTTCGAGATATAGATTGACACGGATGCCCTTAGCAGCTGCCATCTCAAAATTGCGACGAATGTCGGCGGCGTGCTGTTCGAGGGTCTTGCCGAGCTGTCCTTCACAATGACGGAGTGAACCTTTGGCCAAGAGATTCATCGTACGAGCTCCAGCGCGCTCAATCCATTCTATACTCTTACCATCATCAACAAAGCCGAGCACTTCCACACAGTCGAGTAAGTCTTTCGATGCTGCCCAACGTGTGATGCGCTGCACAGCATCCAGTTCTCCCTCGCTAACGCGTGCCGAAGCTACCTCCACACGATCCACACACAAGTCTTCCAACAGTGCGCGACAAATCATCAGCTTCTCATGCGGCATGAAACTGACACCTGAAGTCTGTTCGCCATCACGGAGGGTAGTATCCAGTATTTCAATGCTTTTCATAAGCTTCTATCTTATCTTTACTCTCCAACAGGAAATCTATGTCATCCAATCCGTTCATCAGACAATATTTCTTGTAGGCATTGATGGGGAAGGACTCGAAGTGCATGTTAGTCAGATTGGTGACCACCTGATTGGGCAGATCCACACGGACACGGGTTAGTGGGTCAGCTGAAATGCTCGCAAAAAGCTCCATTTGAAAAGCGGGGCTGACAATAACGGGCAGCACAAAGCAGTTGAGGAGGTTGTTGCGGTGAATGTCGGCTACGGAGCTGCTGATGACCACGCGCACACCATAGCCAGCAATGGCCCAAGCGGCATGTTCGCGTGAAGAGCCGCTACCCCAGTTCTTTCCTGCTACGATGATTTCATTAATACCTTTGCGAGGTGGTTCGCTGTAAGGGACACGGTTCATGACGAAATCGTGAGCCACTCTACCTTCGGCATTGAAGCGCAGGTCGTGCATGAAAGCATCGCCGAAGAAGTGCGCATCGCGCGTAGTGGTGGCGAGGTAGCGAGCAGGAATGATGAGATCCGTATTGCAGTTGTCAATGGCAATAGGGATACAAGTGGATTCTATGATATGAAAGACATCATGCATAATTCACAATTCACAATTGACCAATGTCCTCGGGTCGGTGATGACACCTGTGACGGCGGCTGCAGCTACAGTCAGGGGTGAGGCCAGTATGGTGCGAGCACCAGGACCTTGACGACCTATGAAGTTACGATTAGAAGTGGAGAGGCAGAGCTTGCCAGCAGGGACTTTGTCATCATTCATGGCAAGACAAGCAGAGCATGAGGGCAGGCGAAGTTCGAAACCAGCCTGCTCCAAGATCTTGTCGATGCCTTCATTAATAATCTGCTGACGTACAGCCCACGAGCCAGGAACAAGCCACGCAATGACGTTCGGAGCTTTCCTCCGCCCCTTCACCACGGAAGCAAAAGCACGGAAGTCCTCGATACGACCATTTGTACAGGCACCAAGGAAGATGTAGTCGATGGGCGTTCCAAGGAGGCATTGACCAGGGGAGAAGCCCATATAGGAGAGAGAGTCGTCTGCCCCTCCTACAAGGGAGAGAGATTCTGGAATAGTCTCATCAATAGCTATTCCTTCTCCTGGATTGGTACCGTATGTGATGCGGGGAGCGATGTCTTCGGCACGGAAGGTGACTTCTTTATCAAAGACCGCGTCAGGATCGCTTTTCAACGTTTTCCAGTAGGTTACGGCTCTGTCCCAAGCTTCGCCCTTCGGCGCAAATTCACGTCCACGGAGATAGGATAAGGTGATCTCATCGGGGGCGATGATGCCTGCACGTGAACCCATTTCTATGCTGAGGTTAGAGAGAGTCAGGCGTCCTTCCATTGACATAGAACGGATGGTAGAGCCAGCGTATTCTACGGCATACCCTGTGGCACCGCTGGTGGTCATCTGAGCCATTATGTAGAGTGCAACATCCTTAGCGGTCGTGCCCCGGGACAGCGTGCCTTCAATATTGATGCGCATGGTTTTGGGCTTCTGTTGAAGAATGCACTGCGAGGCCAGCACTTGAGCCACTTCGCTCGTGCCGATTCCCATGGCCAGTGCGCCGAGAGCTCCATGTGTGGAGGTGTGAGAGTCGCCGCATACAATGGTCATGCCTGGCAGTGAGAGTCCCTTCTCAGGCCCCACCACATGGATGATGCCGTTGTCCTTCGAGCCCATATCGAAATAAGTAATCCCAAATTCCTCGCAGTTGCGTTTGAGCGTTTCCACCTGTTCGCGCCCCTTCGGATCAGCAATGATGAGAGGATCCGCCAGTTCGGACGGGATATTATGATCGGGCATGGCGAACACCTGCTGTGGACGAAGTACACGGATGTTCTTGTCGCGCAGCGTGTCGAAAGCCTGCGGGCTTGTCACCTCATGGCAATACATACGGTCGATGTAAAGCTGAGTTGGCCCGTCGGGAATGTCCTGCACGACGTGAGCATTCCATATCTTATCGAAGAGCGTGCGTCCGCCCTCCTTAGCTGGATTCAATGTACTCATAGTTTGAATGTAGGATTGCCAGAAGTTCAATCCTCGAAGTCGTAGCGGTCTAAGAGCTTTCCACATTTCGAGCAGAACACTTCATGACGATAGATTGTGCCGCCGCAATCATTGCAGCGATAAGTGCGCTGAGGCTTTTGTGCGTCGTTATTGCTGTCCATTTGATGTAGTTAATTAGCTTTATTGTGGGCAAAGGTATGGATTTTTAGGGAAAAGAGAAAAGAGAATAGGAGAAAAATGATGAAAAAACGGAATTTAAACATATTACATGATTCATTCTACACGAAAAGAACTATCTTTGCACAATCATACATCATTCATTTCATCAAATGAGACATCAACAGCTTTTATCACCTTATTATTTATTCTTTCTCGCTCTTTCGCTTTTTGCTGAGCGAACGTCTGCTCAGAACCCGATTATCCGCGACCAGTTCACTGCCGATCCGACCGCTCGTGTCTTCAATGGGCGCATCTATCTCTATCCCTCCCACGACATTCCAGTGGCTGAGGGGGCGCGAAAGGACTGGTTCTGTATGGCAGACTATCACGTCTTCTCATCGGACAATCTGACGGACTGGACAGACCACGGCGTGATTGTCTCGCAGGAGGATGTGCCGTGGGGCAACCCCTCAGGCTATGCCATGTGGGCTCCCGACTGCGTGGAGAAAGACGGCAAGTACTACTTCTATTTTCCCAACGCCCCCAAAAGCGGACGCGGCTTTGCCATCGGTGTTGCTACATCCGATCTCCCCGACGGTCCGTTCAGATTAGAGTCGAAGCCCATCGTTGGCACATCGGGTATCGATCCCTCCGTGCTCATTGATGATGATGGCAGTGCCTACATCTACTGGAGCGGCATGGGCATACGCGGTGCTAAACTCAAGAATAACATGATGGAACTCGACGGTGAACTACAGGAAGTGAAGATGCCCCGACGTGAAGGAATGCCCGAAATGCCGCCCATGAAAGTTGGCGGACAGCAGATGGAAGGCCTGCCCGAGGGCTTCAAGGAAGGACCCTTCGCCTTCAAACGTGCAGGTCGTTACTATCTCACTTTCCCTTGGGTGCGTGAGGAAGGAGGAACGGAGACCTTGGCTTATGCCATGAGCGACTCTCCCCTTGGCCCTTGGACATTCAAGGGACTTATCATGGCAGAGCACGCCAACCGTTGCTGGACCAACCACCACAGCCTCGTGGAGTTTCGGGGACAGTGGTATCTCTTCTACCATCACAACGACTTCTCGCCAAACGATGACAAGCGGCGTTCGGTGTGTATCGATAAAGTCACTTTCAATGCTGATGGCACCATTCAGGAAGTGAAGCCAACGCTCCGAGGTGTTGGCATCATCTCTGCCACTTCGCGCATAGAAGTTGACCGCTACAGTGCAGCGAGCGAGGGCGTAACAACAGCCCTCAATGACACGGTGTATCCATTCCTCGGGCTGCACGCTTCATTGCCAAAGAAAGGCAGTTGGATGACCTTCGGTGATGTCGATTTCAGCATGATCACCGATGGCTATGTAATGCTCTGCGTCAAAGCTGACGAAAACACCGAACTCACTCTCCGCGAGAAGAGTGCTAAGGGCAAGGTGATTGCCCGTGCCAAGGTGACGGTCAAGAGCGAAATCACAAGGCCAGGTATGCCCACACCTTTCCGTCGCGATCAGAGCGGTCAGTGGCTTACGCTGACTGTGCCGTTAGATTATACGCCCAAGGGTATAGCTGACCTCGTGGTCACGTGCGAGGGTACAGCCGTCAGTGTGGATTGGGTTCAGCTGCGCAACCGTCAGCAGTATTTCACGCCCGTTGCAAAAAATACAGCATCCGCGAAACCCGATGAGCACGGTTTCATCCGACGCTGGCAGCTGATGGAACCACAGAAGCAGGATATCCGATCGAATGTCATCTTCACAGACTCTTGGCTGCGCAAGACCTTTGCCGACGAGCTGGACAAGCTGCCTAAGAAGGCCAAGTGGTACGCCATGGAAAGCCCCACGTACAACATGAAGCTTTTCCGTTTTGCCGAAAAATACGGTAGTCAGGCCTACGGCAATCTCTTCTGGTGTGAGACTGTCTTTGACTGCACAGAGGATATCTCCGACGTTCGTCTGGCAGCAGGCAGCAACGGAGCTTCGATGTGGTGGATTGACGGACAGGAAGTACTGCTGCTCGAAGGCGACCGTCGTATGGTGGTCGATGATGGTGTGTCGCACCGTCTGACGTTGAAGAAAGGTCGCCACACACTGCGCTGTGCAGTTATCAACGGTCCTGGACTGAGCGACATGTGCGTCCGCTTCATTGATGAGCAAGGTAAACCCATTACAAACTTCAACATCCAATAAGCCATGAGACAAATTTGCAGACCCATCATTAATGGATTTTCATTTAATCTATTAACAATTAACATACTTACATTCCTCTTTTTCCCATCCTCGCTTTTCACTAACCGTGTAGCAGCGCAGACTGGTGCTCCATACATTCATGATCCATCGACCATTGCAGAATGCGATGGAAAGTACTACACTTACGGTACAGGTGGAGGTGGACTGATCTCGGAGGATGGTTGGAACTGGCACAGCGGCGCCGAACGCCCGGGTGGCGGTGCAGCCCCCGACGTGTTGAAGATAGGCGACCGATACCTCTTTATATATGGAGCCACTGGCGGAGGTTTAGGCGGTGGACACAACGGACGCATCCTCACGATGTGGAACCGTTCGTTAGATCCCCAAAGCCCTGTTTTTGCCTTCACAACAGCTGTCGAGGTAGCTTCCAGCGATGGCATGGAGGATTGCGATGCCATCGATCCTTGTCTGATGCTTGATCCAACTACTGGGCGGCTGTGGACAACCTATGGCACATACTTCGGTGCCATTCGCCTCATCGAACTCGACCCGAAGACCGGCTTTCGTGTAAAAGGAAATGTGGAGAAGGACGTGGCCATCGACTGCGAAGCTACGGATCTTATCTACCGCGATGGTTGGTATTATCTCTTAGGCACACACGGCACTTGTTGCGACGGTGTCAACTCCACCTATAATATTGTTGTAGGACGTTCGCGCGCTGTCACGGGTCCTTATCTCGACAATGTGGGACGAGATATGTTGCAAGGCGGTGGCCGTATGGTCATAGCAGCCAGTGATCGAGTTTGTGGCCCCGGGCATTTCGGACGCACCGTCATCGATGAAGGCGTAGAGGTGATGTCGTGTCATTTCGAGGCTGATTTTGAGCGGAGTGGCCGTAGTGTGCTTGGTATTCGTCCGCTGCTGTGGCGTGATGGTTGGCCAGAGGCCGCCAAGCCGTTCAAGGGCGGTGCCTATTCCATCATTTCCGTTCGCCGAGGCTACTCTCTGGAGCTGGCTGTTGACTTCGTTCGCATCCAACAAGAGCGCCAAGCCTTCTGGCGAATCGACCCTAACACTCCCGTTCATCCCATTGCCCCTCAGCAATTGAGTGATGTGGTTGACACTTGGCCTCAGGGCGAGATTGCTATTCGATGCAGTGATTACATGATGCGTCCTCACCAGCATTGGACGATTACGCCCGTACCCGAAGCTGGTGGCTATCTTGGTGGACAGTACTGCAAGATAACAATCTCCGATACAGAACGTGCACTGGCTACCACCGCTGATCTTGAGCTCACCACCGTACCTGCTTTCACGGGAGCTCCCGAACAGCTGTGGCGCATCGAGCAGCTCACCGATGGCTACTACCGTCTGCTGCCCAAAGCTATTCCGGGACGTGAGGGCATCAACACCCGCTTTGTCCTCTTTTCTGCAGCCGACAGCACACCCACACTTGCCGAATGGGACTTCAACTCAGATAACGCCAAGTGGAAACTCGATGCGCAGTAGTGGAACAAGCGTTCGTGATTGTACTTGCAGACAGAGATGGACGATAAGCGTTATCTTCAACGCCTCATCAAAGAAGGTGAGCACCAGCAACAGGACTTCAAGTACCGCATCGATGATGCCCGGAAATTGGCTAAGTCAGTGTCCGCTTTTGCCAATACCGCTGGCGGACGGTTGCTGATCGGCGTGCGCGATGACGGCCAGATGTCGGGTGTGCGTTCCGATGAGGAAATCTATATGATGCATCAGGCGGCTTATCGTTATTGTCGTCCCGAAGCCAGCATAAAATTCGACACCTACCACGTTGATGGTCGCTCCATAGTCATTGCCACCGTCCCCCCTTCCGACAGACGACCTGTCTGCGCTTTGTCTGAAGATGATAAATCGCTGGCATACATCCGTATTGCTGACGAGAACATCGTAGCCTCACCCGTTCATTTAGCCATCTGGCGCGAGTCACAGAGTTTGCAAGGAACGGTGATGACCTACACAGATGCCGTCAGGAAGTTCCTTGATGTCCTCGAAGGACAGCGACTGACACTCAATCAGATCGTCCGCCGCTCTTCCCTCCCCCGCCCTAAGGTCATCGCCCTCCTTGCCCGCCTCATCCGCTTTCACGTAGCACAATGGGATTATGTCGATCAGCAATTCCTGTTTAGCTTGTTGGAGCAATAAATGTGTGTTCAGACCATTCTATAATGCGACCGCCGATGAACTGATGTCCACCGGCGGTTGCTACTTGAAAAGAACGGTATTTATGCTTCGTGACCAAACGTGAGGTGATCACCGTCAACATCAACAACGATAGTGAGGTCGCGGCTAACGGAGCCTGCAAGGATTGAACGCGAGAGGTCGTTGAGTAGCAGGCGTTGGATGGCCCGCTTTACAGGTCGAGCTCCGAACTCCGGGTCATAGCCCTCACGAGTTAAGAGGTTGAGAGCGTCTTCGGTGAGCGAGAGCGTGATACCATTTTGGCTGAGCATCTTCTGGACGGCAGAGACTTGCAGCTTCACGACTTCACGAATCTCCGTTTGCGTGAGTGGCTCAAACATAATCGTCTCATCGATACGGTTGAGGAACTCGGGACGGATGGTGCGTTTGAGGAGTTCAAGCACCGTGCGTTTGGTCTCTTCAATGACCGCTTCGCGTCGGAGGGAGGGAAGACCCTCTCCCCGCTCCCCTGTAAAGGGGAGAACCTCGCTTTCGCTCGAAAGCTGCGCGCCAGTCTGTTCCCCTCCATCACGGGAGGGGTTAGGGGTGGGGCTGTTGTCATCAATCTTTGAGAATTGTTCACGGATATAATCGCTGCCCAGGTTCGAAGTGAGGATGATGATGGTATTCTTGAAGTTGACCGTGCGTCCTTTGTTGTCCGTGAGGCGACCATCGTCGAGTACCTGAAGGAGCGTGTTGAACACATCGGGATGAGCCTTCTCAATCTCGTCGAAGAGAACAACAGAGTAGGGCTTGCGGCGCACGGCTTCGGTGAGCTGACCACCCTCGTCATATCCTACGTATCCCGGAGGGGCACCGATGAGTCGGCTGACGCTGTGTTTCTCCTGATACTCGCTCATATCGATGCGCGTCATCATCGTCTCATCGTCGAAGAGAAACTCGGCGAGAGCTTTGGCCAACTCCGTCTTACCGACACCCGTAGTGCCGAGGAAGATGAAGGAGCCGATAGGACGCTTCGGATCTTGTAGCCCAGCACGCGAGCGTCGCACTGCATCACTGACAGCGCGGATGGCTTCGTCCTGCCCAATCACACGACGGTGCAGTTCTTCTTCGAGATGTAAAAGCTTCTCGCGCTCACTCTGTAGCATCTTCGAGACAGGAATACCCGTCCAACGGCTGACCACTTCGGCAATGTCGTCGGCGGTAACTTCCTCCTTGACCATCGCCTCCGCGCCTTGCGCGTTGCGCAGCTGATCCTGAATCTTTTGAATCTCTGCCTCGAGGGCTTGCAGGCTTCCATAGCGTATCTCGGCGACGCGCCCGTAGTTGCCTTCGCGTTCGGCGCGGTCTGCCTCGAACTTCAACTGTTCGATTTGCTGTTTGTTGGCCTGGATCTTGGAGAGGAGGGCTTTCTCGCCTTCCCACTTGGCCTTCATCTGCTGTTCCTGCTCTTGGAGGTCGGCGATGTCGCGGTTCAGTTGGGAGAGTTTGTCAGCAGCGACAGAGTCGCCGCCTACAGAACCTTCGGCTTCGCGACGAATGGCTTCGCGCTCGATTTCCAGCTGTTTGAGGCGGCGGGAGATTTCGTCGAGTTCCTCAGGCACGCTGTCGCGTTCCATGCGGAGTTTGGCTGCGGCTTCGTCCATGAGGTCAATGGCCTTGTCGGGCAGGAAGCGGTCGGTGATATAGCGGTTGGAGAGCTCTACGGCAGCAATGATGGCATCGTCTTGGATGCGCACATGGTGATGATTCTCGTAGCGTTCCTTCAGACCACGAAGGATGGAGATGGAGGAGAGCGTATCCGGTTCATCGACCATCACACTCTGAAAGCGTCGCTCCAATGCCTTGTCCTTCTCGAAGTACTTCTGATACTCGTCGAGTGTAGTGGCACCAATAGCACGCAGTTCGCCGCGAGCCAAGGCGGGCTTCAAGATGTTGGCAGCATCCATTGCACCCTCGCCCTTGCCAGCCCCCACGAGCGTGTGGATCTCATCGATGAAGAGGATGATGCGTCCTTCGCTCTTTGTCACCTCGTTGATGACAGACTTCAGACGCTCCTCGAACTCACCCTTGTACTTGGCACCCGCAATCAGCGCGCCCATATCAAGGGAGAAGAGCAATTTCTCACGCAGGTTCTCCGGCACATCGCCGCGAAGGATACGGTGAGCAAGACCCTCAACAATAGCCGTCTTACCTGTGCCTGGTTCGCCGATGAGGATAGGATTGTTCTTGGTACGGCGAGAAAGAATCTGCAGCACACGGCGGATCTCTTCGTCGCGTCCAATAACTGGATCGAGCTTTCCCGCGCGTGCTTCCTCTATCAGATTACGTGCATATTTCGAGAGGCTTTGGTAGGTGTCCTCGCTCGACTGCGACTTGACCTGCAGACCACCGCGCAGCTCACGGATGGCGGCTGCGAGTTCCTTCTCCGTCACGCCAGCGTCCTTGAGGATTTTGGCTGCTACGCTGTTACTGCTCAAGAGTGCCTGCAGCATCAGCTCGATGGTCACAAATTCGTCGCCCTGCTTGGCGGCCAATTCTTCAGCACGGGTAAGGATATTGTTGGTTTCACGAGCGAGATACGGCTCACCGCCCTCGACACGCGGCAGACTCTGCATTTGAGCCTCCAAGGCTTGGCTGACAGCCTGTTCGTTGACCGACAGTTTACGTAGAAGGAATTGCACCACTTGCTGTCCAGTCTTCATGATGGCGGCAAGCAGGTGCTCCGGCTCAATGGCCTGCTGACGGCGGGCCTCAGCTGTGCGCACGGCCTCCTGCACGGCCTCCTGCGCTTTGATGGTAAACTTTTCGAAGTTCATAGGTTAATTTTACGATTTTAACGATTATACAATTCAATGATTTTACCCAAGTGGCAGCAAAAGCTATGCTCATTCAACCAAAATAGAAAAAAAGTCAGAGATATTGTCATTTTGACACGATAATCCGTGGCGGTCTGCAAAAATTTCATTACATTTGCAGCCAGAAGCAATTAAAAACCTATCAAACACAACAACATGAAGAAAACCTCTTTTACTCTTATGGCGCTCATGGCGCTCATGCTGTTTTCCACTCAACCCCTGTCCGCTAAGGACGTGTTCATTCACACACCGCACACCTCGCTCATGCTCTCTGTCAATGAAGGCTCCACTCCGCGTATTCATTATTATGGTTCGCGCGTGAACCCATCACAGGCTCAGGAGATTTACGATGCGATGAGTATCAACTATGATGCCTATCCCTCTTTCGGTCGTGACAGTTACGATGAAACAGCACTCAGCGTGACGCACGCCGATGGGAATATGTCCACCGAGCTTGCCATCACTGGTATGCGCACCGAAGGTGAACTGACCATTATCTCATTGAAAGACAAGAAATATGATTTCTTTGTCGATCTCTACTACAAAGCCAACGACAAAAGCGATGTCATCGAGACCTGGACAGTCATCCGCAATGGCGAAAAGAAACCCATACGTCTGGAGCAGTATGCCAGTGGTGTGATGACGCTACGTCAAGAAGGAGCCTGGCTCACCCATTTCCACGGCACATGGGGGGCTGAAGGCCAGATGACCGAGGAACCTTTGACGCAGGGACTGAAGACCATCGTGAACCACGACGGTGTGCGCACTGGCATGAACGACCGTGCCGAAGTGATGATCTCCCTCGATGGTAAGCCACAGGAAAACAGCGGACGAGTCATCGGCGCTGCCCTCTGCTGGACTGGCAACTACAAGTTACGCATCGAAACGCGCGGCAAGTACCGCCACACGCTCATCGCAGGAATCGATAACCTACACACCGCCTACACACTGAAGCCCGGCGAAACATTCCAGACACCCGAGTTGGCCTTGACCTACAGCGAAGAGGGCAAAGGTGGTGTCAGCCGAGCCTTCCACCGCTGGGGACGCAACGGCAAGCTGCACAACGGCCAGGCTTTACGAAAGATCCTTCTCAACTCATGGGAGGGGGTCTATATGAATGTCAACCAAGAAGTCTGCGAGCAGATGATGGACGGCATCAAAGAATTGGGCGGTGAGCTTTTCGTGGTCGATGACGGATGGTTCGGACGCAAATACCGCCGCACATACGACGATAAGGCGTTAGGCGACTGGATCACCGATACCGAAAAGCTTCCCAACGGCATTCCGGCCTTGCTGAAGGCTGCTGAGGACCGTGGTCTGAAGTTCGGCATCTGGATCGAGCCCGAGATGACCAACTCGCAAAGCGAACTCTTCGAGGCACACCCCGATTGGGTCGTGGCTCATCCCACGCGTGAACTCTCCAAGGGGCGAGGCGGCACGCAGCTCGTGCTCGATATGTCCAACCCCAAGGTGCAGGACTTCGTCGTCGGCATCGTGGATAACCTCGTCAAAGAGAATCCACACCTCTACTACATCAAGTGGGACTGTAATATGTCGATGAACAACTTCGGCAGTTCATACCTCAGCGGCGACCGCCAGAGCCATCTCTTCGTCGATTACCACCATGGCCTGCACAGTGCCCTTGAACGCATCCGTGCAGCTCATCCCGATCTCGTCATCCAGCTCTGCGCCAGCGGCGGTGGACGCGTCAACTGGGGCTTTATGCCTTACTTCGATGAGTTCTGGGTGTCAGATGATACCGATGCCCAACAGCGTCTCTTCATCCAATGGGGCACGAGCCATTTCTTCCCCACGATGGCTATGGCTCAGCACGTCAGTGCCTCGCCCAACCACCAGACAGGTCGCATCATTCCCTTGAAATTCCGCTTCGATGTCGCTATGACGGGCCGTCTCGGCATGGAAATGAAGCCCAGCGACCTCACTGACCAGGAGCGCGAATATGCCAAGAAAGCTGTGGCGTTCTATAAGGAGATACGTCCCATCATCCAGTTGGGTGATCAGTACCGCCTGCTCTCGCCTTACGAGGGCAACGGCTTCTGTAGCGAGATGTTCGTGACTGAAGACAAGTCTGAGGCCATCTTCTTCTGTTATAAGTTTGAGAACTATGTGGATCTACATACGCCGCGCTGGCACATGGCAGGCTTAGATCCTAATGCCACGTACCAGCTCAACGAATTTGGTTGTACAGAGCGTACCCATTACTTCGAGGGCAAAACCTTCTCGGGTAAGTTCCTCATGGAGATGGGGCTCGATGCCAACCTCAGTGGTCAGTTCGCCAGCCGTGTCATACGGCTGAAGAAGATCTGACGAAAGCAAACGTCATAGGCGTTCGACCTCGTAGCCGTAGCTCTTCACACGCTCGATCAGCGTCTCTGCATCATGTTCCCCCTTGACCGTGGCGGTGCCAGACACCAAGTCCACGGTCACTTCTTTTACACCTTCCACACCACGGATGGCGCGCTCTACACTGGCCTTACAGTGGTTGCAGGTCATGCCAGAAACGTGGTAATGGGTTTCTGAAATTTCAAGAGCCTCAGAGGTTTCAAGATGTCCATGATCTTCATGTTCATGAGTATGACAGCAGTCGCAGCCATGACCGTGGCGAGCCTGCCAGAAAGCGTTGAGTAGCATAACGATGAGCAGGCTAATCCACACCCAATCCATTGTGGTCAGGCCGTGAGCGCACTCTGTATCAGCTATGGCACTCTGCACGGCGAACCAATCCTGAGGTAGCAGATAGTCAATGCCTAAGCCGAAGAGCACGGCACCAATGACGATGGAGAGAATGTAGAGCCAGAGGGTGCGCTTGCCGAAGACCTTGCCGATGACGAGGATGGAGGCGGAGTTGACAGCGGGGCCAGCCATGAGCAGCACCAACGCGGCACCTGGCGTCAATCCCTTGGCCATCAGCGACACAGCAATAGGAATACTTCCCGTAGCACAGATATACATCGGTATAGCTACGGCCAGTACGATGAGCATATTGAGCAACTTATAGTCGTACAACATAGCAAGCCACTCGTTTGGCACGGCCACCGTGATGAGGGCAGCAATCAAGAGGCCAATGACAAGCCACTTGCCCACATCCTGCATCATCTCTACGAAAGCGTAGTCGAAGGCTTCCTTCATTTTACCCACGAAGGTGGTGGGCTGTGCTTCCTCGTGGCTATGGTGATGATCGTGGCTGTGGTGATGATCATGGTCGTGGTGATGACCGCAGCTACATTCTTCGTGCTCATGTTCGTCCTTCTGCACAGCCTGTTCAGACATCTTCTCGTCATCACGCGCATACCTATTGACCAGCCATCCGCCAAACATCGCCGTAAACAGCGCAGCCAAAGGACGCACAATGGCGAAGGGGAGCCCCATCAGCGAATAAGTCGCAGCAATTGAGTCAACACCTGTCTGAGGAGTGGCGATAAGGAAGCTGGCACAGGCACCGTGGCTCGCCCCCTCTTTGCGCAGTCCGACTGCCGTAGGGATGACACCGCAGGAACACAGCGGCAAGGGGACACCAATGGCAGCGGCTTTGACCACGCTCTTCATGTTGCGCGGTGCTAAGTGTTTGGAATACATTGTGCGCGGCACGAAGACGCGCAACAGACCTGCAATCAGGAAACCCAGAAGCAGGTAGGGAGCCATCTCAGCGGTCATCATGACCAGTGCGTCCCAGTAACTTTCAATCCAGTCGAGAATCATAGTTTTATTTTACAAATTGACAATTTACCATTATTTTCATCTATGGACATTCCTGTAAAAAGGATTCTTGTCCTCTAAGACGCTGCAAAGGTACGGCAAAGGACGTGCAACTGGGTTGCAAAATGGCTTTCTGAGGCAAAAAAATAGAAAAAAGCTCCCCAAAAGGTAAAAAACTTTAAACTTTAAACCTTAAACTTTAAACTTTTTATTACCTTTGCACCCGCATTCGCAAGAAAGTGCTGAGGAGAGATGCCAGAGTGACCGATTGGGCCGGACTCGAAATCCGGTGAACGGCTTGTCCGTTCCGGGGGGTTGAATCCCTCTCTCTCCGCAAAAAAGGAAGCCGTTTGGCTTCCTTTTTTTATTGTTCGGAATGATGCGCTCAGCTATTCTTCTTGT
>CAJORF010000102.1 GCA_905236985.1 uncultured Bacteroidaceae bacterium | reverse complement strand
GCTTCGCCCTCTTGAATGGAGAGGGCCAGCATCTGGGCAGGGCACATCTCTGAGATGCGCACCTGCGGTTGGATATAATGTTTTCTGTTCATGGCCGTTCCTTCTTATTTTTCACTTTTCACTCTTTCATTTTTCATTCTCACCGTCTTCTTGCCTTGTTGGATATAGACACCGGCACGGCGACCATCTGAGCGACGGCCACTGAGATCGTAGAGATCACCCTCACGTCCATTGGCCCTCAACGCGTTCACCGCATCGAAGTCGAAGCGGAAGGGAACGACATCTGCCTCACCGCTCCATGAGAGCCAGCAGCGGTAGGCAGGAACTGTCACAGGTCTTGCGGAATCGATACGGTAGAAGCCAGTCACACCGCCCAAGCGCTGCAGCACATAGCCCTCGCTGACCACCTTCGCCTCCGTCGTTCCAGACAGCACGCCCTCGGTGAACTCCGTTTCGGCTGTCTCAGGAGCCCCCTTGAACTGATATGTGCCAGCCTCACCCGTCACGATGAGCGGAGTGCCTGCCTCAATCGTTGTCTGCTCCGTGAGCTCCAGGGCTCCGTCCACGACATCCGTAGCCGTGAACACCTTCAGCCCCGAGGGCACTTCGGCATCGAAGGGCAGTACCAGCGTGCCAATGCCTGCCGAGGTCATCGTGTAGGGGATCGACAATCCGTCCTGACCGCCTGTGATGGTCAACTGGAACGAGGGCAAGGGATCAGGCACATAGCCAGCCAGTGTGCTGCCGTCCTTATACACGAACACGACGCCCTCGGTGGTCACCGTGTACACTTCGTTCATCATCGCAGGGTCGGCAACCAAGTCAATGCTGAAGAGCTCGTCCATCGTATTGCCATCCTCGTCGTCTGGGTAGAGGTTGTCGTTTTGGTTCGACGAGCACATGATCTTGAGCAATGTAGGCTCAGGCATCAGACAGCTGATGCTATGCGATTCGGCAGCGCGCTCGCTCAGCTCGATGCTGTTCACCCAGTTGCGTCCCTTCTTCACCTGCTTCACCGCAATGCCCTCGGGCACGATGAGCGACATATTGAATGCCGTGTAGTCGCGCTCGGCATCGTTTTCATAAACGGTCAGACGTGTAGCTGTCGTGCCGTCGGCGGTCACTGTGATATCGTCCATCCAGACACGTAATGTGGTGGTCTGGATGTTCTGAGCCAGTGCCTGTCCTCCGAGGAGGAGGAACAGGCTACAGGCTAACATGAATGTCTTTCTAATCATATTGTTTCTTGTTTTTTACATGAATATCCATGAATGAGTTCACGAATGGTTCATCAATTATTCTTCATTGCAATCGTTGTTCCAACTGTTGACTTTTCACTTTTCGCTTTCTTGGTGCAAGTGCCTGATGGCTTGTGTTGAGGTAGATGTCCTGCATGGCAACCACGTCGAGGGCATTGATCTCACCGTCTGCCACCACGTCAGCGGCAGCGAAGTTCAGATAGACATCCTCACCGAGGTAGTAGCTGATGGCCAGCACCACATCGAGTGCATCGACCACGCCGTCGCCGTTGGCGTCGCCCGGCATGACGGTCGTAAACCGGAAGTCAGCTTCCTCGAAGCTCTTCCGCTCCACATTGCCTGCCGAGTCGGTGGCCAGCACGAGGAAACCGTATTCGATGCCGTCGTAGATGCGGACATCGACCAGCGTCTCCGTCTCGCCTTCCTCTGCGTCATCGCCTGCTGCTACGGTTGCCGGCACATTTTCAGCCACGAGTTCCCACGGTGAGCCGTCGCCCATCTGTGCATAGACATTGTACTTCCACACGCCCGACCGATTATCCTCGCCTGCTATCCGCAGTGACAGCGTATCGGTCTTGGACTGTATGGCACCGAGGATGGTGCTCGTCGGTGCCATGGCATCGACGGTGTTCGTCCAGGTGGGGGTGATGATAGGATTTTCGTAGTCGAAGACAATACCCGCGCGGTTGGGAATTTGCGTGCCGTCAGCCTTATTCGGCTTGACACCAATCTCAAACATCACTTCGCCGATGCCCGACGTGCCGTCATAGTTCACGGGCAGAATACCCTGCATCAGGTCGTCCGTCAGCTCCATGGTCATCGGGTCGAGAGACGTGAAACGCCATTCGGCAATACCTGTCTTCTGGCTGTACGTTCCCTCCACCTGTGCAATGGCATTGATTTCAGGTCGCACATCGATGGTCTTCAGGAACGTGGTCACGCCGTTCTGACTCATCATGTCAGTCTCATCGAGGAACACTTCACGTCCACCTAATTTCATTCCTGTGGGCAGGAATGATTTCAGGTCAAAGTAACGACTGTCCAACGTATCTCTCACGACAATGGTATGTGCCGAAGCCTGTGCAAACGCCGTGTCGTTCTCAAACTCGATGGTGTAGTTTACCTTCACCACAGAGTCTGCAATGAACTTGCTGCCAGCATCGGAGAGATAGCCATAGATGTCGTTAGGATCGACAGGTGGTTGTGGAGTACTTTTCCTAGGCGGATCATCATCACATGATGGTGGAATAGCCTTTTTAATATCGCAAGCTCCCGTTTCTTGCTTATAGTCTATCAATTCTTCCTTTATACAATCTGCATGCTCTTTCTTAAATTTATCGCATTGCCACTTAGGATATTTATATCGGGTTTTCCTCGGCACTTCTGTTTCTCCCGAATTCGTTCCATCTGGATTTGCCACCCAGATATGCATTATCGTGGGCTCTGAAGACATAATAGAAACAGTAATATGAGCTGCAGAGTTTGGTGGTATGGAAGGGAATAAAGAAGTGTATCTTGCAAATCGGAAGCCCTCGTCAATGGTGCTACTGTCTTCTTTGATGAAATAGCACATATCACCATGCTTTATGGTTGAATTACGCAGGCTGTCAAATAATGCCTCCGATAAAGTTTCCCTCCAAATACCATCATATACCTCGCTTAGATTGTAGCCATCGACTTTTATATAACTTAACGCTCCATCATGCTCTTCGGAAAAACCGATTATGACAGGCACATTGTATGCTGTCATGTTTCCTTGATTCGTTAAGGTGATGCGGTAAGGATTCTTTGTTCCCTTCAGATAGCTTGAAGCATACAGTACCTCAGTTGCAATGTCAATGTCAACGGCCTCTTCCACAGTCACGACGTTGGGCACTCGCTTGTCCTCATCTGTAAAGTGGAAAACAGCGTCATATACACCTAATGTTGCATCTGTGAAGTCAAACGTCACAGCAGTCTCAGCATCGCTGTCATGGGAGATACCCACGGAGTGAATGGTATCACCATCAGCTGTATAGAGATCCACGGCATACAGGTCGCCGAAGCCATTTCCCTTGAAGGTAATCGTGCTGCAGCCGCCGTTGCCGACCGTGTGCACATCCCAGTCCACCACGTCATACTTGTCCATGTGCATGTAGTCGAGGGTCATTGTATTCTTTGACCCAGTCACATCATGCACGGCCAAGTAATACGTGCCGTCCTCCCAAGTATGGATACCAGTCCACTGTACAGAAGCTGACTCCGATGTCTTGAACACCTCCTTGCCACTCGGCGCAAACACCTGCACCGTAGCGGGTTGGTTCAAGCGGAATGCAGCCGTGTCGCCCGGTGCTGCCTGCATCGTGTACCAGCGAATATTGTTTTCTTCCACCTTGTCGAACGTCTGCGTCGCCTGCAACTCTCCCACAGGTTCTACACTCCTTGACACCTGTTCATCATTATACTCCTTCACCGTCTCCGTGAACCGACCTGCGGCATCGTAGAAGCGCATGTGAATCTCGTTGCGGGCGTAGATGAGCGGTTTTCCGTTCTTCACGGCGAACTGGAAGTTCGAGGAGCGAATGGGTTGTGACTCTATAGGCAACAGGGTCAGCAATGAGAACGGATCTTGGCGTTTGCTGAGTCGGGTGACATGTTTATCGTCATCCAGGTCGTTGAGCCAATACTCGTATTGCGTAACACCACTTCCACCAACTGGAATCTTCCAGAAGAAAGCAGCATTGACGGTGGTGTTGACACCATTCTCGGCCACCAGCCAATAGGCTATCTTATGAATGCCGTCTGTTAGCTTGGACACATCAAGGTCAAAGTGGTAGAGGCCATTAGCTACCGTACCCGCTTGAATAACTGCCGAGTCTCCATCTACCATATAGCAGCAGCGCAACGAAGCCAGTTCCGCCTGTGTCGGCACACGGAAGAAGAAACCTTCCTTCATGGATGAGCCTGCGCCGGAAGGCGTTACGACCTGTACCATATAGCGGTGTAGTCCCTGCGATAAGGTATCAACAGGCACCTTCCACGTCAAGACTCCTCCTTCATTACTCACCTGCTCATTGCAGAACAGTTTCCCATCAACCATCAACAGACAGTTTAAGTAATCAACACCAATGGTCTGGGGCACCTTGATGAACATCGCGCTTTGGGGAATGGACGCCGAGGTGGCGCCTGCCACTTGTACATACAAGGTATGGAAACCATCAGAGAACTTATCCACATTGACTTGCAAGGTACTGCCCGTCAACTTTCCAGTAATCATTTCCTCAGGAGTCTCGCTGTCCCAGATCTGATAGCTGAAGGCAGCGGTGCCCGAGATCTTCTGGAAATAGGCGGTATGGACAGTCGAAGCCCCCGTAGTAGTCTGCGCCATATAGTGCAACGAGTGGAAGCCATCGGCCAGCGAAGCGACATCAATATCCATGATGGCATTCGTGAGGTCTGCCGTTCGGCGAGAGTCGTAGTTGCCATCGAACCAGTAGCAGCCCTGTGCTTCTTGCACAGCAAGCATCTTCACGAAGGGTCGGGTGATAGGCGTGCTCCAGTTTTCCGTGTCGTCCTTCACCTGAATGTGCAGCAGATGGAAAGACTCGCTCAAGTCGTCCGTAGCCAAATCGACATGCCACGAGGGTGTCGTGGAGTAATCGGTGACGGCGGCATCGGCATCGGTGTCGAACCAGTAGCGGTACTCGTAAGGCAGGATTTCCTTACGGGCTATGGTCAGTTGCTCTATCCAGCCTGCAATCTGATTACGGCTCTCATACTGCTGGGCATTCAGGGCAGACTGCACTGCTGCCAGCACCGTAATCAACGAGTTGTCTGCTAATCCCGTAGCAGCCAGTTTTTCGCCATAACCTTCGTAGGCGTTCCGCAACTGACGGGCAAACTGTAGGCCTTCCTCTGCGATGGCAATAGCTTCTTCCAATTGCGCCTTGACCTCCTGTTGACGTTCCACGCTGGTATTGGGGTTGATGCCTTCGTAGGCTGTCAATGCTACGGCAAGAGCAGTGGACGCCTCGGTGGTGATGCCTGTGGTCTGCTGCATCGCTTGTACCTGCGCATAAACCTTATTAAATCGGCTGTTGAAGCGCAGACGATTGGCGGCACTGGTATCCGTACCGTAGTACATCAGCGTGAAGTTGTCCCAGATGCTCCACAGCATCGTGTTGCCTTCCAAGCGGGCACCCACCTGCAGAGTGCCATCCGTCACTACCACGTAGATGGGCTCAATGAAATACATGCCTTGCATAAACGAGATAGAGGCGTCGCTCATGGAGTTTTCCGAGCCTGCTATCTGCGGGAATACGCACGTCTCGTTGTTCGCAAAGAACTCAGGAAGATGTTCAGCATCGCTTCCCTCCTGACGATAGAAACCTTGGGCTGTCAAACCATAAACGCCATTGGGTACGGAGATGGTTTGGCTCATCAAGAAGGTTGCGCGCCACGACTCAACGCAGAAATTCCTGACGTCACCACTGATGTTCTTGTTAGAGGCCTCGAAAGTCCATTCTTCATAGTAGCGGTTGTTGCGTCCGAAATTGGGATCAGAAAGCAGGAAGGTGGCATTTCTTGGCTGAGATTCTGTTGCAAGACTCAGGTTTGCGACTGCCGTCTCCTGGCTGACTATTCTCCATTGAACATTAGTATCCGTCGGGTCGGTGGATGTTTTTCCAAGCACCGACGAGGACCCGTCGTAACCATAGAAGATATTACCATCGCTGATGGTATAGTATCCGTTCTGTCGTTTCTGTATCTCTAACTCTACAGGGGTTGAGGCATCCAAGTAGCTGCCATTGAAGTAGTAATTCGAATTCCCGTTATCTACCTGCGATTCCAGATGGTATTTACCATCCTCCAACGGAATCAGTGTCTGGAATTCCGGATTATCTATCAGTGAAGCCTGAGTACCCCAGTCGTTGGCGGCTCCTAAATACTTGCCTGTGGCAACATGCTGAAGGAGGTAACGTCCCGTCTGGAATTCAGCGGTGATGGTGGGCCTCTCTCCCGTTTCATCTTCCGCAGCTACAGGCGATGCCACATACTTCGCCACCCCAAATGCGCAGAGACAGAGCATGGAAACTATTAATAATGCTCGTTTTCGCATAAGTCAGGGATTTTTGGTTATTGTATCCGTTTGCTTATCTCTCATGTTTGGGCTTACTCTGCACCATTGACCACGATATCCACACTCAGCTTGCCGTCGGCTGTTGATTTGGAAGCAACCTCGCACTTGGTGATTTGTGGATTGGTGGGTGTTGCAGAAAATGGCAACGAACCGCCGTAGATACCTATCTCCTTACCGTCCGTTCCGAGATAGGTCGTCTTGGCCTCATCTGTCAGCTCTAAATTCTCGCTGTCGCTGTAGCCTTCTCTGTACGTCTTGAAAATGGCATCCATGCCAGCGGTCTGATTAGTTCTATTTGGGCAGTTCCTCCAAACCCTATCTAGGTTTGATACGTTATTAAATAAGGAGGTAGTGGATGGGAATTCCCAGTAGAAATCTCCATAGGAGCCAGTAACATACACGTATATGGCACAGTTGATAAGAGTGGAGGATTTGACGCTATTGACTCCACGTTCCAGCCTGACTACGCAATTGGTCATCTCAAAGTTGGATGAGATATCATTTATTGACACAGGATTTGCAATGAAACTATTCACACAAGAGGCTGATGAACCAGCAGAAAGCTCGAAAAAACCAGATATCTTGCAATGAATAAAACTACCATTAACCATTTTACTGTTAGTACCTTCATCAATCTGAGAGAAGCGACACTTTAAAAACATTGCATTAGTCAAGGTCCCTTTATATGTAATCCGCTGTTTGTGATGCAGGCCTTCCATCGTCAATCTGTTAGTCCCTGCATCACTAATATTGATATTAAAGTCGCCCGAAATAATCGTTGGTAACGTACCCGTTGAGGAATCCACGTCCATACCTGCACCACGAATGGCTACCGCCTTGGTTATATCCACAGCATTGAATGTTCCGCTCGACAGCGTGATGACATCGCCATTGACAGCGGCGTTATGTGCATCTTGCAGTGCCTTTGCACCATAGAACGTTGAGATTTCACCTTCGTGGCTGAGGGTTGCCAACAGAGAACCTTGTGCGAACATACCCATGCTCATGCAGAGCATAGAGAGAAGAGAGAATAACTTTTTCATTTGTTTAATTGTTTTTAAGGGTTTATAAATGAGTTAACAAAAAGTTCTTTCAATGGGAACCTGCACTAACTCATCGCCAAAAGAAAAGCGCAGGCTTTCACCATACGCGACACAGGTTTAGGACGACCTACTAAAGCTACGGTAAGCCTACGCTTGATAGCGCAAGCATCATCGCTTTAGTTATTGCTCGTTCACTTTTCGAGGTCCTAATTCGTGTCGCGATTGAGCAAATAAGTGTTTCCCGCCGCTGCGGGAGAATTGTTTATATCTTTATGGCTGCAGCCTCATTTTGGAAGGCTTTCAGCCATAGCTGTTTCTATGTAATTGTCATAACTCGTATGATAAGCATCCATCACTGCCGTGATGCAGATGCCTTTTTCTTATCGTCGAAATGAAGTGCAGTGAACACGAATAATGCTGCAAACACAATCATTCCTAAAACAAAATACATTCCCATACTATTTCTTTTTTTTCTTCTTGTTTTTCTTGCTATTGGAATCAATTGGCTTTGTATCAGTTGTTTGGCTCTCATTGAATTCTGATGCGACAGTTGTTTTGGAAAAATTCTTCCCTTGATTCTGTTCCATATCAGATTGCCTTAGCAGCAGATAGCCAAAAAGCACACAAACAGAAAAAGCCGCAAATGTAGTCCATAATAATTTCGTCTCCTCCATTCCTCTGAAAAGAGTGGTGAGTGCGATGGCTGTCAGTATATACTTCGCCAAATCCAGGAACCATTTGCCAAACTCTTTTTTCATCTAATGAACCTTTATAATGTCTTTACCTCCCTCTTTCAAGGGATTTACGGCGCAAATGTAGGAATAAGTTGGGATTTGACAAAGGAAAAGGAGGAAAAAGTGAAAAATGAAAGAATGAAAAGTGAAAAATGGAGGAGGGAAAAGTGAAAAAAGGGCTAAAAAAGAACTTTCATTACTCTGCGGGGGAAAACCCTTAAGGGTTTTGACAAAAAGTTATAAGGGTGTGAGCGAAAAGCCATAAGGGTGTGAGCGAAAAACCATAAGGGTGTGGGCTGAAAGATAAATAAATTTTTGTTTGAAATAGGTGTCAGGTGTCAGGAGGGAAGGGGGGCGGCTGACACCTGACACCTATTTAGAATTAAAAATTTGTTTTTTTCGAGCGTTGAGACATACGTATAGACGTGTAAGGCTTTGCGTATAGACGTGTGAGGCAATACGTATAGATGTGCAAGGCGGTACGCTCCGTCTGCTGGCGTTGCACGATGCCGGCATCACGCCATTCCTATGAAGAACCAAAGAAACTCATCGTCAAGTCATCGGACAGATGAACAGATGAACGATTCACGCGCGCGTCCTATAATAATTAAAGGAACGCGCGCGTGAAAAGGGGATAGTTTTTTTCGCTGGAGCGAAAGTGGCTGAGGGAGTTACTTCTTTGCGAGCAGGTCGCGAATCTCAGCGAGGAGCTCTTCCTGAGTGGGGCCAGCAGGAGCTGCGGGTTCGGGAGCGGGTTCTTCCTTCTTACGGTTGAGCTTGTTCATCGCCTTGATCATGATGAAGATGCAGAAGGCGACAATGAGGAAGTCCAAGACATTCTGGATGAACTGTCCGTAGGCAATGGTGGTGGCACCAGCTTCCTTGGCCTCAGCAAGCGTGTTGTAGGAACCCTCTCCGATGGTGACGAAGAGGTTGGTGAAATCAACATTTCCGGTGAGCATACCGATGGCAGGCATGAGCACATCATCGACCAACGAAGAGATGATTTTGCCGAATGCACCGCCGATGATAACACCGACTGCCATGTCCATTACATTGCCTCGCATTGCGAAGTCTTTGAACTCTTGTACGAAATTTGCCATGATTTAAAATATTTTTAGGGGTTTGATGATGCAAATATAAAACCTTTTTCGTACATTTGCAGCGAAAAACAGAAAAAAATGACGCAAAAGACCCTAAATTACATCATTTTCGCGTTCTCGACGCTACTTTTGGTGGCTTGTAAGAGCGCAGAATACTGTAATTGCGGTTAAAACGGGCGAGCCACGCTCACCAAAAAGATTTAGTTTTTTTATTCACTTTATTCATCTTTTAAAATCACACAACAAAACAAGAAAATGACAAAAGTTGCTATTAACGGCTTTGGCCGTATCGGTCGCCTCGCTTTCCGTCAGATGTTCGAGGCTGAAGGTTAT
>CAJORF010000101.1 GCA_905236985.1 uncultured Bacteroidaceae bacterium | reverse complement strand
GAACGTCTTTACTATCGGCAAAACGGGCTTCAGAACACTGTCTTGGAGGCTCCAAGGAGGCTCCTTTCCTCGTTTGCGGGTGCAAAGATACGGCGACTTTTTCATTCCTGCAAGCGTTTCGCAAAAAAAATTGAAAAAATTTTTCAAAGAGGATCTCCTTCGCGCGCGTTCATTAAATAATATATTATAAATGGAAAATCAACATTTCAGAATAATTAAAGCAGCAAAAGAGCAAAAAGACAGAAAATAGTTGTACCTTTGCACCCGCAAAAAAAACAAAACGAAACAAGGAATCATGATGATACAACCTTTACTCTCAAGCGACATGAGCTGGAACGAAGTCATCCACAAGCTCATCGACTGGTCGATGGACGCTGGTAAACACATTATCCTGGCCATCGTCGTATATGTAGTGGGACACTACCTCATCAAACTCCTCAACTATCTGCTGAACCGTTTCCTTGACCGCCGCAAGGTAGAGATCAGCGTCTCAACCTTCGTGAAGAGTTTCGTCAGCATCACCCTGCAGGTACTACTCATCATCATGGTGGTCGGTGCCTTAGGCGTGAACACCACGAGTTTGGCAGCTCTGTTGGCCTCGTTCGGCGTGGCAGTGGGTATGGCTCTGAGCGGCAACCTGCAGAATTTTGCTGGCGGTATTGTCATTCTTTTCTTGAAGCCATATAAGGTAGGCGACTGGATAGAAGCCCAAGGCACTTCGGGTTCGGTGCAAGCCATCCTCATCTTTCACACCATCCTGCTCACCGCCGACGGCAAGCAGATCTATGTGCCCAATGGTGCCATGAGCAGCGGTAGCATCATCAACTACACACAGAAACCGACGCGACGAGCTGAGTGGTCGATAGGCATCGAGTACGGCGAGGACGTGGAGAAAGCACGTGCCATAGCCCTCGACATCATTCGGAAAGACGGACGCATCGAGGAGACTCCCGAGGCAGAAGTATGGTTGAAAGATTTAGGCGCCAGTGCTGTAGAGCTAATCGTCCGTTGTTGGGTGAAGAACGCCGACTACTGGCCCGTGATGTTCGAAGTGCGCGAGAAAATCTACAACGCCTTCAATGAGCACAACATCAACTTCCCGTTCACACAAGTAACTGTACATCAAGCGTAACCTTTCTATGGAACAGATGATTGCCGACCTGGCGCTAATCCTTATATGCGCCGGTGTGATGACAATGATTTTCAAGAAGCTGAAGCAGCCGCTGGTGTTAGGATATATCGTCGCCGGTTTCTTAGCCTCGCCCAACATGCCCTATATGCCGAGTGTCTCGGACTTGGAAAACATACATCTATGGAGCGACATCGGTGTCATCTTCCTCTTGTTCGCCCTCGGTCTGGAGTTCTCCTTTAAGAAGATCATGAAGATGGGCAGCGCGCCCATCATCGCCGCCTGTTCTATCATCCTATGTATGATGGCAGTAGGCTTCTTCACGGGTCATGCTTTCGGTTGGAGTCAGATGGACTGCATCTTCCTTGGCGGTATGCTTGCGATGTCATCGACAACCATCATTTTCAAGGCCTTCGATGACATGGGACTTCGGCAGCAACGCTTCGCCGGTATGGTGCTGAGCGTGCTCATCATCGAAGATATTCTTGCCATCGTACTGATGGTGATGCTATCGACATTGGCTGTGAGCCAACAGTTTGAGGGCATGGAAATGGTCACGAGTATCATCAAGTTGGTATTCTTCCTCGTTCTCTGGTTTGTTGTAGGTATTTATCTGATACCCTTGTTCTTACGAAAGGTGAAGTCACTGATGAGCGACGAAACGCTGTTGATCGTTTCCTTAGGCCTGTGCTTCGGCATGGTGGTGCTGGCTTCATCCGTAGGTTTCTCACCTGCCTTCGGCGCTTTCATCATGGGTAGCATCCTCGCCGAGACCATCGAGGCCGATAAGATCGAGCATCTGGTGAACCCCGTCAAGGATTTGTTCGGTGCCATCTTCTTCGTGTCGGTAGGTATGATGGTCGATGTGGCACTGATTGGTCAATATATCGTACCCATCCTCTGCATCATCGTGGCTATCATGCTGGGGCAGACCATCTTCTCGACCGGTGGTTTTCTCTTGGCAGGTCAGCCCCTGAAGACCGCTATGCAATGCTCATTCTCACTGACGCAGATTGGTGAGTTCGCCTTCATCCTCGCCACGCTCGGCACTTCGTTGGGCGTGACGAGCGACTACCTCTATCCTATTGTCGTAGCTGTTTCTGTGTTCACGACCTTCACCACACCTTATATGATCCGCCTAGCCATACCTGCATATAACGCCCTCAACAGCCACCTACCCGAACGCTGGCGAGTGCTCTTGGACCGCTATGCCACAGGTGCTCCGACCGTCGTGAGTCAAGAGAACCATTGGCGCACATATCTGTTGGATACGGGTAAAGTTGTGTTCATCTATGCTATCCTTTGCGTAGCTGTCATCGCAATGATGCTCAACATCGTATGGCCCATCCTCGAAGGTCTGCTACCCCAGCCGTGGGACAATCTCGTTGTAGCCACTCTCACGCTGCTATGTCTGTCTCCTTTCCTCCACGCGCTGATGCTCAAGAAGAGTCATAGCGAGGAATTCCAGACTCTGTGGGCAGACAGCCATTTCAACCGCGCGCCGCTCGTCGGTGTGCAGACGCTTCGTATCGTCCTCGGTATCTTCTTCGTGGGCTATGTGATTGCTCACACCCTTCACTGGGGAGGTGCCTTAGGTATGATTCTCATAGTGGTCATCGTCATGAACATCATTATGAGCCGCAGGCTGAAACGTCAAAGTATTCTCATGGAGCAAACTTTTACCGACAACCTCAACCAACGCGAGCGTGAGGCTGCACGTCGGGCTTCTCGTCCTCAG
Source organism: uncultured Bacteroidaceae bacterium (assembly GCA_905236985.1). Classification (GTDB taxonomy): domain Bacteria; phylum Bacteroidota; class Bacteroidia; order Bacteroidales; family Bacteroidaceae; genus Physcousia. The sequence goes on along the minus strand of CAJORF010000101.1, from coordinate 11,782 downwards.
TTTGCCGGTCACCTTGTTGAGCGGGACATCCACTTGTCAGACTTCCTGGTTCCCGTGGGCATCCCTTGGGCAGGCCAGACGCTAGCCAAGCTGAACCTCGGTCGTCGTTTCGGCGTACACGTAGCCTCCATCCTGCGTGGCAAGGAACGTCTGAACATCCCCTCGGGAAATGCTGTGGTGCTTCCCGGAGACCACCTACAGGTCATCGGTACAGACGAACAGCTCTCATCGTTCGCCCACGAACTGGAGTCGCAGGCGCAGCAGTCGCAAAGCAATGACAGCGAGCAGGCAGAGATGAAGCTTCGCCGTCTCGCCATCGAAGAGGGTTCGCGCTTTGTAGGACAGACCATCCAGCAGAGCGGCATCCGTCAGGACTATCGTTGTCTCATCGTAGGTTTTGAATCAGATGATGACCGTAACAGCCTTCTAGCACCAGATCCCCAACATCCCCTTGCTGCCAGCGATGTCATTTGGGTCGTCGGCGAGGACGAGAATCTCGCAGCCCTGGAACGAGCCAGCCACGTCCAATATCCTAATGCACGATGACATGACTACCCTACTTGACCTCCATACGCATACCGTAGCCTCCGGACACGCCTACTCCACGATTCAAGAGATGGCACGGGCTGCCAGCGAACGTGGCCTGCAGATCCTAGGCATCACCGAACATGCTCCTGGCATCCCTGGCACGTGCAATCCTATCTATTTCCGCAACCTGCATATCGTGCCGCGACAGATGTATGGTGTGCGACTTCTTTTGGGGGTAGAGTTGAATATTTTAGACACGAGCGGACGCCTGGACTTGGATGAGCGTCACTACCGCTGCTGCGATATTCGCATCGCCGGCATCCACGCGCTATGTTGGGAAGGCGGCACCATTGATCAGAACACGGAAGCGATGCTCGCCGCCATCCATAACCCTTGGACACACATCATCAGCCACCCTGGCGACGGCACGGCAGAGCTGCTGTTCGAGCCTATCGTAAGAGCGGCAGATGAGACACATACACTACTGGAAATCAATTCATCGAGTCTGATTCCTGCGCGCAACAAGGCGGCTGCCCATCCCAACAATGTTGAGATACTGAGACTATGCAGAAAACACGACATCCCCATCATCCTCGGCTCCGATGCCCATATCTCCTTCTCCGTGGCAGACTATCGCTATGCACTCCCCTTACTGGCCGAGACCAAATTTCCCGACGAATTGGTGATGAATTATTGGCCAGAGCTTTGCCTCGACTATTTGGGAATCAAACTAACAGATTAACACATTAACAGATTTACGGAATTACAAAATGTCGAGAGAATCTTTTGATATATTGATTTATGTGATGTTGGCGATGGCAGTCATCGTCTTTGTCTGCCTATACTTTGTCAACGCAGGCTACGGTCAGTTCCGCTCGAAGGCATGGGGCTGGTCTATAAATAATAAGGTGGCATGGACGCTGATGGAGACGCCTGTTTTTGTAATGATGGCCGCCATCTGGTGGATGTCTGGCAAGAGTCTGCACGTGCCAGAGCTGGTGTTGCTGCTGTTGTTCGAGCTACATTACTTCCAGCGCAGTTTTGTCTTCCCATGTCTGATAACGGGCAAGAGCCGTATGCCTTTGGCTATCATGCTGATGGGTATTACGTTCAATGTCATCAACGGTATCTTGCAAGCTGGCGGTCTATACTGGTTCCCGAATGAGGACTATGCTGAAGGTGCGTCGTACCTGCTGCGGTGGAATGTCCTATTAGGTATCGCCCTGTTCATCATGGGCCTCGTCATCAACTGGCATAGCGACCACGTCATCCGTCACCTTCGTCAGCCCGGAGACACACGTCACTACCTGCCACAACGCGGGATGTACCGCTACGTCACCTCCGCCAACTACCTGGGCGAGCTAATGGAATGGGTAGGCTTCGCCTTAGCGGCAGCCACACCAGTAGCCTGGGTCTTCCCCATCTGGACGGCAGCCAACCTCGTTCCCCGTGCACATGCCATCCACAAGCGCTATCGCGAGGAGTTCGGCGATGCTGCCGTAGGATCCCGGAAACGTATCATCCCATTTGTCTATTGAGACGGTTCAATGCCCCTTTAGACAAGAAAATGTCAAGAGAAATGTAAAAAAAGTAGAAAAAAGTTTGCAGTTTCCTCAAAAGTACGTACTTTTGCAGCGCAAAACGCAGAAAACAAGTCATCATGCAATATCAGAACGCATATTTTTGGGCCTATTATTACTTTACCCCGAAAAGGTGAAGCGGTAGGCTGTGCGTCAATTCATAATTCGAAAATTGGAAATTGAAAGATTGAAATAACAGATCCCGCTTCACCAAGAGGCGGGATCTTTGTTCATTCATCATGCATCATTGATGATTGGAACAAAGTTAGACCTCATCATTCTTGGAGAATACAGACATGGAAAAGAAAACATTTAAGCCCGCCGACCGACTGGCGAACGTACAGGAATATTATTTCAGCCGTAAACTGAAGGAAGTGGCACGTCTGAATGCCGAAGGACAGGACATCATCTCTTTGGCCATCGGAAGTCCCGACATGCCACCGTCAGAACACGCCATCGGCGTGCTCTGCAACGAGGCTCGCAAGGCCAGTGCCCACGGCTACCAACCCACCATCGGCATCCCCGAACTGCGTCAGGCCATGGCAACGTTCTACAACCGGTGGTACGGTGTAGAGTTAGACCCCTCCTCAGAAATCCAACCCCTCATCGGTTCCAAGGAAGGCATCCTGCATGCGACGTTGGCATTCGTCAATCCTGGCGATACCGTGCTCGTTCCCAACCCAGGCTATCCCACCTATACCTCACTCTCCAAGCTTCTGGGGGCCAATGTCGTGAGTTACGACCTCACTGAGGAGAATGGTTGGCAACCCGATTTTGATCAGTTGGAAGAAATTGTTAATTGCAAATCGTTAAATTGCAAAATTCTATGGTCTAACTATCCACACATGCCAACTGGAGCCCCCGCTCGTCGTGAGACCTACGAGCGCCTGGTGCAGTTTGCACAGCGACACGGCATCGTGGTGGTGAACGACAATCCGTATTCGTTTATCAGACCGGACTCCCCCCACGCCCTTCTCTCAATATTACAAATCCCCGGTGCTAAAGACTGTTGCATCGAGTTCAATTCATTGTCCAAGAGTCATAATATGCCGGGCTGGCGCGTAGCAATGCTTTGCTCGAACGCACAGTTTGTGCAATGGATTTTGAAAGTGAAGACGAATGTCGAGAATGGAACCTTCCGCGCCATACAGCTTGCTGCAGCAGATGCGCTTACCAATACCAGTGAGGAATGGCACCGCGAGATGAACACGAACTTATATGCACGCCGACGCTTCATCGCCGAAGAAATCATGACGACCCTTGGCTGCCGCTTCGACCCCTCGCAAACAGGTATGTTCCTTTGGGGGCGTATCCCTAACGAAATCGAGAAGGTAGAAGACCTCACCGAACGCGTGCTCCACGAGGCCCGTGTCTTCATTGCCCCCGGCTTTATCTTCGGTTCCAACGGCGAACGGTATGTCCGTATCTCGCTGTGTGCCAAAGAGGAAAAGATGAGGGAGGCATTGGAAAGGATAAAACAAATGAAAAAAGAATGAAAAGTTAAAATAAAGTATAGTATATGGATTTAAATCTTTCTCCCTTATCATTAGGTATTGAACAGAAACGTCCCTTGGTCATTGCTGGTCCGTGTTCGGCAGAGACCGAGGAGCAGGTAATGAACACGGCACGTCAGTTGGCTAACGACGGCATCAAGATCTTCCGTGCAGGCGTGTGGAAACCACGCACGAAACCCGGTGGATTCGAAGGGGTAGGCATCGAGGCATTACCCTGGATGCAGCATGTGAAAGCAGAGACGGGCATGCTCACCACCACCGAGGTTGCAACGCCGGAACATGTGGAAGCCGCCCTCAAGGCCGGCATCGACATCCTGTGGATTGGTGCGCGCACTAGTGCCAATCCTTTCTCGGTGCAGGCCATTGCCGATGCGCTGAAAGGCGTTGATGTCCCCATTCTCGTCAAAAACCCAGTGAATCCTGACATCGAGCTTTGGACGGGAGCACTCCTGCGTATCAACAACGCCGGCATTACACGCCTCGGAGCCATCCATCGCGGCTTCTCCAGCGTGGATTCCAAGATCTACCGTAACCCGCCTATGTGGCACCTGCCCATCGAGTTGAAGCGCCGCTTCCCCGCATTGCCAGTCATCACTGATCCCTCGCACATGGGAGGGCGTCGCGACCTGATAGCACCTATCGCTCAGCAGGCCATGGATCTCGGTTTCGACGGTTTGATGATCGAGAGCCACTGCAACCCCGACTGCGCCTGGAGCGATGCCAAACAGCAAGTACTACCCGAGGTGCTCGACTTCATCCTCGACCGCCTCGTTATCCGCGAGAGCGTGGAGGCCACAGAGAGCATCAACCAGTTGCGCAAACAGATTGACGACCTCGACAACAACCTTATGGATCTCCTCACCAAGCGTATGCGCGTGAGCCGCGAGATAGCTGAGTACAAGAAGCTTCACAATATGACCGTCGTCCAGACCACCCGCTACAGTGAAATCCTCGACAAACGTGGTGCTCAGGGAGTACTCTGCGGCATGAACCCCGACTTCGTCAAGAAGGTCTATGAAGCCATTCACAGCGAAAGCGTGAGACAACAGATAGAAATAATGAATAAATAAGGAGTGCTTTGCGCTTGGTTTAAAGTTTAAGGTTTAAAGTTTAATGTAAACACTTTTATCCTTAAACGGCAAACAGCGTAATTGGCAAAGCCTTTTTCATTAAACTTTAAACATTAACCATTAAACCCCAAAATACATGCGTATTTTAATCCTCGGTGCCGGCAAGATGGGGTCGTTCTTTACCGACCTGCTTAGTTTCGACCACGAAGTAGCAGTGTATGATAACGACCCTCAGCGCCTGCGCTTCCTCTACAACACCCAGCGCTTCACCTCTCTGAACGAGGTGGATGCCTTCAACCCCGAGTTCGTCATCAACGCCGTATCGCTGAAATACACGTTGCAGGTTTTCGACGAGTTGCTACCACACATCGGCAAGGACTGCATCCTCAGCGACATCAGCAGCGTCAAGACCGGTTTCAGAGAATATTACCAAGGGACTGGTCATCGTTTCGTCTCGTCGCACCCCATGTTTGGCCCCACTTTCGCCAACCTCGGCCAACTATCCAACGAGAACGCCATCCTCATCAACGAGGGCGACTACATGGGACGCATCTTCTTCCGTGACCTCTACACACGCCTCGGCCTTAACCTCAAAGAGTTGTCCTTCGATGAGCACGATGAGACGATGTCCTACTCGCTGAGCATCCCCTTTGTCTCCACCTTTGTCTTCTCTGCCGTCATGAAGCATCAGGACACTCCGGGTACGACCTTCAAGCGTCACATGAAAATCGCCCGAGGCGTACTCTCCGAAGATGATACCCTCCTGCGCGAAATTCTCTTTAATCCCCACACCAAACCTAAGGTGGAGAGCATCCGCACCGAGTTGAAAGAACTCATCAAGATCATCGACGAACGCGACGAGGAAGCCATGGGAGCCTATCTCACACGCATAAGACAGAATATTGTATAACGAGGAAGGGGCTGCAATTGCAGCCCCTTCCTCGTTATATAGGGATCTTGTAACTACACCAGTCCCTGTGCCATCATGGCCTTGGCAACCTTCATGAAGCCAGCAACGTTAGCACCCTTCACGTAGTTGACATAACCATCGGGCTCTGTACCGTACTTGACGCAGTTCTCGTGGATGTTCTCCATGATCCAGAGCAACTTGGCATCGACTTCTTCAGCCGACCAGCTCAGACGCTCTGAGTTCTGTGACATCTCCAGACCGCTGACGCTCACGCCACCAGCATTGCTGGCCTTACCCGGTGAGTAGAGGATCTTAGCATCTTGGAACACCTTGATGGCACCAGGCGTGGAGGGCATGTTAGCACCTTCGGCCACAGCGATGCAACCATTGGCGACAAGTGCCTTGGCGGCCTCTTCGTTGAGCTCGTTCTGAGTAGCGCAGGGGCATGCAATGTCAGCCTTCTCGAACCAAGGCTTTGCGCCATCGCCGACGTACTTAGCCTTCGGATATTCCTCAACATATTCGCGAATACGTCCACGATAGACGTTCTTCAGCTCCATGATGTAGTCAAGCTTCTCGCGATCGATACCGTCGGGATCGTAAATGTAACCATCGCTGTCGCTCATGGTCATCACTTTACCGCCTAGCTGTAGAATCTTCTCAGCACAGTACTGAGCCACGTTGCCAGCACCGGAGATGAGCACTTTCTTGCCCTCGATGGTGTCGCCCTTGGTGCGCAGCATGGCGCGGAGGAAATACACATTGCCGTAACCCGTAGCTTCGGGGCGGATGAGTGAGCCACCGAACTCCAAGCCTTTGCCAGTGAGTACACCGCTGAACTCGCGCGTCAGCTTCTTGTACATACCGAACATATAACCGACTTCACGACCGCCTACGCCGATATCACCGGCAGGCACATCGACATCGGGACCAATGTGACGTGTCAGTTCCAACATGAAAGCCTGACAGAAACGCATGACCTCAGCGTTCGACTTGCCACGCGGGCTGAAGTCAGAGCCGCCCTTGCCACCGCCCATAGGCAGCGTGGTCAGAGAGTTCTTGAAAGTCTGTTCGAAAGCCAAGAACTTCAGAATACCCAGATTAACGCTCTGGTGGAAACGAATACCGCCTTTGTACGGGCCAATAGCATTGTTGTGCTGCACACGATAGCCCATATTCGTCTGCACGTTGCCCTTGTCGTCAGTCCATGTGACACGGAACTGATAGACTCTGTCGGGGATGCAGAGGCGTTCGATGAGGTTCACCTTGTCGAACTCGGGGTGTTTGTTGTACTCTTCTTCGATGGTTCCGAGTACTTCTTCTACTGCCTGATGGTACTCAGGCTCTCCGGGGAAGCGGCGCTTCAGGTCTTCCAAGACTAATTTTGCGTCCATACTTGTATTGTTTTTGTGGTTGATAAATAAGTTATCACTGAATCACGGTACAAAGTTAGTCATTTTGTCACAAATAACATCCATTCTACGTAAGAGAGTTAGCAAAAATGTCCAAAATCTTGCGATTCGTCAATTATTTACCGCTTTTTCGACCGCAAACACACGTCATAAGGTCCTTCTCAAATCATAAAAATAGTAAATCAAAAAGGATAAATTTACATTTGTAAATCATAAATCGCAAATAATGCTTACCTTTGTAGCCGAATTGCACTTCCAAGCATGAAACGTACACCTTATTATATTTTTTTCTTACTACTCTGCTGCCTGCCGATATGTCTCTTCGCTCAACAGCAAGTGCCCAAACACGAGATGCGCGCCGTATGGCTCACAACGCTCAACGGTCTCGACTGGCCGCACACCAAGGCAACCTCTGCAGCCACCCGACAGAAGCAACAGCGCGAGTTGTGCCAGATTCTTGACCGTCTGAAAGCCATCAACATCAACACCGTACTCTTTCAGACGCGCATCCGGGGCAGCGTGATCTACAAGTCTGCCATTGAGCCGTGGGATATAGCACTCACAGGGGAGTTCGATGAAGCACCAGGCTATGACCCACTTGCCTTCGCCATCACAGAAGCCCATCGTCGCGGCATGGAGCTACACTCGTGGGTCGTCGCCATTCCCTGTTTCAAGATTGCCGTAGCCAAACAGATGGGTAAGAAGAGCGTGCTAAAGACCCATCCCGAACTTTGTGTGAAGCACAACGATATGTACTACCTCGACCCTGGTCAGCCCGGCACAGCAGACTATCTCGTGAAGATCTGCCACGAGATTGTTAGCCGCTACGACGTGGATGGGCTCCATTTCGACTATATCCGCTATCCCGAGAATGCCGCCTCGTTCAACGATGCCTCATCCTTCAAGCGTTATGGCGCAGGTAAGAACAAGGCAGCTTGGCGACGCGACAATATGAACCACATCGTCCGTCGCATCTATGCCGACACGAAAGCCCTGAAGCCCTGGGTGCGCATCAGCAGTTCGCCAGTAGGCAAATACGCTGACCTCAGTCGCTACAGTTCGCACGGCTGGAATGCCCGCGATGCCGTGCATCAGGACGCTGAGGGCTGGTTGCGCTCTGACATCCACGACCTCCTATTCCCCATGCTTTACTTTGACGGCGACAACTTCTACCCCTTTGCAGCTGACTGGCAGGAGCAGAAAGCCGGAAGACAGGTAGCCGCAGGCCTGGGCATCTATTTCCTTCATCCCCAAGAGAAGAACTGGTCGCTCGACATCATTCGCCGACAACTTAGCTATCTGCGACAGGAAGGTTTGGACGGACAGGCATACTTCCGTTCCAAGTTCTTGACGGACAACACCAAGGGAATCTACGACTACCTCCACGATGACTTCTACGCCTTCCCAGCGCTGACACCGCCCTGTACTTGGCTCGACGATGAACCGCCACTAAAACCTATGGAGTTTACCGTCAACGTCATCAACGATCAGACTGAAGAGCTCACCTGGTTGCCAGCGGCTGACAACCTCAGCGGCGGCATCAGATACAATGTCTATGCCTCACGCGAATGGCCCGTCGATGCCACGCGCGCGGAAAACCTCGTGGCTACGGCACTCTACGATGCTCGCTTCCGCTACAACCGTTTCGCGTCAATCGGTTACTATTTTGCTGTGACAGCTATGGATCGCTGCGGCAATGAAAGTGAGGCCGTGCAGATCACCAACAGCGAGCAACAGCAGTACAAGCAGCCGCGAAAGCTCACACTCAATGCCAAAGGCCATGTCATTGGACTCATCAATCGTCCCAAGTTCAGGAAAGGACTAATACGCATTGAGCCAGTTCAAACAAAAGCTAGAACGGCAACAAAAACGACTTCAACAGCTTCCAATAAGGCGATAGACAAGTTCTATCGCAAATACTACAACAGATAATAATTAGCAATATGGAAATCACTTGGCGTTGGTTCGGACACAATGACAAAATCACACTGCCCATGTTGAGGCAGATAGGCGTAGAGGGTATCGTGACAGCACTGCACGACGTGCCACTCGGCGAAGTATGGACGCGCGAACAGATTCGCTCCCTTCGCGAATACATTGAGAGTTATGGTCTGCGATGGAGCGTCGTGGAAAGTCTGCCTGTCACAGAGACAATAAAATATGGCGGTCCAGACCGCGACCAACAGATTGAAACCTACAAGAAGAGTTTGCGCAACCTTGCTGCAGAAGGCATCCACACCGTGTGCTACAACTTCATGCCCGTGCTTGACTGGGCGCGCACCGATCTCCTGCACCCCAATGCCGACGGCACTTTCAACCTCTTCTTCTCCTACGCCGAGTTTGCCTACTTCGACATCTATATATTAAAGAGGAATGGCGCGCGCGAAGAGTGGAGTCGCACAGCCATCCCATCGCCCGCAGGCGAGAAGAGAGACATCCTTGCCGAGGTGGATGCACTGGCCAGAACGATGACACCAGAGCGTGAACATGAATTGGTGGAGAATATCGTCATCAAGACGCAGGGGTTCGTCAGCGGCAATTTCCGCGAGGACGACGAGGCTCCGTTAGAGAAATTCCGCCAGTTTCTGGATCTCTACGAAGGCATCGACAAGGCACAACTGCGCGCTAACATGAAGTATTTCCTCGAAGCCATCATGCCCGTCTGCGAGGAGTGCGACATCAATATGTGCGTCCACCCCGACGACCCCCCTATCGAGATTCTCGGATTGCCACGCATCGTGCGCACTGCCGAAGATATCCGCTGGTTCCTCAATGCCGTACCCAATCCCCACAACGGCCTCACATTCTGCGCTGGAAGCCTCTCGGCTGGTGCCTATAATGATGTAGTGGCTATGGCGCGTGAGTTTGCTCCCCGCACCCACTTCGTCCACCTGCGCTCCTGCCATATTTTCCCCAACGGCGACTTCACTGAAGCCAGCCACCTCGGTGGACGTGCAGACCTCGTCGAGCTCTGCAAGATATTTGAAAGCCTAAGCCCCAGCCCCCTCCCGTCAAGGAGTGGAGAAGGCTGCGCGCAGCTCTCGAACGATAGTGTGGCTCTCCCCCTTCACGGGGGTGCGGGGAGAAGGCCTCTCCCCTTCCGTGTCGATCACGGTAAAACCATGCTCGGTGACGAGACACGCGGCTACAATGCCGGCTACAGCTTCCTCGGACGCATGTACGCGCTGGCTCAGATGCAGGGAGTGTTGGCGACGCTGCACCACAGTTAATGCTATTGACATTAAAAAGAAAGGAGGACATCGACTGGCGATGCCCTCCTTCTTCTTTATCTCACCACGACTTTCTTGCCGTTGATGATGTAGATGCCATGAGGCAATTGATGATCGGACGATTGATGATGGATGATCTTTCTACCGCTCAAATCATACAGCGTGCCAGCCCACTCCCCTTCATCACGGGAGGGGTCGGGGGTGGGTCTTATTCCATCTCCTTCAAGCTCTTTCCCATAGAAGTGAAGACGGAAGTGGTCGAACATCGTCCAATACCAAGAGGGAGCACTGGTACACTTGATGCCCACGCGCAGTGTGCCGCCTACTGTCGTAAGTTCAGCACTCACGCTGCTGTCATACAGCCCCTTGGCGAAATACTTCGCAGCACCGTTCATGGTGTTTGGAATATATGTGCCGTCGGAGAGTTTCTGGTCATAGCCGTCTCCAGTATAGAGGGCACTGGGCTGGCGATCATCGCAGATGTGCTTGACTGTAGCCGTTTTGTTGTTGATATAGAGCGACGATGTTACCTTGGCCGTGCCGTTGTTGTAAGGAGCGAGCACGGATCCATAGGCTCCTGGGCGCTGGAAGGCGTATGCACGCAGTTCATAGTTGCCCTTGGGCATATTGTCGAGAACTTGGTAGAAGTCAAAAGTCCTCTCGTAGAACTCAGCCGCCTTGCCTCCGTAGTTAGGATTGCCATTGGTCGAGGTCCAACCCGTAGTAGCGTCGCTGTCGAAGTCGGGGTTCTCGAGCATAAAGGTGAGGTCGAAGGGATGCTCCGTGTCGATGGCTGAGACATTGGACAGGAAGATCACGGCAGCATTGCGAACCTGTTCGGCGAGGGCATTGAACTCCTTGCCCTTGGTACACGTGGCAGCCTGTGTCTCGATGTTGTCAAGCGCACTGGTGAGCGTAGCATCTACGTCCTCTGCGTTCTCGTTGTGAGGCGTCTCGGCCAACTCGCGTATCTGTGCTATGAGATCCTTGAGATCCTTCTTGGCTATATCGGCATTGCCGTTGTCGAACTGCTCTGCCTCCTGTGCGGTGAGGATGAGCCAGCGTTGTGTTGTAGCTGAGTTGGAGATGCTCCAAGCGGCTGTGCCTGTCTTGCCGCTGGCGGTGGCATTGAGAGTAGGTGGGTTGCCTGAGCTCTCGGGATGAATGATGTAGTATCCACGATGACCCTCTACGTTCACACGTCCGCGCATGAGATGGAAGTTGTCGGCACTGGTGGGCGTGGTGTGGCGTACGGTTTTGATGCCGCCGGAGTAGGTCATGTAGTAGCCCGTGGCAGCGTTGCGCAGCTGGTAGTATTGGTTGCCTGGCGTGAAGGTGAGGTACCATGCAGCGGCATCGTCCTCGACGGCTTCCTCGGCGTCCATCGTTTTCCACTGTAAGGCGTGTGCAGAGGTCTCGACGAGGTAAGCACTGTGCAAGCCATGACTTTCGTGGTTCTTCTGCAATTTAGTTGAAAAGTACGATTGAATTACAGTACTTCAACATCAATAGAGGCCATTCTTTATACAATGTTTTTG
>CAJORF010000100.1 GCA_905236985.1 uncultured Bacteroidaceae bacterium | reverse complement strand
CTGTGAGGGGTCGTTGATGGCGACGCGCTGCCACACGTCGTCGTAGCCATCCATCTGCCCGCGCACCAGATATTCGCGTTCGGCAGCACTGACATCTATGCCGAACACAGCCTTGTCAATGCGCATATCACCCCTGTAGAAGACAACCATCCGGAGGGAATCGGCCACCATCGTGCTGTCGGCTTTGAATACGGAGATTCTGGCATGAGGCAACGGCATATCTAAGAAACCGTCTTTTACCTCACCCGAGAGGTGGATTTTCTTGCCCGTGAGATCCTTCTCCGGCTTGTACTGCACAAAGATCTGTTTGCCGCGTTTCTTCACCTTCACGGGTTGTCCCTTACACACCCGTTCCACCGCTTTGTCGGCTCTGAGATTCTTGATGCGTGCCGAGACGCGCAGGTGCTCCAGGTCGTTGTGGATGAAGGTTATTGGGTACTCCGTTTGCACAGCTGACAATGTGTCGAGAACAGCGGCGAGGGAGATGTCACGGAAATGGAAAGAGAGGGGAGTGGTTACCTGTGCGGCCAAGCTTTCAAAGAGGAGCACAACATATATAATAAGGTACAGGCGTTTCATTCTTTCTCCTCCTTTGCTTCAACAGATTCCACAAAGATCGTGTCTTGTTCGTTACAGAGATGCAGGCCGTCGAACTCATTGAGTGTCATGATGAACGTAGCCAGCGAATCCTCGCTGTTCCATGTGATGGTGAAACGCAGTTCACGTGGTGCCTCATCAAGGAACTTCACTTGCTGCTCGTAGTGTGCTGAGACGACGGTGAGGATACTGTCGAGGCGTATGTCGGAGAAACGGACAGACTCTCCCCCCGCCCTCCCTTGTAGGGAGGGAGCGGATACCTGTGCTGATAGGGAGGAATCCGTTTTAGGAGATATGAAGTGCGGGATTATTGCCCATGCCAGGCCGCCAAGGAAAGCGGCAGCGAGGAAGATGGCGGCAATCTTTCGAAATGAAGAGTGAAGAATGATGAATGATGATTGATGAGTCGGAGAGGGGCTATCCTCTTTCACCAGCATCTTCACTTCCTCGTCGGTCAGTTCGCGGCGGTTGTCATGTAACACCTCTAAGACTTCAGTCCAGAGCTGTTCGTCGGTTCGTGTATCGTTGTTTGTTTTCATCGCTTTATCGTATTTTTTGTTTCAAGCTTTTGATGAGGTTTGCTTTGGCACGACTGGCCGCCATGCGTACGGCATTCTCTGTTGTTCCCTGTATGGCGGCTATCTGCTGGTAAGAGAGGCCGTCGATATGATGAAGGACGATGACAGCCTGCTGGTTACGTGGAAGAAGGGCGATAGCTGCATTGACTTGGCGTTCGGTTTCTTGCCGTTCCATGCTTTCATGCGGGTTGTCCTGACGGGCTGTCAGTGTACGCATGGTGTCATCAGGCTGTACGCCCAAAGCGGTTGTTGCTGTAGCCCGTCGCTTCTGCTTGTTCAGGCTAACGTTCCGCGTGATGCGTAGCACTAACCGTTCTGCATCGGTGCCCGTCTGCACCCTGTCGCCCATACGCCAAAGTGAAGTCAATGCGTCCTGCACAGCATCTGCCGCATCCTCGTCATCATGGAGGATGTTACGGGCAAGAGCTATGAGCCGTGGTCTCAGTCGCGTAGCCGTATGTGTGAACAATTCTTCTTGCATGGTCTTCTTTCGGATGAACTTCTGCTTATATAACAACCAAACCCGCAAAATATAACGTCAGGCCCAATAGTTTTAAAATTCTTTAACGCCAGAACGCCCCGCCGCATCATCACGACGCAGCGGGACGAATGTGCCTATAGGACTTGCGTTACTAATTAACTGCTTTATTGAAATCAAGTAAATCTTTTCATTTAATCGTTGTTTTTCTGCTGTTCACCTTTCTTCACAGGCTGCTTGTTGAACCGCCACACGACGTGAAGGAGGGCGTAGCGGGGCATGACATTGGTGTAGGTCTCGGTGCGACCTTGGGCGTTGAGGGTACGAGTGACGTTGCTGAGTTGACCGAGGATGTCGAAGCCGTCAAGCATGACGAGGAGCTTGCCTTTGAAGAAGGGACGCGTGAGGCGGGCGTTCCAAACGAGGTCGTTGGTGTTAAGTGATTTGTCGGCATAGCCTGTGCGGGTGTAGAGACTGAGGTCGGTAGAGAAGTCCAGCTTCCACGGCAACTTCAGGATGGCTGAGAGGGTGGTGCGGCAGGTAAAAGCGTTGAAGTTCTGAAAGTCGGTGCGGTCGCCAGTGTAGCGTTCCCATACGGGTTGGCAGGTCAGGTCAAAGTGGTGCTTGCCAATGTCTGCCTTGAAAGTGGGAGACAAGGAGAGGGCGAGGCGGTGGACGGTGGAAAGGGAGGGAGCGGGGGTGGGGGTGGGTCTGGTGGTTACTCCTACTAAATCTACGCTTTGGCTGTAGGTGACGCGGAAAGGAACGTCAAGGTTCAGCTTCTTGGCTGAGTCGAGACTACAGTAGAAGGAGTAGCTGCCGTCGGTTGTCCAGTTGCCGTTGACGTTGTCTGGACGGTAAGTGCGTACGCCGGTAGTGGGGTCATAGACGTAGCCCATCGCGAGGGCGTTGAAGGTGGGTTCGTAGCTTCCTTCGAGGGCGTGATAACCTTGTTTCTGCCTATATACGCCACGGAGCCCGAAGTGAGTCGTGACGGCAGTGCGCAGGTCGGGGTTGCCGAGGCGGACGTTCATGGGGTCGGTGTCATCGCGGAGGTCGATGCGCTGCTCCAAATCGGGCAGTTTCTCCTCGATACCTAACTCTAACCCGAGCTGTCCGTGTGCGAGGTCGAGATTAGTCCAGCTGCCCATCTTGATGGTGAAGGCGGTACGGCAGAGGGTGGTATCGATGCTGCCACGCTGGTAGCCGAGGTTTTGACTACGGAGCCTGATGTCGCCATTGAGGAGCGTCCATATCTTACCATAGCTTTTCTGGCCGAAATCGTAGCCGAGATTGATGTCCAGCCGATGGCTGTTCTCCCTGAAGTGGCTATCGAAGCTATTGCTGCGGTCCATTACCTGCTGGTATTCGGTGACGGAAGGGAGGGAGACCCCCTCCCCGCTCCCCCTTCTGGGGAGAGTAGAATGTATTTGCCGGGTTGTATTCTCTTCAGTAGTCAAATAGTGACCATCCTCCCCCTTGAGGGGGAGCGGAGAGGGGGTCTCCAGCAGATAGAGCGACGAGCGGTGATGATGCCATTGGTGTGTGAAATAATAGGTGGTGTACAGCGACCGCCAGCCAGGCCCCAAAGGGATGTTGTAGCCCGCCCTGAACTGGGCTGTCCCGTCGCGGTGTGGGTGGTTATCATGGAACTGATGCTGATAGCTGGCTGGTGTTGCCTCGTTGCCGATGTTGACCGTCTGGCGATCAAAGAGCTGTTCGTCGCGGTCGATGTAGTTGATGCTGGCACCCAGACGGATGCTCTCGTTGGAGTGCGGAATCTTGATGGTAGCTCCGGCATTGAGCGTGCCCTCCCATGCGTGGCCGTTGCCGATGCCCTCACGCAGGATTCGGTTGACCAGCGTGTCACGGAGGTTGATGCGAGAAGAGTTGGGGCTATAGAGGTCGTCAAGCAACTGGCGGCTAACGCTGGCGACGGGGGCATTGAAGGTGGCCGAGGCGAAGTCGGAGCTATGGTCGAAGCGGTGGTAGTTGAAGTCGGGCGTGATGCTCCAGCGGACGGTTTTTCCACTACGGATATAATCCATCCTGGCGGAGAGGCGCAGATCCTCGTTGCGACGGCT
>CAJORF010000099.1 GCA_905236985.1 uncultured Bacteroidaceae bacterium | reverse complement strand
GGATGGATGCAACGATCCTTCAGGCGCTCTCGTCAGCTCCGGCGCGAACGCCATCTCTGCACCATCGGCTGAGTTCTACACCTTCACATTCGACCTCGGCGCAATGACCTACACTTGGACAAAGCTCGACAATCAGGCTCCCACCGAATACTCTGCTATCGGCATCATCGGTGACTTCAATGGTTGGGGCGGTGACGTCGATATGGAACAGGTGACACCACACAACTGGTATGCCGAGACTGAGGTTTCCACAGGTGGGCTGAAGTTCCGTGCTAACCACGACTGGGGCACAAACTGGGGTGCTACACTTACTGTTGACGAAGGCAGCTTCTATGGCACCGGTGTCAACGGTGGGGATAACATTCAGGTTCCCGCAGGCAAGTATGCATTCTATCTCAATGACATCACAGGTCAGTTTGCAATCGTTGCACAATAATCTCACAGAAAGGCGTAGGGGTTGAAGCGAAAACCCCTATGCCTTTCCTCCCAAACCCTTAAGCCTTTTTGCGAAAACCCTTAGGACTTTTGCAGAAAAACTCAAGGGTTATTTTCACTCTCTATTCCTACTCTTATGAAAAGACTCATTCCTTCCCTTCTCTCGGTTTTCATCTTCGTTGCCGTTTTCGTTTGTGCCACGGGTTGTGGCAAGGACGATCCTGTTGTCGAACCCAAGCCCGACCCCACGCCGGTCGATACCACAAAGACAGACACCACCCAGGTCACCCCGCAGCCTCAACCCACAGCTTATGTCGGTTGGCCCGAAGCCTATGGCGGTGTCATGCTGCAGGGCTTCTATTGGGACGGCTTTGGTGATGCGCAATGGACGCGTCTCGAAGCGCAGGCCGACGATTTTGCACCTTACTTCTCCCTCGTATGGATTCCACAGAGTGGCAACTGCGGTGGCACCAGCATGGGCTACGATGACCTCTGGTGGTTCAACAACTACGAAAGCTCCTTCGGTTCCGAACAACAGCTGCGCTCGATGATCAACACGTTCAAGGCCAAGGGCATTGGCACCATCGCCGATGTGGTGATCAACCACCGCCGCAACCTTACGAACTGGGTCGATTTCCCGGAGGAGACGTACAACGGTGTGACCTACAAGATGGTCTCCACGGACATCTGTGCCAACGATGACGGCGGCAAGACCAAGACGTGGGCCACGCAGAACGGCTACGACCTCAGCGCAGCTGGCGACACTGGCGAGGGATGGGATGGAATGCGCGATCTCGACCACACGAGCTCCAATGTGCAGACCATCGTGAAGGCTTACCTCGACTTCCTGCTCAAGGATCTCGGCTATACTGGCTTCCGCTATGACATGGTCAAGGGCTATGCCGGCAAATACACGAAGCTCTACAACGAGAGTGCCAAGCCGGAGTTCTCCGTCGGTGAGTGCTGGGACGGCACCAACACCATCAAGAGCTGGATTGAGGCCACGGGCAAGGCCAGTGCCGCCTTCGACTTCCAGTTCCGCTACACCGTCCGCAATGCCGTCAATACTGGCAACTGGGCGCGCCTTGGACAGCAGAACGATGGCAACTGGCCGCTCGTATCCAACACCTACAGCGGCGGGGCATACCGTCAGTGGGCTGTCACCTTCGTCGAGAACCACGACACCGAGTACCGCTCATCGTCCGCACAGCAGGATCCCATCCGCAAGGACACGCTCGCTGCCAACGCTTATATGCTTGCCATGCCCGGCACACCCTGCGTCTTCCTCAAGCATTGGAAAGCCTACAAACACGACATTGCCCGCATGATCCAGGCCCGTCAGGTGGCTGGCATCCAGAACACCAGTGCTACGTCGCTGCTGCGCACCAATGCGGCCTACTACGCTGCCACTACTGAGGGCACGAAGGGTAAGCTCGTTGTATGGCTTGGCAATCAGTCAAATGCCGCCACAGAGATTGGCAGCGGCTACACCAAGATCCTCGAAGGCAAGAACTACAGCTATTGGATTGAGAACAGCTTGGTCAGTGCTTGGAATGAGATGCCCGTCCCCTCCTTCGCTGAGGATAAGGTGGAGAAGAAGGATATCACTATCTATCTGAAAGACCCAGGATGGCCCGCTGTCTATTTCTTTGCCTGGGACAATAATCTGTACATCGAGGATTCATGGCCGGGCGTCAAGGTGACCGCCACCAAGGACATCAATGGCACCAAGTTCTACTATCGCACTTTCAACGTCTCTGCCGAGGCAGGCTACTCGATGAACGTCATCTTCGATCAGGGCAGCAGCGATGCGCAGACCGTTGACATCACTGGCATCACCTCCGACCGTTTCTACGAGATTTCATCGACGACGAACAAGTTCACCGTCCGCGACATCACCTCGACCATCACCGCCACGCTGTAGGCTCGCTCATTTTTCACTTTTCACTCTTTCATTTTTCACCCCAAAATGCACGACCGCACCAAAGAACTCGGCACTAAGCCTATCGGCGCGCTTCTCATGCAGTACGCTGTACCCGCCATCATCGCCATGACGGCCAGCTCGCTGTATAATATGGTCGATAGCATCTTCATTGGACAAGGCGTAGGACCGATGGCCATCGCAGGCCTCGCCATCACCTTCCCTCTGATGAACCTCAGTGCCGCCTTTGGTGCGATGGTCGGCGTCGGCACCGCCACGATGATCTCCGTGCGTCTTGGACAGAAAAACCGCGAGGAGGCACAGCACTTCTTCGGCAACTCGTTGACGCTCAATGTGCTCATCGGAGCCCTGTTCCTCGTGGGTGTGCTCACCTTCCTTGATCCCATCCTCATCTTCTTTGGAGCCTCTGAACAGACGCTGCCTTATGCCCGCGAGTACATGGAGTGGATGCTCTACGGCAACATCTTCACTCATCTCTACTTTGGCCTCAACGCTGTGCTGCGCTCCGCTGGACATCCGCGTACAGCGATGTATGCCACCATTCTCACCGTGCTGCTCAACACCGCCCTTGACCCCATTTTCATCTACGGCTTCGGCCTCGGCATCAAGGGAGCTGCTATCGCCACGGTGATCTCGCAGTGCGTATCGTTGTGCTGGCAGGTTTGGATCTTCACGCGTCCCACCGAGGTCGTCTTCATTCGTCGCGACACGCTTGCCCTGCGGCGTCACATCGTGGGCGGCATCCTCTCCATCGGCCTTTCGCCTTTCCTGATGAACGCCTGTTCATGCCTCGTCGTGTTGCTCATCAACAGGGGTATGGTGGAGCATGGCGGCGACCTTGCCGTAGGTGCCTATGGCATCGACAACCGCATCCTCTTTCTCTTCGCCATGATTGTCATGGGCTTCAACCAAGGAATGCAACCCATTGCAGGCTACAACTATGGTGCTGAGCTCCACGACCGTGTGCTTGAGGTGCTGTGGAAGGCCATCACCTACGCCACCATTGTCATGACCACGGGTTTCATCGTCTGCGAGCTCTTTGCTGAGACCATCGTGCGTGCTTTCACCACTGATCAGGAGCTCATCGCCATCGCTGCCCACGGTCTCCGCATCGATGTAGCCCTCTTCCCCATCATCGGTTTCCAGATGGTCACGGGCAACTTCTTCCAGAGCATAGGTCAGGCGGGCAAGAGCATCTATCTCTCCCTTACCCGCCAGCTCATCTTCCTCGTCCCCTGCCTCCTCATCTTACCCACTTTCTGGGGTTTGGACGGCGTGTGGGTCAGCCTGCCCGTGAGCGACGGTCTCGCCGCTCTCAATGCCGCAGTACTGCTGCACTTGCAGATCAAGCAGTTCTCGCCCGCTCTGCGCTCTGCGACGCTTGATTCTTCAAGAACCCGTAGCCTTCTCCGTCTCCCCCGTCGCATTCACTATTTCGCTATCAACCGCGTCGCCCCCTACATCCCTTTCTTCTCCATCTACCAACATGAGGACAAAGAAGAGGAAGAATAGCCCTTTCAGTGGACGATGAACCAGGGGTTGTGCAGGTCGGGCTTGTTGTAGGTGAGGGGCTCGCCCGTTGTGGCATCCACCATCTCGCGTCCGGCTGCGAGCGCTATGGCGTGTCCGGCAGCCGTGTCCCATTCCATCGTGGGTGCATGACGTGGATAGATGTCAGCAGAGCCTTCCGCCACGAGACAGATCTTCAGGCTGCTGCCGGATGAGGCGAGCTGCAGGTCAGGATGCTCGCGGCGCAATGCCTCGATGAAGGCTGCCGTCTCGGGTGAGAGATGGCTGCGGGAGGCCACGCAGACCCAGCTTCGCCCTTTCTCATGGGGGAAAGGAAGAGGCTGCGCAGTGTGCTTGATTTCTTCTAATCCTGATTGGGGGTTGGTTATAGATGCTCTCCATGCGCCGACTTTGGGTGTTCGTATTCCAAAATATAATGCGCCGGCCTCTCCCCTTCCTGACGGGAGGGGTAAGGGGGTGGGTCTGTAAATCACTCCCATGACGGGGGTACCGTTCTCGATCAAGGCGATGTTGACGGTGAACTCGCCGTTACGCTTGATAAATTCCTTGGTGCCATCGAGAGGATCCACAATCCACAGGCGTTGCCAGTGGCGACGGATGTCGTAGGGTAGGTGAGCCCCTTCCTCGCTCAGCACAGGGATGCCGGTGGGTTCGAGGAATGTCATGATGCGGGCATGAGCGGCCTTGTCGGCGCGTGTCAGCGGCGAGTTGTCCGCCTTCCTCTCAATGCCGAAGTCCGCTTTGGGGTCATCGTAGATAGCCATGATATCGCGTCCCGCCTCAAGTGCGGCGCGGATGGCGATGTCGAGAAGTTCCTTTTGCTGTTTCATGGGCGCAAAGATACACATTATTTCAATACTCTCGCACAAAAATCTGAAATTCTTTTGGAAGCAGCATCATTCAACGTTTTCCAGGGAAGTAAAGTCTTCTGAGCATTTTTCGCGTGGCAATGTGGCACGTGGTGTTTCGTTTCCTCATCTTTGTGCCTTGGAGGAGTGATTATTTTTTATATTATATATAATATAAAGGTCTCTCTGACTTGTTTTGCCATTTCGAATAAGGTCATGCCACGTTGCCACGCGAGCGAATAGTCGCTGTTGTGAATGTGAATAGTCGAATGGAGTTGAGCATGAGATGTCATCTCGCCAGCCATGAAAAATGATTGGTTTTTAGCGTTTAGTGATGTTTAACACATTTTTTGCGGGAAACCTTTTGTGGGGAACGGGAAATGATGTATTTTTGTGCAGAAGAAGACGCAAAAAACATCAATTGGAACTAATTTTACCTATAAAAACCTATACAACAAAGCACTATGAAAATCGAAACCATTATGGCCAATCTGGAGGCCAAACATCCAGGAGAGAAGGAGTACTTGCAGGCCGTGCGCGAAGTGCTCATGAGCATCGAAGAAGTCTATAACCAGCATCCCGAGTTCGAGAAGGCCAAGCTCATCGAGCGTCTCGTGGAGCCAGAGCGCATCATCACCTTCCGCGTGCCTTGGGTAGATGACAAGGGCGAGGTGCAGGTGAACCTTGGCTATCGCGTGCAGTTCAACTCAGCCATTGGTCCGTACAAGGGTGGTCTGCGTTTCCACGCGAGCGTGAACCTTAGTATATTGAAGTTCCTCGGCTTCGAGCAGACCTTCAAGAATGCGCTCACCACACTGCCCATGGGCGGCGGCAAGGGCGGTTCGGACTTCTCGCCTCGCGGCAAGAGTGACGCTGAGATCATGCGTTTCTGTCAGGCCTTCATGAACGAACTATTCCGCTATATCGGTCCCGAGATTGACGTTCCGGCAGGCGATATCGGTGTTGGCGCCCGTGAGATCGGTTATCTGTTTGGACAGTACAAGAAGCTGACGCGCGACTGGAGCGGCGTGCTCACCGGCAAGGGCCTGGAGTACGGTGGCTCGCTCATTCGTCCCGAGGCAACGGGCTTCGGCGGTCTCTACTTTGTCAATGAGATACTGAACACCCACGGCAAGAGCATCGAAGGCAAGACCGTTGCCATCTCGGGCTTCGGCAATGTTGCCTGGGGAGCTGCCACCAAGGCCACACAGCTGGGTGCCAAAGTGGTCACCATTAGTGGTCCCGACGGCTACATCTACGACCCGACAGGCATCAGCGGCGAGAAGATCGACTACCTGCTGGAGCTCCGCAATTCGGGCAATGACATCTGTGCTCCCTACGCTGAGGAATTCCCCGAGGCTACGTTCTATGCCGACAAGAAGCCGTGGGAGGTCAAGTGTGACATCGCACTGCCGTGTGCCACGCAGAATGAGCTCAACGGCGACGATGCCCGTCAGCTCATCGCCAACGGTGTGCAGTGTGTAGGCGAGATTTCCAATATGGGTTGCACGCCCGAGGCCATTGATGCCTTCATTGAGGCGAAGATGATCTTTGCTCCAGGCAAGGCTGTCAACGCAGGCGGCGTGGCAACCAGCGGTCTCGAGATGAGCCAGAATGCCATGCACATCAGCTGGCGTGCCGACGAGGTCGATCAGCGTCTGCATCAGATCATGCACGCCATCCACGCACAGTGTGTCAAGTACGGCACTGAGCCTGACGGCTATGTCAACTATGTCAAGGGTGCTAACATCGCTGGGTTCATGAAGGTTGCCAAGGCGATGATGGCACAGGGGATCGTGTAAGTGAAACTGAAAAATGAAGGAGAAGGATGGCGAAGGATAAGGTGATGTACGTCTGCGATCACTGCGGACTGGAGAGCGCGAAATGGATTGGCAAATGCCCGTCGTGCGGCCAGTGGAACACCTTCAAGGAGTTCCGCGTGGCTCCCGCCACCCCTAAGCCGACGCGTTCGGCAGGCACGGTGGACGGCAAGGCACCTGCTTCCTCTCCCATCCCCCTCTCCCAGATCAACGCCGCCGAGGAACCGCGCATCGATATGCTCGACGAAGAGCTCAACCGTGTGCTCGGCGGTGGACTGGTGCCGGGAAGTCTCGTGCTTCTCGGCGGTGAACCGGGCATTGGCAAGAGTACGCTGGTGCTGCAGACCATCCTTCGTTTGACAGACAAGAAAGTGTTGTACATCAGCGGCGAGGAAAGTGCGCGACAGCTGAAGCTAAGGGCAGACCGCCTGAAGACCCACCACCAAACCCCTCCCGTCAGGGAGGGGAGTGGGCTGCCCACAGCAATCGACCAAAGCGAGGCTGAACGGGGAGAGGGTCTTTTGGTTGCCTGCGACACCTCCCTCGAAAACATCTTCAAGCATATCGAAGCGGAGCAGCCGGACTTGGTGGTGATCGACAGCATACAGACCATAGCCACTGAAGCCATCGATTCATCGCCTGGCAGTCTCTCGCAGATTCGCGAGTGTGCTGCGGCGTTGTTGAAATACGCAAAGGGCGGTGGTCCGAGCATCATCCTCATTGGTCATATCACCAAGGAGGGTACACTGGCAGGCCCCAAGGTGCTGGAGCATATTGTAGATACCGTGCTCCAGTTCGAGGGCGATCAGCACTACCTCTATCGTATCTTGCGCTCGCAGAAGAACCGCTTTGGCTCGACATCGGAACTGGGCATCTATGAGATGCGTCAGGACGGGCTGCGTGCCGTGCAGAATCCTTCGGAGTTGCTGCTGACCGACAATCAGGACGGCTTGAGCGGCATTGCCATTGCAGCCGCCATCGAGGGCGTTCGTCCCTTCCTCATCGAGACGCAGGCACTGGTCTCAACTGCTGCCTACGGCACAGCACAGCGTTCAGCCAATGGCTTCGACTACCGCCGACTGAATATGCTGCTGGCGGTGCTGGAGAAGCGTGTGGGGTTCAAACTGGCGCAGAAGGATGTGTTCCTCAACATCGCAGGCGGTCTGCGTGTGACGGATCCTGCCATTGACCTCAGCGTCATCGCTGCCATCCTCAGCTCCAACGTGGATACAGCCATCGACTCCAACGTCTGCCTCTGCGGTGAAGTGGGGCTCTCGGGTGAGATACGTCCCGTCAGTCGCATCGAACAGCGCATAGCCGAGGCGCAGAAGCTGGGCTTCCAGCGAATGCTCATCCCTGCGGCAAACCTCAAGTCCATCAATCCCCACAACTACGACATCGAGGTTACGCCCTGCCGACGCGTCGAAGATGCGTTCCGGGCGTTGTTCGGGTAAAACAAAAAAGCGGATGAGAAATCCGCTTTTTTTGTTTTATTGAATGACGACCTTGCGCCCGCCTATGATGACTATGCCCTTGCGGGGAATGACGGGGAGCGGTCGCCCGCTGAGGTCGTAGGCGTTGAGCTGGCGCGATGGCGAAGCGGTCACGTTATCGGGTGCGACTTCATTGATGGCATCGACGTCGGGGCTAGGTTCCTCGATTTGCCAGATGTAAGGGCGTTCGAAAGTGTAAGCTGGTTCGAGCCCTGTAGCGCCGTTGACCACCGTCCAGAAGGTCTTGGCCGCCAGTGCCCAACCGCTATCGCCGCCCTCTGCGTTGGTGGAGCGGATGGCGTAGTATCCTTCGGCATTCCGCAGGAAGACCTGTGCCTCCCACGTGTCGCGCGGCGTAGGCTGGTCGTTGGGACGGATGCGCCCTGAGTTGAGCACGACTTGGCCATCCTGCATATCGGGATTGGTGAAGCAGACGCTCTGCAGCTTGAACCCATAGCTGAACTCCTCGCCTTTGACACGGCGGAAGGTGAGCTTGGCCGCCTCTTCGAGCGTGGTGGTGAGCGTTCCCTCGGCGGTCAGATAGTACTTCTTGCGTCCTTGCTGCGTGAAGATGCGATAGACCCTCCCAGACGTGATGGCTGCCATTGCAGCAGCGTAGTCCGACGTGCGGAAGTTGTTCTCGATGAGCGCATTGGTGAGCGAGAGACTCTTGACAGGATAACCCTTGGACTCATTCACTCCGGCAAAGTCCATGACGATAATACCCAGCGGACCGGAGTGGTCGGCAAGGAAGTCGAGTAGGGCGGCGTTCTGTGTGGAAGCATTGTCGCGGTAGCCGTCGCTGGTGGATACTTGATTGCCAAAGAGCGACTCGGTGAGGGAGTAGGCTGAGGTGTGGTTGATGCACCAGATGCGTGTGGAGATGTTCTGCTCGGCAAAGAAACTCATGAGCGTTCGGATGCTCCTGCGCTTCTCCTCCTTGGCGCCCGAAGCGGTGCAGTCGAAGAAGTCCTGGATGTAGCAGGTGGCCTCTTGCGATGAGGTACGTCCCTTGATGCGTCCGTTCTTCTGGTTGTTGAAGTCGGTGGTGTGTCCCCATCCGGTAATGAATCCTCCGACGGGTGTGGTGTCGTATGCGTCGCGACTGAGGATGAGGAGCTTGCCGCGCGCTTCCATCATCTTGAGCGTCGGCTTGAAAGCTACAGCATGCGATGCCACGGGTTCTGCCTTGAGCATGGTCTTCATCTTGGTATTCCATGAGGCATCGCCGTCGTCGCCGTCGGTTTCGTGTCGGATAATGACGATGGCGAGCTCCGTGGGATGCTGATCGAGGAGGCCACAGAGCGTGTTGAACGCCTCGGAGAGCGTGAGCTTGGTCTGTATGGAGCCGTGGTTGATGCGCAAGTCTGAGCCATCGACGCAGGGACGGAGGTCGAAGCAGCGTATGCCGCTTTGCCATTGTTCGGTGATGGACTTGTCCTGAGTGCGGGCATAGCTATCGCCCCCCATGAGCCCCAGGAACCCCTGGAATCCATGGCCCGTTCCAGAATCGTGAGTGCCGGGGATGGTCAGCTGGCTGATGTAGGCATCGTCAGCGACACGTTGCATCCAAGCCGCGTTGTCGTCGGCAAACAGGGGGGAGAGGGGGAAGAGGGAAAAGAGGAGCGGAAGGAGGCTTCGGCGGGAAATACGCCGAGCACCAACGCGGAGAGAGAGGGGAGAAGCCATTGCAGGAAGGAGGGATTGAAAGAACGACAAGGGGGATTCCTTAGGCGAAACGGGCGGCCTGCTCGGCGGTGAAGGCGTCATCTTCGAAGTAGTCGAGGCGCATGGCGCGGCGCACCTCAGACATCGTCTGTGCACCAGCCTCGCGAGCCACTTCGGTACCACGGCGCAGGATCTCGATGACGGCAGGGATGTCCTTCTCGAACTCGGCGCGACGCTGACGGATAGGTTCGAGCGTCTCCTGTAGCACGGCGTTGAGGAACTTCTTGCATTTCATGTCACCGAGGCCGCCACGGCGATAGTGGTCCTTGAGAGCATCGAGGTTCTCATATTCGGGGAGATAACGTTCGAAATGCTCTGGGCGGCAGAAGGCGTCGAGGTAGGTGAACACGGTGTTGCCCTCAACTTGACCTGGGTCGCTGACCTGCAGGTGGTTGGGGTCGGTGAACATCGACTTGACTTTCTTCTGCACCTCGTCGGCGCTGTCCTTGAGGTAGATGCAGTTGCCGAGAGACTTGGACATCTTGGCCTTGCCATCGGTGCCTGGCAGACGCAGACAGGCAGCGTTTTCGGGCAGCAGGATGTTGGGCTCTACGAGGGTCTCGCCATAGATGTAGTTGAAGCGGCGCACGATCTCGCGGCACTGTTCAAGCATAGGCTCCTGATCCTCGCCGACGGGAACGGTGGTCGCCTTGAAGAGCGTGATGTCGGCGGCCTGTGAGATGGGATAGGTGAAGAAACCTACGGGGATGCTCTCGCCGGAGAAACCGCGCATCTGGATCTCGGTCTTCACTGTCGGGTTGCGCTGCAGGCGGCTGACGCTGACGAGGTCCATGAAGTAGAACGTGAGCTCGCAGAGTTCAGGGATCTGGCTTTGGATGAAGAGTGTGGATTTCTCGGGGTCGAGCCCTACGGCGAGGTAGTCAAGCGCCACCTCGATGACGTTCTGGCGCACTTTTTCGGGGTTGTCGATATTGTCGGTGAGAGCCTGTGCATCAGCTTCGAAGACAAAGATCTTGTCGTAGAGACCGGAGTTCTGAAGCTCTACACGGCGGCGCAGAGAGCCTACGTAGTGACCGATGTGGAGGGGACCTGTGGGGCGGTCGCCGGTGAGGATGATTTTCTGTTTGGGTTCCATATTTTATTTGAATAGTTTATCGATGATGTCTTGTTGGAGGACGGCGGTGATGATGTGGCCGTCGGGGGTATAGTTGGGGTTGGAGGAGGCAAAGAGCTGTGTGGTGATGTCCTGCATCTCCAGCAAAGAGAGGACTTGACCTGACGGAATGGCAGCGGCACGAGCCAGCGTGAGTGCCAGGCGACCGTGGATGGCATCGGTGTCAAGCGAACCGCGCTCAGCTACTGAGGCGAGCAGGTCGAGCAGCAGTTTTTGCGGTTCCACGCCTTCGAGACCAGCGGGAAGACCATTGATGGCGAAGGTGTCGCCGCCGAGCGACGAGACATCGAGACCAATGGCATGAAGGTCAGGCTGGATGGCGTCGAGCGTCGTGGCATCCGTGAGCGAGAGATGAACGACATCTGGAAAGAGCAGTCCCTGTGTTACGCCCGGGCTGGAGGTGAGCTGTGTGAGATAGCGGTCGTAGAGGATGCGGATGTGGGCGCGGTGCTGGTCAATGAACATCAGACCGCTCTCCACGGATTGCAGGATGTACTGACCGCGATACTGGATGAGGGGAACGTAGTTCTCCTCGGGGAAGACGGGAGCGGCAGGCAGGTCGAAGGAATGGTTGAAACCGCTAAAGTCCTGCATCGGTGCTGCTGGCTGTGGCGACGGGGATGGTGTCGCCATTGAGGTGAAGGGATTGTATGTCGTGTCGATCTTCACCGTCGGGGGGGCTACGTGATGCTGTGGCGCCGAGGGATTGAAGACAGGGATGTCGGTGGGACGGCCCTCGGTGTCGAAGTCGATCGTGGGGATGGCATTGAAACGCCCGAGTGACTCGCGGACAGCCGCAAGCAGTATCTGCCAGATGGCTTGCTCGTTCTCGAACTTGATCTCCGTCTTTGTGGGGTGTATGTTGACATCAATCTCAGCCGGTGGCACTTCGAGATAGATGAAATATGGCACTTGCTGATCGGCGGGGAGAATCTGTGTGAACGCTTCTTGCACGGCACGATGGAAATAGGGGTGCCGCATATAACGCTCATTGACGAAGAAGAACTGCTGCGCTCCGCGTCGGCGTGCGGATTCGGGTGTGCCAACGAACCCGCTGATGTTGACCAAGGCTGTCTCGACCTCAACCGGCAATAGGCGTTCCGTCAGCCGCGAGCCGAAGATGGCCGCGATGCGCTGTTTGTGCGACGAGGGCGGCAGGTTCATCAGGGGGGCATCGTTGTGGGTGAACGTGAAAGCGATGTCGGAGTGTACGAGCGCGATGCGTTCGAGTTCGGAGGTGATGTTGGTGAGCTCGGTCTGGGGCGTCTTGAGGAACTTACGGCGTGCAGGCACGTTGAAGAAGAGGTTCTTCACAAGGAAGTTGGCTCCTACGGCACAGGCGATGGGTTCCTGCGAGAGCACGCGCGATCCTTCAATCTGAAGATGTGTGCCGAGCTCGTCGTCGGCTGTTCGTGTGGTGAGCTCCACCTGTGCTACGGCTGCAATGGAAGGTAGTGCCTCGCCACGGAAACCTTTGGTGGTGAGCGTGAAGAGGTCGGCAGCCTCGGCAATCTTACTGGTGGCGTGGCGTTCAAAGGCCATACGCGCATCGATCTCATTCATGCCCTGCCCATCGTCGATGACCTGCAGGCTGGTGCGACCGGCATCCACAGCAAGGATGTCGATGTGTTTGGCACCAGCGTCAACAGCGTTCTCGACCAGTTCCTTGATGACGGAGGCTGGACGCTGAATGACTTCACCAGCGGCTATCTGGTTGGCGACGGAATCGGGGAGGAGATGAATGACAGACAAGGGAGAGGAGAGTGAAGTGTGAGATGGAAAGAGTGAAAACCGGCGGGCTTAGAATCGGAAGGAACCCGTCATGAGGTAGTGCCAAAGGATGAGCAGCACGACGATGATGGCGATGGCTACGCCCGGATGAATACGGCGTCGCCCAGGATCAGCGCGCTTGAGGTTCTTGGCGAATTTGCCACGATAGGATTCGATGTCGGGGCGGTACTCAGGAGTCTCGCCACGCTCGATTTGCTCTTCGCGCTTGGCTTCAGCAACGAGCTTATCCAGCTTTTCCTGACGCTCGGAGGTGTAGATATGTACGCCTTTGAATCGGCGAGGTGAACGAGTGGAGAAGAGAGCCATTATGATTTACGATTTACGATTTGACGATTGAAGGGGTGCATCCTCACTTTGTGGCAGCCGTTCGAGCTTGTGCCTTTCCACCTCCGCTATCGCCCAGCTTGTTCGTAGGACGGGTGTGCTGCACAGATTCCTTAAGCTCTGATCCAGAGCGCTTGGATCTCCACACGAAGATGTCGTATTTATTGACAGGGCGGATGTAGTCGAACCAATGGAAGTTCTCCAGATTGCGCTGCCCGGGTGGGATGAGTGCCAGGGGATGCAGCTTGCCTTCGGACTCCGGCATCCATATCTTCTCCAGTTTTTGTGGTCCCATGAAGAGCTTGAGCTCAGAGGATTCGGCGTGGAGAAGGCCGATCATCAGGCTGTCGTCGTCAAGGGGATAGTATTTCACATAGACATTTCCCTCGACATGAGACAGGCGCATACGTCCGTCGGTGAAGTAGCTGCGCATGATGTCGCCAGTGACTTGGTTGAAGCTCATGCTGTCGATGCGCTCCACGGAGAGGGCCTGACGCATGACGTGGGTGGAGTCGATGGTGCTGTCATTCATCCATGCCTTGATCTCCTCGCCCAAGAGTTGCTGCCCGCGTTGCCAGAGAATGGGGTCGCGATACATCGTGAGGCAGGAGTCACGCGAGATGTAAACCATAGAATCACAGACAGCCTGTGTGTCGATACGGAAAGCACGGACGTGGTTGTAGGCGCGCATCTCACGCCACATGGAATCGGTGTCGATGTCGTAGGTGTAGAGCTTGAAGGTGTCGGCATGGATAAACATCGTGTCGTGCTGCGAGTAGTCGATGCAGCAGGCACTGTCAGCGGCTTCGGCGTAGCCCAGGGAATCGATGTACAGGATGTAGTTGCCCGTGAACATATTCCGATTGTCCTTATCGACGTAGATGATGTTGTAGTAGGCACGGCAGGTGCCACCTTCCTCGTGGTAGTCGAGGCTGTCGCCGGTGATGGTGGTGCCTTTGTTGCTGACGATGGAACGGTCAAGCAGGAAGGCGTGACCTTCGTTGGTGAAATACGTGCCGCGCTCGCTGTAGATATGGTTGTCGCCGTTGTCGATGTTGGAAGGGCCTACGATACGGGCGATGGCGGTGCCGGTGTTGTAGTGGAGCGTGTCGCTCAGGAGTGTGAAGTCGGGGTTTTGGAGATCCACATTATAGTTGAAGATCGCCTCGCGTGTGCCAGGGCTGTACTGTCCCCACTCGCTGGTGAGCGTGTTGTCCTGATCGACGAGCTTGCCGCCCTGGAAGAAATAGCCGAGGCCATAGAGACGGTCGTAGTCGAGGGAGTCGCAGTAGAGCTTGCTCTTGTAATGCGTCAGCACGACATCATAGCGTGCACGTGCCAGCTGGTCGGAGCCGTCGTAGAAGAGGACGCGTGAGGTGAGCGTCAGCGTGTCAGCCTGGTTCATCTTGACGTTGCCGAAGGCGTCGAATGAATTCTCCTGCTCGTAGTAGCAGGCACTGTCACACGTCAGCACGACACCATCGTGGAGGAAACGGACGTTGCCGCGCAGAATCTGTGCGTCGGGGTTCTTGGCTTTGTCAAAGAAAAGCTCATCGGCGTGCAGGAGATGGATGCGTGAATCGGACTGAGGACGAGATGCCTCCCGCTTTCGGGTGGAGGACTTGTCCTTCTGCTTGTCCGGTGAGGAAGACCTACCTCTCTGTCCCTCCCTTGCAGGGAGGGGAGTAGATACCGTCGCGATGGAACACACAACGCTTAACAGTAACACCAAGAGAAGAGGTATTTTCTTACTCATGCTTGCCGGGGTAACCACTTCAATCCGTGACCCAATTCGGGTACTTGAACTCGCAGTTCACCCACTCGGGATTGATGCGGACGTAGGTCGTGCGCTGTTTCTCGCGAATCCAGTTGTCGAGGAACTCCTCGCTGCGGCGGTTGCGCACAATCTGGCTGAGCACCTGAAAGTCCTCGGTGATGGTGGCAGGATGAGCTTTGATGCGGCTCTTGAGCTTGACGACGCAGCACTGTTCCTTGCCTGATTTATCCATCATTGTGAAGGGTTTGGAGATCTCTCCGACATCCAGTCCCTCAACGACGCGTGCGATCTCGGCGGGCAGTTCGCCCATCTTGAAGCGCGACGTGCGTATGCGTTCCTCTGATATCTCGTCATAGACCACGTTGAACATCAGACCACGGTTGTTGCGCGAGTCTTTGTCATCAGAGAGAGCTGTGGCAGCATCTTCGAACGTGAATTTGCCATCACGAATGTCCTTGGTGATGGAGTCGAGACGCAACAGGGCTGCATCGATGTCCTTCTGATCGACGTGCGGTCGCTTGAGGATATGGCGCAACTTGAGTTTGTCGCCGCGCTTATCCACGAGCTGAATGATATGATAACCGTACTGCGACTCCACGATCTTCGAGACCTTCTTGGGATCGGTTAGACTCCATGCGACGTTGGCGAAAGCAGGATCCAGTTCAGCCTTGCTCATATAGTCCATCTCGCCGCCCTGACGTGCCGAGGTGACATCCTCGCTGAACATACGCGCCATGACGGAGAAGGTCATCTCGCCGCTGTTGATGCGATCGGTGTAGTCGCGCAGTAAGCCTTTGATGCGGTCGATCTCCTCCGCTTGCACCCTCGGGTGCTCGGCAAGGAGCTCCACTTCGACCTGGGTGGGAATCAGCGGCAGGGAGTCCTCGGGAAAATCCTTGAAAAAATGGCGCACCTCGGCAGGCGTGACCTTGATATCCTTAGTCAGATGTTCGCGCACCTGACGCATGAGCTGGTTGTCCTTGACTAAATCGTAGGTCTCCTCGCGGATCTGCGTCATCGTCATGTTGCGGTACTCCTCCAGTTTCTCCTTGGAGCCCGCTGTCTGCAACCATTCTGCAATCTGTGCTTCGACATAGCGGTTCACCGTCTCTTCGTTGGCCTCAATACTGTCTATCTCAGCCTGATGGATGAACAGCTTCTGTATCGCCAGGTTCTCTGGAATCACACAATAGGGGTTGCCATTCACGCGCCCCATCTGAGTGCGTACACGTTCGACATCACTGAGTAGAATGGCTTCGTCGCCCACGACCCAAATGACCTCATCGACTGTGGAAGGTGCCGAGCCGATGCGTTCCTGCGCCAGCACTGATGTCGCAGCAAGCAGCGACAGACAAAAGAAGATGAATCCCTTCTTCATAGCGTTCAATGATTATTTACCGTGTCAAGGTTTTCCTTATACAGGATGATCTTGTAACGACGACGTAGCGCGTTGACGAACTCCTGCTCCTTCATTGCCTGATAGTCGGTGACTACCTGCGAGTTGACATCTGTCCAGTACTGCGGCCCCTTCTTGAGCTTACGTCCGATGATGCCCACGGCGGGGAACTTCTGGCTGAGGCGCGTCTTGCCGGCCTTGATGCCGAAAGCGAGAGAATCGACCATAGCGTTCTCGCCCTGCTCGAAGTTGCGACGTTCGAAGCGCACCTGCACGCTATCCTTGTTGAAGGTGGATTTGACAATACCAGCCCAGAGGCTCTCGTCCTTTCCCTTCAGTGCCTTCTTCACCTGCTTCAGCACGGCAGGTGATGTGGCCTGCAGGAGGGCGCCGGAATAATGGGGCTTGGCGTAGGCATAGGCTTTTTTGTTGACCTTGAAGAAACGTTCGAGGGAGGCAGTGTCCTTGGCTGCGGGATCCCAAACCGTGCGCTGGCAGATCTCGTAGAGAAGCAAACCGTCGTGGTACTCCTGAATGAGGTACTTGAGCTCCTGGTCGGCAGCTGCTAGGCGTTCGGCTTCCATATCCATGATTTCATCTACAGTCTTGCCCGAGTTAGTGGCCATTCCTTCGACGACCTCTGTGGCAATCTTATCCTTCATACCGCGTTGCTCAAGGAACTGACGGATGCGGGGGGCCAGCGTGTCGTAGGGTTCCAACGGCTTCTTATCCATGAGCTTAAGGATGTGCCAGCCGACGGTGGAGAGCATAGGCTCGGAAATCTCGCCTACTTGCATCGCGTAGAGCTTGTCTTCAATCTCCTTGAGCAGCTGCTTGGGGCCAATCCAGCCGATGACGCCGCCGCGCTGAGCTGTGCCCTGATCGTCGGAACTCTTCATGGCAAGCTCCGAGAAATCGGTGCCGCCTTGCAGCACGGTATAGATGCTGTCGATGCGTGCCTTGGCAGCTGTCTGCTGTTCGGGAGTGGATTGCTGTGTCAGATGAACGAAGATGTGGGCGGGTTGCAGCAGCTCTTTGCCTTCCAACTGCTCCAGCATTTGATTGTAGTACTTCTGCACCTCCGTCTCCTCAGCCTCGGGAGTGACGAGCAGCGGACGGATCTGCTGGTCGCGATAGCTGCGGAACTCCTGCTGATAGGACGTCATGGTGTCCAGCTTGGCATCGAGCGCTTCTTCCACCTTGAGCTTATAATTGATGAAGAGATCGGTGTATTCAGCAATCGTCTTCTTGTCGATGACACCGTCGGTGTTGTTTTTGTTGTAATTGTACTCAAACTCAGAACGATACACATCCTTTCCGTTGATACGCATCACGATGACATCGTCCTGCGCAAAGACAGGGGTGGATAGGAAATAAAGGATAAGGGATAAAAGACAAGCGATCTTTTTCATTGTTTATGTTATCTCAACTTAGTATTTTCTTGATTGTTTTGCTGTTACGGGCAAAATGGGGATTTACTGAGGACGACTGTAGTTGGGAGCCTCACTGGTGATGGTGATGTCATGAGGATGACTCTCGAGGACACCGGCATTAGTGATTCTCACGAATTTAGCCTTGTGGAGGTCGGCAATGGTAGCGGCTCCGCAGTAGCCCATGCCCGAACGTAAACCTCCGATGAGCTGATAGATGACCTCCTGCACGGTGCCCTTGTAAGGCACGCGACCGGCGATGCCCTCCGGCACCAGCTTCTTGACGTCCTTCTCGCACGCTTGGAAGTAGCGATCCTTGCTGCCGTTCTCCATGGCTTCGAGCGAACCCATACCTCTATAGCTCTTGAACTTACGGCCATTGAAGATAATCGTGTCGCCAGGACTCTCCTCAGTGCCTGCCACCAACGAGCCGATCATCACGCAGTTGCCACCGGCAGCGATAGCCTTGACAACATCGCCCGAGTAGCGCAAACCGCCGTCGGCGATGAGGGGAACGTTAGTGCCAGCGAGGGCAGCGGCTACATCATAGACCGCCGAGAGCTGGGGAACACCGACACCTGCCACGACGCGTGTCGTGCAGATGGATCCGGGACCAATTCCCACCTTGATGCCGTCGGCACCTGCTTCAACGAGCATCCTTGCCGCATCACCCGTGGCGACATTACCCACGACAATATCCACGTTGGGATAGGCCGCCTTGGCTTCACGTAACTTCTCAACAACGCCCTTGGAATGACCGTGGGCAGTGTCGATGACGATAGCGTCTGCACCAGCTTCGACCAACGCGGCGATGCGTTGAAGTGTGTCTGCAGTGACACCGACGCCTGCGGCTACGCGCAGACGACCCTTCTCGTCCTTGCAAGCCATAGGTTTGTCCTTGGCTTTCGTGATATCTTTATAGGTGATGAGTCCGATGAGGTGGTTTTCGTCATCAACGACGGGCAGCTTCTCAATCTTATTCTCCTGAAGGATCTGAGCTGCTGCGGTGAGGTCGGTCTGCTGGTGAGTGGTCACGAGATGATCCTTGGTCATCACTTCGGCAATGGGACGCTCCACGTGACGCTCAAAACGGAGGTCACGGTTAGTGACAATGCCCACTAACTTGTTGTCCTTATCTACGACAGGAATACCGCCAATATGGTACTCTGCCATCAGTGCCAGGGCATCAGCCACGGTGGCATCGCTCTGGATGGTGACGGGATGATAGATCATGCCGTTCTCAGCACGCTTGACGATAGCGACCTGGCGTGCCTGTGCCTCGATACTCATGTTCTTGTGAATCACACCGATGCCACCTTCGCGCGCAATGGCTATAGCCATTGTGGCCTCGGTCACGGTGTCCATAGCTGCCGTGACGAAAGGCACTTTGAGTTCGATGTGGCGGGAGAAGCGCGTGGACAGATCCACGGCACGAGGGAGTACCTCAGAATAAGCGGGTACAAGGAGGACGTCATCGAAGGTGAGGCCGTCCATCACAATACGATCTGCAATAAAGTCTGCCATAGTTGGTTGGGGTTTGCTGTTATTTATTGCGTGCAAAAATACAGCTTTTTCCCGAGATGGCCAAAAAGGCGGGCAGATTTAACCACAGATTAACACTATTCGCGCTGATTTCACCGTTAGTTGCCCAGTTCCGAGACGAATTGGATCCTGACGAGGCGGATCTGGTCTTCCGTATATTCGTCTTCGAGTTCGTCGAGAGCATCGTCAATATCGTCGCTGTCGCTCTCGCGGAAATACTCGAAAATGTCCTCGATCTGATCGGCATCCATGATGGATTTAAGGTAGTAGGAGATGTCCAGTTTCGTGCCGCTATCGACGATGACATCCAGCTCATCAAGGAACTCGTCAAACTCCAATCCCATGGACTTGGCGAGCACTTCGAGGTCCACCTTGCGGTCGATGCTTTGGATGATACGGACTTTGTTCTTGCTCTTGTTTGCCACAGTGCGAACGCTGAACATTTCAGGACGGTCGATCTCGTTCTCCTCGCAATGGCGCATGATGAGCTGGCAGAACTCCTTACCATAACGTTTGGCCTTGCCCTCGCCCACGCCAGGGATGGTCTTAAGCTCATCGATGGTCACGGGGTAGAATGTTGCCATCGCTTCGAGGCTGGCATCCTGGAAGATGACGTATGGTGGAATCTGCTTCTGACGGGCGACATCCTTGCGCAAGTCCTTAAGCATCTTGAAGAGATCCTCGTCGAGGGCACTGGTGCCTGCATGTGGATCGACGTAGTCGCTGTCGAAGTCGTTGTCCTCGGAGATGAGGAATGACTGAGGCTTCTGGATGAAACGACGACCTTCGTCGGTAAGTTTCAGCAGACCATAGTTCTCCACTTCCTTGTAGAGATAGCCTGACAGGATGGCTTGACGGATAATCGTATTCCAGAAACGGACATCCTTGTTATCGCCGCAGCCGAAGCAATCGAGGTCGTCGTGCTTGTGGGCGATGACTTCCTCGGTGGGATTGCCTGTGATCACGTTGAGGACGTGTGGAGCCTTGAAGTTCTCCTTGACCGCCTGAATGACTTGCAGCACGATGCGCAACTCATCTGAAGCTTCAACCATCTGTTTGGGATGCAGGCAGTTATCGCAGTTATGGCAGTTCTCCTCATCGTATTCTTCACCGAAATAATGGAGGAGCACACGGCGGCGGCACACGCTGGTCTCAGCGTAGGCGGCTGTCTCCTGTAGAAGCTGTCTGCCGATGTCTTGCTCTGCCACCGGTTTGCCTTCCATGAATTTCTCCAACTTCTGTAAATCCTTGTAGGCGTAGAAGGTGA
Source organism: uncultured Bacteroidaceae bacterium (assembly GCA_905236985.1). Lineage (GTDB taxonomy): Bacteria > Bacteroidota > Bacteroidia > Bacteroidales > Bacteroidaceae > Physcousia. The sequence continues at coordinate 65,921 of CAJORF010000099.1, read as the reverse complement.
TGCATTTGCCTTCACCGCCGTCGCGACCGGCACGGCCAGTCTCCTGATAGTAACCCTCCAGGCTCTTGGGAATGTCGTAGTGGATGACGAAGCGCACGTCTGGCTTGTCGATGCCCATGCCAAAGGCGATAGTGGCAACGATGACATCGATCTCGTCCATGACGAAGTCATCTTGCGTCTGCGTGCGTGTTGGCGTGTCCATTCCAGCGTGGTAAGCTCTGGCGTTGATGTCATTGGCGCGTAAGATTTCTGCCAACTCTTCCACCTTACGTCGTGAGAGGCAGTAGATGATGCCGCTCTTGCCAGGGTTCTGCTTGATGAACTTGATGATGTCCTTATCGATGTCCTTGGTCTTCGGACGCACCTCGTAGTAAAGGTTGGGACGGTTGAAGGAGCTCTTGAACTCATCCGCATCCGGCATCCCTAAGTTCTTCTTGATGTCGCCTCGCACCTTGTCTGTCGCTGTCGCCGTGAGGGCAATGACGGGTGCTACACCTATTTCGTTGATGATGGGACGAATACGGCGATACTCTGGACGGAAGTCATGCCCCCACTCTGAGATACAATGTGCTTCATCGACCGCGTAGAAAGAGATTTTCACCTGTCGCAGGAAATCGACATTCTCCTCCTTTGTCAAGGATTCTGGAGCCACATACAATAGTTTCGTGCGTCCCGAAAGGACATCTGTTTTCACCTGATCCAGAGCAGAACGGTTCAGCGAGGAATTCATGAAATGTGCGATGCCGTCGTCGGCACTCACCTGTCGAATGGCATCGACCTGATTCTTCATCAGCGCAATGAGTGGCGAGATGACGATGGCTGTGCCTTTCATGAGGAGAGCGGGCAATTGATAGCACATCGATTTACCTCCTCCAGTAGGCATTAATACAAAGGTATCGCGTCCTGAGAGCAGATTGCGGATGATGGCTTCCTGATCACCCTTGAAAGTGTCGAAACCAAAATAATGTTTGAGGCTTTCAGCCAAGTCGTATGCAGCATCCATGAGCGGGTATTTCTTCGGTTTGGTTACAAAGATATATACTTTTTCACTAAACTTGCAACTAATTTGAGGTTTTTTTATATAAAAAAACACCTCGAAACCGTTTTTGTTGCGTTTCGAGGTGCTAAAGTATGTATCCAGAGGCTCAAAGCAGCTTCTGAACTTTCACTTATCCATATTTGTCATGCCGCAAAACTCGCTTTCTCCACTTGTTGCTTAGCGTAGTCGAGTGTGACACGGAAAGTCTTTGTGCCTGAGGCAGGTAGCTCGTACTGTGGCGTGATCATGATGCTTTCCACAATACTGCGCAGACCACGAGCTCCCAGTTTGAATTCCACCGCCTTGTCAACGATATATTCCAGGGCTTCCTCGTCGAAAGCCAGGGCAATGCCATCCATGCCGAAGAGTTTCTGCTGCTGACGTATCAATGAGTTCTTGGGTTCAGTGAGAATGGCGCGCAGTGCCTTGCGGTCGAGTGCGTCGAGATAGGTCAGCACTGGCAGGCGACCGATGATCTCTGGAATCAATCCAAACGATTTCAAGTCTTGCGGCTGGATGTACTTCATCAGATTGCTGCGGTCGATGTGTGCGACGTTCTGGATGGAGTTGTAGCCTACGACGTGCGTGTTCAGACGCTGCGCTATCTTGCGTTCGATACCATCGAAAGCACCACCGCAGATGAAGAGGATGTTGTGTGTGTCGATATGCTCATAGTCCTGATCGGGATGCTTGCGACCTCCCTTGGGCGGTACATTGACGATGGATCCTTCAAGGAGCTTGAGCAGACCTTGCTGCACTCCTTCGCCGCTGACATCACGCGTGATGCTGGGGTTGTCGGTCTTGCGGGCGATCTTGTCAATCTCGTCGATGAAAACGATGCCTCTTTGGGTTGCTTGAACATCAAAATCAGCTACTTGCAGAAGACGCGAAAGGATGCTCTCCACGTCCTCGCCTACATAACCGGCCTCTGTGAAGACTGTCGCATCAACGATGGTGAAAGGTACTTTCAGAAGGTTGGCTATCGTGCGAGCCATCAGCGTCTTGCCTGTGCCCGTGGGACCAACCATGATGACGTTGCTCTTCTCGATCTCCACGCCGTCGTCGGTGACCACTTGGCTGATGCGCTTGTAGTGGTTATAGACGGCAACGGATAGATAGCGCTTAGCATCATCTTGCCCAATCACATACTGATCCAGATAGGCTTTGATCTCAGTTGGCTTGGGGAGATGCTTCCAGTCGAAACCCGTCGAACTTTTCTCCGGCGTCTTGTTGAAGTTCTCCTGAACAATCTGATATGCCTGTGCGGCGCAGTCTTCGCAGATGAAGCCGTCGATACCGCTAATCAGCAGACGAACCTCCGACGAAGAGCGCCCACAGAAGGAACACTTGTCTTGTTTTTTGGCCATAAGGCTATTACTTATTTAATAAGGTACGCGCGTGTGGGTGAGAAACATCTCATGCTTTGCGCTTCAGCACCTGATCGATCATGCCGTAGTCGAGCGCTTCCTGCGCAGTCATCCAGTAGTTGCGGTCGCTGTCTGCCCATACCTTGTCATAGTCGGTGTGGCTGTGGTCGGCGATGATCTGGTAGAGCTCCTTCTTCAGTTTCTGAATCTCGCGGGCTTCGATCTCGATATCACTGGCCTGACCCTGTACGCCGCCGAGGGGCTGGTGGATCATGACGCGGCTGTGGGGTAGGGCAGAGCGCTTACCTTCTTTACCAGCCACAAGCAGCACAGCAGCCATCGAGGCTGCCATACCTGTGCAGATAGTGGCTACGTCCGACGTGATGAACTGCATTGTATCGTAGATACCTAAGCCTGCGCTGACGCTACCGCCGGGGGAGTTCAGATAGATGCTGATGTCCTTGCCCGGATCGGAGCTGTCGAGGTAGAGGAGCTGGGCCTGGAGCGTGTTGGCGGTATAGTCATCGATGGGCGTGCCTAGGAAGATGATGCGATCCATCATCAAGCGCGAGAACACATCCATCTGCGTCACATTGAGTTGGCGTTCTTCAAGGATGTAAGGATTCAGATATTGGTTCTGAAGGCTTACATAATCATCGAACACCTGTCCGTTGATGCCCAGATGTGCTGTGGCGAATTTGCGAAAATCGGTCTGTTGCATTTATTTCTTCTCAAAAAGCTTGTTGAATTCTTCCATGGATACGGTCTTCTCCTGAAGCTTGACAACCTCTTTCAGAGCCACGCGGAGCTTACGCTCAACGGTACGTGTCACGTAGGAATCGAGGTTCTCTCCCTTCTGGAGCTGCTCGTTGGCATAGCGTTCGATTACCTCATCAGGCACATTGGTCATACCATACTGTGCGAACTGAGCGCGGGTCTGCTCCTTGACGGTTTCGAGTACGTCGGGCTGCTCCACCTTGATAGCCGTCTGATCAGCCAGCTGCTCCTTTATCAGGTGCCATTCGAGCTCCTTGATGCTGCCAGCGTAGTTCTCCTCGACGTAACTTTCTTCCTTTTCGGGGTTGTTGACGCGCATGATGCGTTTGAGCAACGCGTCTGGCCATTCGAGGTCGCCGATGCGTTTCTCGAGGTACTCGCGCACGTCAATGAGGAAGCGGTAGTCGCTGTCCTGGGAGAACTGCTGTTGGAATTCTTCCTTGATGCGGGCACGGAACTCCTCCTCGCTCTTCACATTGCCTTCGCCATAAATCTGGTCGAAGAGTTCCTGGTTGATCTCAGCGGGAACGTAGCGGGTAATCTCGTTGATTTGGTAGCTGAAGTTGCTCTTGACATCCTCAGCTTTTTCCTTGCTGATACCGAGGAGGCTGCTGACCTCGATGGTGCTGCCGTCGTAAGCCTCAGAGGGGTTGAAGGTGATGACAGTGTTCACACTCACACCCTCGAACTTAGCCTTTTGGTCATCGTTCTTGAAGTATTCAGGGAGCATCACGGCATCTTCCTTCACGAGACCGCCTTCCTTGATGTTGCCGTCCTCGTCGAGCTCTGCGAGGTGACCCTTAGTCATGTCACCCTTCTGATAGCTATCGACCTTGTCGTAGTGACCGCCGCGTTGGGCTAATGCCTTCTCCTGACTGTCGATCATCTGATCCGTGATCTCAATAGTGTAATAAGGCACTTTGTCCTTGTCGGTGAGCTTGGCATCGAACTTGGGAGCCAGAGCGATATCAAAGATGAAGTCCAGCTGTTCGGCATCGAAATCGATGGCCTGCTGCTTCTCGCTGGCGAGTGGATCGCCTAAAACGTTCACCTTATTCTCACGCAGGTAGCCATAGAGCTTCTCGCTGAGCAATTTCTGCACCTCTTCGGCTGTGATCTCTCCGCCGAAGCGTTTCTTCATCAGGCTCATCGGCACCTGTCCAGGGCGGAATCCAGGCAGTGCGGCTTTCTTTCTATAGTTCTTGAGCGCTTTCTCTACGCGCTCCTGATAGTCTGCTTTCTCGAAAGAGATGGTCAGTTCTGCTGACACATTGGAAGTCTTGTCGAATTGAATGTTCATGAGTTGTTTCGTTTAGAAATATTTTTGGTGATAGATTGTACAGATAATGTATCACAAAGGGTGTGGCCTACCAGATGGTCAGTTCGGGCGTTCTATTCGGCCTCGCTGGTCTCGTTACGTTCTCGTTCCATGGACTCGAAATCCTTCGGACGAAGCACGAAGCTGTTGGTCAGGTACTTGGCCTTAACGATGTCATTATTGGCCAGCTCCTCTGGTGTACCCTTGAAGCGGATGCGTCCCTCGAAGAGCATATAGGCGCGGTCGGTGATGCAGAGCGTTTCCTCCACATTGTGGTCGGTAATGAGCACGCCGATATTCATACGCTTGAGCTTCCACACAATGAGCTGGATATCCTCCACGGCGATGGGATCGACACCAGCAAAGGGCTCGTCGAGCATCACAAACTTAGGGTCGATGGCCAGACAACGGGCAATCTCCGTGCGGCGACGCTCGCCACCTGAGAGGCGGTCGCCCAGATTCCTACGCACCTTCTCTAAGCGGAACTCATGGATGAGGTTCTCCAGCTTGTCACGCTTGTATTGCTCACTGCAGTCGGTACGCAGCTCCAGCACACTGGCGATATTGTCCTCGACGGTCATCTTGCGGAACACGCTCGCCTCCTGCGCCAGATAGCCTATGCCAGCCTTGGCACGTTTATAGACGGGCAGATCGGTGACTTCATCGTTTCCAATGAACACGCGCCCCTCATTGGGGATGACGAGCCCCGTGGTCATATAGAACGAGGTGGTCTTGCCCGCGCCGTTCGGTCCCAACAGACCTACAATCTCGCCCTGATCGACATGGAAATTGACGTCATCAGCCACTGTGCGCTTGCCATAGATCTTCTTCAGATGCTCGGCACAGAGGCGCAGGGGGTGGGTCTGATGAGGTGCCAACCAAGCGGGGCTCGAAGGGTCAACAGATGTGGTTGTATTGAGGGTTTCTACTGCCATAAGTGTGGATTGAGGGTGCAAAAGTACATATTTCTTGCCACTTTCTACTGCTTTCAACAAAAAAACTGCTAACAAAGTCCCTGCTTTTAGTCTTTTTTGACTACTTTTGCACCCAGATATGAAAATAATCACACAACCACTGGCCACTTTTGGCCGTTATCTGCAACTGATGGCAAAGGTCTTCAGTCGTCCGGAGCGACTCCGTATGTACCTTAAACAATACACCCGCGAGATGCAAAAACTCGGCGTTGACTCCATTGGCATCGTGCTGATGATTTCCTTCTTCATCGGTGCCGTCATCTGTATTCAGATGAAGATGAATATCCAGAGCCCGTGGATGCCGCGATTCTCTACGGGCTACACGACACGCGAGATCCTCTTGCTGGAGTTCTCCTCCAGTGTGATGTGTCTCATCCTGTCGGGAAAAGTCGGTTCCAATATCGCTTCGGAGATTGGTACGATGCGCGTGACACAGCAGATTGATGCCTTAGAAATTATGGGCGTCAATTCGGCATCCTACCTCATCCTGCCCAAGATTATGGGACTCGTCACGATGATTCCCGTGCTCGTCGTGTTCTCCATGGTAGCGGGGTTTGGTGGAGCATACGGAATCTGTCTGACAGGTATCCTTAGCGTTGAGGACTTGACCTTTGGCCTGCAGCACTCTTTTACCGAGTGGTTCGTTTGGATGTCTATCATCAAGTCCTTCTTCTTCGCTTTCATCATCGCCTCCGTCTCGTCGTTCTACGGCTACACCGTCGAGGGCGGCTCTGTGGAGGTTGGCAAGGCTTCCACCGACAGCGTCGTACATTGTTCTATGCTCATCCTTTTTGCAGACATCTTCCTCACTCAACTTCTTTCCTGAATCGACGATGATAGAAATCAAGAACATTCATAAGTCATTCGAGGACAAGGAAGTCCTCAAGGGAATCACGACCATCTTTCCCGCTGGTCAGACCAATTTGATCATCGGCCAGTCCGGCTCGGGTAAGACGGTGCTCATGAAGTGCATTGTCGGATTGTTGGAAACTACCGAGGGGCAGGTTCTCTATGACGGACGTGACTTCGTAAGCATGAAAAAGAAGGAGAAAGCGTTTTTGCGTCGCGAGATGGGGATGATTTTCCAATCGGCTGCGCTCTTCGACAGTATGTCCGTGCTCGAGAATGTGATGTTTCCGCTGGATATGTTTTCGTCGATGACGCTGCGCGACCGCACCAAGCGCGCTCAACAGTGCCTCGACCGCGTGAACCTCTTGGAGGCGCAGAACAAGTTCCCCGACGAGATATCTGGTGGAATGCAGAAACGTGTCGCTATCGCACGAGCCATAGCTCTCAATCCGAAGTACCTCTTCTGCGATGAGCCCAACAGCGGCCTTGACCCCAAGACATCGCTCGTTATCGATGCCCTTATCCACGATATCACAGTTGAATACCAGATGACGACGATCATCAACACTCACGACATGAACTCTGTCATGGGAATTGGCGACAGCATCATCTTCATCAAGGAGGGCTTTCAGGAGTGGACGGGCGACAAGACACAAGTTGCTTCTTCCGACAACCAGGCGCTCACTGACTTCATCTTTGCCTCCGATCTGCTCAAAAAGGCACGGCAGGCTTTCGCTTGACACCTCGGCTACTCTATCTTTCTTGAATCCACGACATGATCTCCGTTGAACATCTTTCCGTAGAATTCAGTGCCAAACCGCTGTTCACCGATGTTAGCTTTGTGGTGAATGACCGCGACCGTATCGCCCTCACCGGTAAGAACGGTGCAGGCAAATCTACGCTACTCAAGATTATGGCGGGGCAGCAGTTGCCCACGAGTGGCAGCGTCGCCGTTTCCCGCGATACATCAGTGGCTTATCTACCTCAGGTCATGGAGTTGGCTGACGAGCGCACGGTCATGGATGAGACGCTCCTTGCCTTCGACCACATCAGTGACCTACAGGCTGACATCGAACGGATGCAGCAGGAAATGGCTGAGCGTACAGACTACGAGAGCGAGGCTTATCTCTCTCTGGTCGAGCGATTTACCCGTGCCGAGGAACATTTCCAGATGCTCGGCGGGCTCAACTACCACGCTGAAGTGGAGCGGACGTTAATGGGGCTGGGTTTCGAACGTACAGACTTTAACCGCCCTACACGCGAGCTCAGTGGTGGATGGCGTATGCGCATCGAGCTGGCCAAGCTCCTACTGCGCAAACCCGAGGTGCTGTTCCTCGATGAGCCTACAAACCACCTCGACATTGAGAGCATACAATGGCTGGAACAGTACCTCCAGCAGCGTGCTTGTGCCGTTATCCTCGTCTCGCACGATCGCGCGTTCATTAATAATGTAACCAATCGCACGCTTGAAATCTCCTGCGGACGTATCTGGGACTACAAGGTCAAATATGACGAGTACGTCCGTCTGCGTGCCGAACGTCGCGAGCAGCAGCTCCGTGCCTACGAGAATCAGCAGAAGGAGATAGCCGACCTCAAAGAGTTCATCGAGCGTTTCCGTTATAAGCCCACTAAGGCCGTGCAGGTGCAGGAACGCATCAAGCAGCTCAACCGCATCGTCCCCATCGAGGTGGATGACATCGATAACAGCGCGCTCCACCTTAAGTTCCCGCCTTGTCAGCGCAGCGGCGACTTTCCCTTGATTGTCGAGGATTTGGCCAAGAGCTACACCCAGGGGTCTTATGTTATCGCTCACGTCAACCTCACCATCCGCCGAGGCGAGAAGGTCGCTTTCGTTGGGCGCAACGGCGAAGGCAAATCCACCCTCGTCAAGTGTATCCTCGGTGAGATTCCCTTCGAAGGCTCGCTCAAGGTCGGACACAATGTGCAAATCGGTTACTTCGCCCAAAACCAGGCGCAGCTCCTTGACCCCGAGCTCACCGTTTTCGATACCATCGACCGCGTAGCACGCGGCGACATCCGCACCCGCATTCGCGACATCCTTGGTGCTTTCATGTTTGGCGGCGAGGAGTCGGACAAGAAGGTGAAGGTCCTCTCCGGCGGCGAACGTTCACGCTTGGCGATGATCAAGCTCCTGCTCGAACCCGTCAACTTCCTCATCCTCGATGAGCCAACCAACCACCTCGACATGAAGTCTAAGGATGTCTTGAAGGAAGCCATTGCCGCCTTCGATGGCACCGTCATCGTGGTCAGCCACGACCGCCAGTTCCTCGATGGCCTCGTGCAGAAGGTCTATAGCTTTGGCGGCGGTCGCGTCCGCGAACATCTTGGGGGGATTTATGATTGGCTAAAAAGACCCACCCCCGTCCCCTCCCGTGAGGGAGGGGCGTCCTCCGGCTTGTATGAAAAAAACGAGCGAAGCGAGGCTCTCCCCATTACGGGGGAGCGGGGAGAGGGTCCTCTCCCCTCCCTAACAGGGAGGGCGGGGGGAGAGTCTTCCTATGCTGCACAAAAAGCCGCTGCCCGTCAGCGCCGTAAGCTCGAGAAAGCGGTGGAGGAGGTGGAAGCGGAGATCGCCCAGCTTGAAGCTGCTCTCCACCTCGTCGAGGATCAGCTCTCTACACCCGAGGGTGCTGCCGACACATCTCTCTACGAACGTCACACTCGCCTTCGCACTCAGCTCAAAGAAGCTGAAACACGTTGGCTCGAAGCATCTGAAACACTTAATGCATAAAAACATATCATTATGAAAATCAAACACATCATTTCCATTATGGTTCTTCCGCTCCTTACCGCATGCGGCGGGCAACAGACCGCTCTCACCACAGGCATAGACTTCAATAACCTCGATACGACAGCTATCCCTGGTACTGATTTCTATCAGTATGCCTGCGGCGGTTGGATGGCTGCTCATCCCTTGACAGCCGAATACTCACGTTTCGGTAGCTTTGATCAACTGGCTGAGAACAACAACGAACAGCTGCGCGGACTCATCGAGGACGTAGCAGCACAGCAGAACGAGGCTGGGAGCATCGCCGATAAAATTGCTATGATGTATAACAGCGTCATGGACAGCGTCAGCCTCAATAAACAGGGCATTGAACCTATCCGCAAGGATCTCCAGAACATTGCTGCCTGCTACGACAAGGACGAGCTCTTCCGCCTCTATTCCTCCCTGCAAGTCAAGGGCATCGATGGCCTCTTTGGCTTCTATATCGATGCTGACATCAAGGACAGCAAGAACAACCTCTTGCAGATTGTTCAGGACGGTCTCGTGATGGGGCAGCGTGAATACTACCTCGACACGGACTCTGCCACGACAGCTATCCGCGAGGCTTACAAACAGTTTATGGCTAATCTTTTCACGCGTTGCAAGATAGCTTCTGACGATGTGACGGCACAGGTGGCCGAAGTTCTTGCCCTTGAGACGCGTCTGGCCAAGATCTCCCGTACCCGCACCGAACTGCGCGACGATGAGAAGAATTACAACAAGATGACTTTTACACAGCTTCTGGAGGACTTTCCTGGCATCGCCTGGAAGCAGTACTTCAACATCCACGGAGCCAACGACATTAAGGCTGTTAGCGTAGGTCAGCCTGAGGTCATTCATGAGATTGAAGCTATCTGGGCTGACACGGATATCCGCGTGCTGAAGAATTATATCTCTTGGCAGCTCATCAACGCCGCTGCTGGTTGTCTTGACGATGAAACGCGTGCTATCAACTTCGATTTCTTCGGTCGCGTCATGAGCGGTCGCGAGGAGGATCGTCCGCGCTGGAAGCGTGCCGTATCGGCCACTGAAATGGCACTCGGTGAGGCAGTCGGTCAGCTTTACGTGGCGAAGTACTTCCCTGCAGCAGCCAAAGAACGCATGGTGCAGCTGGTCAAGAATCTGCAGATTGCTCTCGGCGAGCGTATCGACGCTCAGGAATGGATGAGTGACAGCACCAAAGCTGTGGCTCACGACAAACTCAATGCCTTCATTGTCAAGGTGGGTTATCCCGACAAGTGGCGCGACTACTCTACGCTTGAGGTTGGCCCTATTTATTGGGAGAACGTCAAAAACGCTTCCATGTGGGCTGTTCGTGATATGATTGACAAGAAGCTCAACAAGCCTGTCGATAATACTGTATGGTATATGACGCCACAGACTGTCAACGCCTACTATAACCCCACTACCAATGAGATATGTTTCCCCGCAGGCATTCTCCAGCCTCCATTCTTTGACATGAATGCCGACGATGCTTTCAACTACGGTGCCATAGGTGTCGTTATCGGTCACGAGATGACTCATGGCTTCGATGATCAGGGTGCCAAGTTCGACAAGGATGGCAATCTGCGTCAGTGGTGGACAGAGGAAGATACGCGCCGCTTCGAGGAGCGCACACAGGTCATGCGTCATTTCTTCGATGGTATCGAAGTGTTGCCTGGCCTCTGTGCCAACGGACAGCTCACTCTTGGCGAGAATATGGCTGACCACGGCGGCTTACAGGTGGCCTTCCAGGCTTTTAAGAACGCTACGAAGAATGTTCCCCTCGCCACCGAGGATGGCTTTACACCCGAACAGCGCTTCTTCCTGGCATACGCTGGCGTATGGGCAGCCAATATTCGTGACGAGGAGATCCGTAAGCGCACCAAGTCCGATCCCCACGCACTCGGTCGTTGGCGCGTTAATGGTGCTCTGCCTCATATCGATGCATGGTATGATGCTTTTGGCATCACCGAGAATGATCCTATGTTTGTGCCCAAAGAAAATCGTGTCACCATTTGGTAAGCTCCTTGGAGTTTAAAGTTTAAGGTTTAAAGTTTTAATGAGAATACCTTCAAGACGGAGAATAGAAGTCCATCTCTGAACTCATTAAACTTTAAACTGAGATCTCGATAATTTACAAGAATCTTCATTAAACTTTAAACCTTAAACTTTAAACTTTTTTTCTATGCCTCTAACTCTCCCTGACCGGCTACCTGCCATATCCCTCCTCGAAAAAGAGAACATCTTCGTGATGGGCTCCACGCGTGCTGCCACACAGGACATCCGTCCATTGCGCATCGTCGTGCTCAACCTCATGCCCATTAAGATCACAACAGAAACTGACCTCATCCGCGTGCTCTCCAACTCGCCTCTCCAGCTCGATCTCACCTTCATGAAGATTAAGAGCCATACGAGCAAAAACACGCCCATTGAGCACATGCGAGCTTTCTACAAGGACTTTGAGATTTTGCGCCATGAGAAGTTCGATGGGATGATTATCACTGGCGCGCCCGTCGAGCATTTAGACTTCGAAGAGGTCACTTATTGGCCTGAGATGACTGAGATCTTCGCTTGGGCTCGCACGCACGTCACCTCGACACTTTACATCTGTTGGGCAGCGCAGGCAGGTCTATACTACCATTACGGCATTCCCAAGTACCCGCTGCCAGCCAAGATGTTCGGCATCTTCCCGCAGCGGCCTTTGGAGCCCACTCTCCCCATCTTCCGTGGCTTCGATGACCTCTTCTATATGCCGCACAGCCGCCACACTGAGATCCACCGCGCTGACATCGAAGCAGTAGATGACCTCACCATCATCGCCGAATCCGAGGAGTCGGGCGTCAGCATCGTCATGGCGCGCGAGGGGCGTGAGTTCTTCATCACAGGCCACGCCGAGTATTCGTCCCTGACCCTCGACACCGAGTACCGTCGCGACCTCAGCAAGGGCCTCCCCATAGACATTCCCCGCCACTACTACCGCGCCGATAACCCCTCCCTCGGCCCTGTTGTCACCTGGCGCGCCCATGCCAACCTCCTCTTCACTAACTGGCTCAACTACTACGTCTATCAGGAGACTCCCTACAATATTGAGGCCATACACTAACGATAATGATAAATGAGAGAATGAGGACGATTGAACTCCTTGCTCCCGCCCGTAACCTTGAATGTGGTATCGAAGCCATCCGTCATGGTGCGGATGCCGTCTATATCGGTGCACCGCGTTTCGGAGCACGTGCAGCGGCAGGCAACAGCATCGAGGATATCGCCTCCCTCGTCCGTTATGCTCATCTCTTCGGCGTCCGCATTTATGTGACCCTCAACACGCTCCTCCATGATGACGAGTTCCCCGCTGTCCAAACCCTCATCAACGAGCTCGCCTCCATCCATGTCGATGCCCTCATCACCCAAGACTCTCGCATCCTTCCCCCCTCCTTCTCCGAAGGTTCCCTTCCCCCTTCCTCCGGTTTGGTGGAGCAAATATTTGTGCGATCCTCCCTCCCTCTCCACTCCTCTACCCAGATGGACAATCGCACCGCTGACGATGTCCGCGCCCGCTTTGATGCTGGCTATACGCAGACTGTCCTCGCTCGCGAGCTCTCCCTTGAAGCCATCCGCGCCATCCACGCCGCTGTTCCTGAGATGCCCCTTGAAGTCTTCGTCCACGGTGCCCTCTGCGTCAGCTACAGCGGTCGTTGCTATGCCTCTGAATACTGCTTTGGCCGCAGTGCCAACCGTGGCGAGTGCGCCCAGTTCTGCCGCCTCCCTTTCGACCTCATTGATGCCGACGGAAAGGTGTTGAAAAAACAGCTCCACCTCCTCTCTCTTCGCGACATGAACCGCGCTACCGAGCTCGAAGCCCTCATGGATGCCGGTGCCTCCTCATTCAAGATTGAAGGTCGTCTCAAGGACGTTTCCTACGTCAAGAATACTACTGCCTACTACCGTCAGCGCATCGATGAGATCATAGCCCGCCGTCCCGACGATTTCTGCCGTTCCTCCTACGGCTCCTCCGTTATCTCCTTCATTCCCAACGTCAACAAGAGCTTTAACCGACGCTTCACCGACTACTTTCTTCATGGACGCAAGCCCGATATGGCATGCTTCTCCACCCCCAAGGCTATCGGCGAACCTGTGGGTCACGTGAAATCGACAGCGCCCCTGGCTATCGCAGGTTCCGCTTCCTTTACCAACGGTGATGGCCTCTGTTTCATCGATGTCGAAGGCCGTCTTCAAGGCTTCCGCGTTAACCGCGTCGATGAGCACGGCTACCTCTATCCCGCAGATCCTTCTGTCCTCTCGCTCCTACGTAAGGGAATGCCACTCTATCGCAACTATGATGCCGCCTTCGAGCGCATCCTCTCCCGTCCCACAGCCGAACGTCGCCTCCTTGTCTGTTGGCTCTTGGAAGACACCTCTGATGGCTTCCGCCTCACAATTGAGAGAAAAGAGGAAAGATTAAGGATGAAAGATACTCAGGCGCATCCTACTCCCTTTCCAAAAAGGAGGAGTCAGGGGGAGGGGCTTTTCCCCTATCCTCACGAGCTTGCTCGTACTCCTCAAACTGACAACATCCGTCGCCAACTCTCTCGTCTTGGCGACACCCCTTTCATCACCAACGACGCTGACATTACCATTCACCTCTCCGATAACTGGTTCATACCCTCCTCCGTCCTGGCCGACTGGAGAAGGAAAGTGGTGGATAGCCTTATCGCAGATTCTACTTCCGCCTTGGACTCGGACGCTCCCTCTGCCCTCCCTGTTAGAGAGGGAGCAGGATGTTCTGAAAGCTGCATATCTCTATCCTCTAAGGTAACTGCTCCCTCCCGAACAGGGAGGGCGGGGGGAAAGTCCTCGGGGGGAGTGTGCGAGTCCACAGTGTCTGCTACCCCCCTCATGACCTGTCGTTTCTGCCTCCTTCACGCCCTTGGAGCCTGTAAGCACGATGGTCATCGGTTACCCTTTCGCGAGCCTCTCTCCCTTCGTCTTTCCGATGGCCGCACTTTCCCCCTTCGCTTTGACTGTCAACGTTGTGAGATGCAAGTGTTATAGGCGCATGCCTAACAGATTCATCACACGCTGACCGTTTAGGTTGTAGTATATGGCATCCGCCCCTAATGGTCTCAACTCGGTTCATGCCTTTGGTGGAGTTCTTCTCGCTCAACAGGGATTGCATCTTCACCGACCTGAAGAAGAACCTGAACAACCACAGCGGACTGACGTTGGAGAACTGTAAGAGGTTCATTCTTGTTTTTTTGACCTATCGCTCATTTCATCTGATGACAACCTTTTTTCCATTGTAGAGATAAAAACCCTTAGCGGATGGACGTGAACTGAGGCGCAAACCACCAATAGTGTACCACGCCTTATCGTTTACTGATTCTACATGATTATATAAGTAGTGAGGTGAAACGAGGATCGCCTTCACCTCTTCCCATTCGCCTGGGAACCATACGAGATCGGGGAAGTTGAGGGGTTGATCTGTTACATCTTTTGCCTTACGCAAAAACTCTCGAGAAGCCACGGGATATTTGGTCTTGGGGCCAGCATAGTTACGCTTTTCGAGCACCTGTAAAAGCGTTTCTCCCTTCGGCTTATTCTTCGCTGTATGGTTCTGGGCATAGGACTATGTAACCAGCACAAAGAATAACAGCTTGAGTGTCATGGCTTCCAAAGATACTGATTCCTGCAATTTTTGTTAATCATACGAATAGAACGCTTCATCGGTTTCTATAAATAATGTGTACGTCAGTTCGGGATAAGAAAGTTCATTTGTTTGCATAGGTACTACTTTTTTGCTGTCAAAAAGAAAAGAATGAATATCTTTGAAAAAATAGGTCTGCTTGCTGCTCGCCATGTGCAAGGCACATTTCACCTGACGTGTGTCATTTTGGCTATAGAGAACACATTTCTGTGAAAAACTTTTGTCGGGAATAAGAAAAAATGTAACTTTGTGCAGTCATATCGACATCATTGCGCGGAAGAAGAACCAATCCCGCCTATAAGAACCTAAGCAACAGAGCACTATGACAACTGCAGCCATCATGACGAAGCAGGAGGACAAGCATCCGAATATATTTGCACGTATCATAGCCGAACGCCTCGGAATACGCGAACGGCAGGTAGAAGGCACACTGACTCTCTTGGACGATGGTGCTACAATTCCCTTCATCGCCCGCTACCGCAAGGAGCGCACTGGTTCGCTCGACGAGGTGCAGATAGCCGCCATCGCCGAGCAGAACGACCGGTTCAAGGAACTGGCCAAGCGCAAGGAGACCATCATCAAGACCATCACCGAGCAGGACAAGATGACCCCCGAGCTCGCGGCGCGCATCGCCGACTGTTGGGATGCAACGGCACTCGAGGACCTCTATCTCCCCTACAAGCCCAAGCGTCGCACTCGTGCTCAGGTGGCTCGCGAACAAGGACTTGAGCCATTGGCACTCATGCTGTTGCGTGGTGAGCCTAACCCCGAGCGTGCAGCTCAGCGTTTCATCAGCGATGCCGTTGCAACAGCCGAGGATGCCTTGCGCGGCGCACAGGACATCATCGCCGAGATCGTCAGCGAAGATGAGCGTAGCCGCCAGACCGTCCGTGGCACTTTCCGTCGCACGGCGTTCATCACGTCGAAGGTCATTAAGGCTAAGGCCGACACCGACGAAGCCCAAAAGTTCTCCGACTACTTCGACTGGAGCGAACCCCTCAAGCGTTGCTCCTCGCATCGCCTTCTGGCTATGCGTCGTGGTGAGGCCGAGGGTGTCCTTCGCGTGAGCATCACCATCGATGACGACGAGTGTATAGAGAAATTGCAAAGGCAGTGGAAGACCGCTCCCACTAGGGGGGAGGGAGGCTGCGCGATGTTGGTTTCTGAGGCTGTTGCCGACGGGTATAAGCGCTTGCTTTGTCCCTCCATCGAGAATGAGTTTGCCGCTTCGAGCAAGGAGCAAGCCGATGAGGAAGCCATTCGCGTATTCGCTGAGAACCTGCGCCAGTTGCTCCTCGGTGCTCCTCTCGGACAGAAACGTGTGATGGGCATCGACCCAGGCTTCCGCACGGGATGCAAAGTCGTGTGTCTGGATGCTCAGGGCAACCTTCTCTACCACGAGGCCATCTTCCCCCATCCGCCTGTGCGCAAGCCTGCTGAGGCTGCTGACGCTCTCGCCTCGATGATCCAACGCTATAAGATTGAAGCCATTGCCATCGGCAACGGTACCGCCAGCCGCGAGACCAAAGGCTTTGTGGAGATGATTGCTGACGGGATGCCAATCTATGTGGTTAGCGAAGATGGTGCCTCTGTCTATTCTGCCTCCAAGGTCGCACGCGACGAGTTCCCCAACGAAGATGTCACAGTGCGCGGAGCCGTCAGCATTGGACGCCGCCTGATGGATCCCTTGGCCGAGTTGGTCAAGATTGACCCTAAGAGCATTGGCGTAGGACAGTACCAACATGATGTGGATCAGGCGAAGCTCAAGCGCAGCCTCGACCAGACCGTTGAGAGTTGTGTCAATAGCGTTGGAGTGAACCTCAATACAGCATCCGTCCACCTCCTTACCTATGTTAGCGGTCTTGGCCCCGCTTTGGCCAAGAACATCGTTGACTATCGTCGCGAGAACGGTGCCTTCACCTCGCGCGCCCAATTGAAAAAAGTGCCGCGCCTTGGACCATCGGCATTCGAGCAATGTGCAGGTTTCTTGCGCATTAGTGATGCTAAGAACCCGCTTGACAACAGTGCCGTACACCCTGAACGCTATGCTCTTGTGGAACAAATGGCCAAGGACCAGGGTTGCAAAGTCATTGACCTCATCCAACAGAAAGACTTACGAGCACGTGTGGATGTCCAGAAATATGTGAACGCCGAAGTGGGTCTGCCCACCCTCACTGACATTATGCATGAGCTGGAAAAACCAGGCCGCGACCCGCGCGAGGCACTTGAGGAGTTCGACTTCGACAGCCGCGTCACTTCCATCGACGATCTCATCCCTGGCATGGAGCTCCCTGGCATTGTCACCAACATTACCAACTTTGGTGCCTTTGTAGATATTGGCGTACATCAGGACGGCCTCGTCCACATCTCGCAGCTCGCTGACAAGTTTGTCAGCCATCCCACAGATGTTGTCCATCTCCATCAGCACGTCCGTGTCCGTGTCACCGAAGTCGATCGCCGGCGTGGTCGCATCTCCCTCTCCATGCGCTCCGCCTGATGGAAGGTGGTGTTAAGTTTTAAAAGCATGCTACTTCGCTGTGAATAAAGGTATGAAACGTCTGTTGAAATGGACTGCTGTAGTGGTGACGTTACCATTTGTGTTGGTCGCCCTGCTCGTCCTTCTCTTCTATCTCCCGCCGGTGCAGGACTTCGTTGTACGGTGGTTGGCGACGTATGCCTCTGAGCAGACGGGGTATGATATCCATGTGGAGCGGCTGCGGATCACGCCGCTGCTGGACTTGGATGTGAAGGATCTGGTCGTGTGCGATGGTGAGGGTGATACGCTCATTGCCGCGTGTGGTGCTGTAATCGATTTGGATTTCAGCGAAGTGATGGATCAGCGCATCGGTTTGGAGGGACTGACACTCAGCGATGCCGTGGTCAACACGAAGGAGATGATAGCGTCTGTTGTGGTGAACGGACGGTTGCAGGAGCTGAAAGCCCGCGATGGCATCGATCTCAGGTCGCATCGCTTGGCATTGGACGAGGTCACGGCGCGCGGAGTGGATGCTGATGTTGTGTTGCGCGACACGACTTTGGAAGACACCACGACATCGGAACCAGTAGATTGGCAGATTTGTATTGCCCGCATTGCCATCGATGAATCTCATGCACGACTGATGTTGGCTGACAGCACCGTTCTGGAACTTGATTCCTTTGCTCTCGCTGCCGATAGTATGGCACTTGACTTGGGGGCAGAGCACCTGCAGGTGCCGAAGGTGATGCTGCGCACCCCATCATCTGGAATCGCGGCGGAGGTGGATATGGACTTCAAAGCCTTCGTGTCAGGGGCTGGGGGCACAATGGATATCGACCTGCACACGACATTCTCGAAAGGTGATATCCTCCGCCTTGTCAGATCCTACCTGCCTGACGGCTTTGCAGAGGCGTATCCCGACAAGCCGTTGGGCGTTGGCATCTCTCTGAATGGTAATATCGATTCTGTGGCTTTTCGACATGTTGATGTCACACTGCCCGGCTCCCTTTTGCTTGATGCTCGAGGCGATATGATCAACCTCTTGGATTCCGCGGCGCGTCAAGGATCCGTTTCTTTTAATCTTCAGACGGAAGATATCGACTGGGTACGTGGCTTGACTGGCGGCTCCCTCGACGGCATCCGACTGGTGCCTATACTCTTGAGCGGCTTAGCTGACATCGACGGCCCGCGTTATTCGGTGAAAAGCGAGCTGCGAGAGGGTGAAGGCCTGCTCATGCTCGACGGCTACGTGGATACCGCTGGACAGCTCGATTATGATGCCAAGGTGAAGGTGAGCAATGTACAACTGCGACATTTCCTGCCTCATCTGGCAACGGGGACTCTGACAGCTACCGCTACGCTGTCTGGCACTGGCACCGACCTCATGAGCTCCTCCACTCGCCTCGAAGCACATGTCGGCATAGAGCAGCTCACCTACGACCACTTCGACTTGCGTGGTACGACGCTCGCGGCTAAGGTGGAACGTGGACATGGCACGGCACACCTTACCGCTGATAACGCCCTGCTGGTGATGGCCGCCGATGTGGAGGCGCACTTCAACCGCACTATCGCCCTGACTTTAGCCGCCGACATCAGTCAGGCCGACCTGCTCGGGCTTGGAATCGTGGATCATCCCCTGAAGACCTCGATGAAGTTGCATATCGGTGGCTCGACAGATATGAAGCATGAGCACCGCCTCGAAGGAGAGATCAACGATATTGTTGTCATGCCATACGACAGCATCTTTTACCCCGAGGATATTACGTTGAACGCCTTGCTGTTGCGCGACTCCACCAACGTACACATCACGAGTGGGGACCTCGAACTGCGTCTGCGCGGTCATGTGGGCTACGACAAGCTACTCACCCAACTCAATCATTTCACCGACGAGCTGAACCGACAGATCACAGACCGCCGCTTCGACCTGCTCGCCTTGACGCAGCGTCTGCCCCAGCTTGATTTGCGTGTCACCTCGGGACAGGAAAACCCGTTGCATGACATTGCTGCCTCGATGGGTTATGACTTCGAAGCCCTGCGCATCGGACTGCGACTGGATCCTGTCACGGGCATCAATGGCGGCGGTCGTATCTATGCCCTCCACACGGGGGCTATCCTCTTGGATACTATCGGTCTTCACGCCTATCAGGACTCCACCAATGTACGCTTCGACGCACGCATCCATAACAACAAACGCAATCCGCAGATCAGTTTTCAGGCGCGTCTGAATGCCTATCTCAACACCGACGGGCTCGCTGGAGCAGATATCTTATATTATGATGATCGCGGACGCAAGGGTGTTGATCTGGGATTGAGCGCCAAATTCACCGAGGAGGGCTACCTGTTCCACCTTGACCCGCTCACCCCCATCATCGCCTTCCGTAACTTCCGCCTCAATGCCGATAATTTCGTCATGCTCGGAAAGGGTAATCGAGTGGAAGCAAACGTTGACCTTCTCGCCGATGATGGCACAGGCGTTCACCTCTATTCCTCGCCTAATGACGAGGCTCTGCAGGATTTGACCGTCTCTATCAACCATCTGAATCTGGGCGAGCTGATGACCGTACTGCCTTACGCACCGCGTTTAGGCGGTTTCCTGCAAGGTGATGCTCATCTCATCCAGACCTCGGAACATCTCAGTGTGGCGGCTGACATCAATGTCGATGAACTGCGCTATGAGAGCGCTGACTTTGGTCAAGTGGGTGTGCAAGCCGTCTATCTTCCAAACGCCGACGGTAGTCATTTCATTGATGGCAGCCTGTTGCAGACGGGTATGCCTGTGGCGTCGTTCACCGGTACATACGCGCCGAAAGGCTCGGAGGACCATCTCGACGTCGATGCGACGCTGGATCGTCTGCCCTTCTCGCTTCTCAATGGCTTCCTGCCTAACGCTGTGGCTCGCTTGGAGGGCGTCGCCATCGGAGCCGTCCACGTTGGTGGCACTACCTCGAAACCGTTGGTTGATGGCGAGCTGCAGACGGTGGGGCTCAAATGTATCTCCGCCTCTTACGGCTTGAACCTGCGCTTTGCAGACAGCCGTATGCCTATCACGGGCAGCAGTCTTGACTTCAATCAGCTGAAGGTCTATTCCACGAACGACAGTCCCTTCACACTCGACGGCAGCATCAACTTCGCTAACCTCGACCGCATCCGTGTTGATGCCACCATGACCGCCAAGGACTTCGAGCTCATCAATGCCAAAAAGACCACCAAGTCGCTCGCCTATGGCAACGCCTTCGTGGATTTCAATGCCAATATACAGGGGACGCTCGATAATCTTCGCGTGATGGGACGATTGAAGCTCTTGGGCAACACCGACTTGACCTACGTGCTGACAGACTCACCGCTGACTGTCGAGGATCAGTTGGATAACCTTGTAGAGTTCGTCGATTTCACCGACTCCACATTCGTTGCCACGGAGGAGAGAGCCAAACCGCAGCACATCAACCTCGTCATGGGTATCGAGATCGAAGAGGTGGCACAGCTGCATTGCCTGCTCAGCCCAGACGGTTCGAGCTATATCGATCTCGAGGGTGGTGGCGAGCTCTTGATGACCTATTCACCTGAGAAGGATCTCCAGCTCAATGGACGCTACACCGTCAACACTGGAACCATCAAATACACGATGATGGTGATTCCGCTCAAGGAGTTCCAGATCAAGAGCGGCAGCTACGTGGAGTTCCGAGGTCCAATTCTGAACCCAGCGCTCAACATCACTGCTACCGAGCGTATGCGCACGACTGTCACAGAGAATCAGCAGCCACGCAGCGTGAACTTCGACGTCGGACTGAGTTTGACGCAGACGCTGGAGAATTTAGGTTTGGAGTTCACCCTCGATGCCCCCGAGGATTTGACCATCAAGGGTGAGCTCAACGCGATGAGCAAGGAGCAGCGCGGACGTCTGGCCTTGACGATGCTCGCCACTGGAATGTACATTAATGATGCTGGCGCAAATACGAGTGGTGGCGTGACGGGGCAGAACGCTCTGAACGCTTTCCTGCAAGGGCAGATATCGAACATCACCAGTAAGGCACTGAAGTCCATCGACCTCTCCGTCGGTCTGGAGCAAGGTACGGGAGCCACGGGCGGCACAACGACGGACTATAGTTTCCGCTTCGCTAAGCGTTTCTGGGGCAACCGCATCAGCGTCATTGTGGGTGGCAAGGTTAGCACTGGCGAGGATGCTCAGAACACGGGTGAGTCCATCATTGACAACCTCAGTATCGAGTACCGCTTAGACAACAGCGCGACCCGCTACGTCAACCTCTTCTACGACAAGAACTACGAGTCCATCCTCGACGGTCAGGTCACGGAGATGGGTGCTGGTCTCGTACTACGACGTAAGACGAATAAGCTCGGGGAACTGTTCTTGTTTAAGAAAAAGAGTGAAGAATGAAGAATGAAAAATAAAAGTTACCATAGCACTTTAAAAGTACGGCATCGTTCGGGTATTGCAAATATCCGAGGTGTTCTTTATTTTTCACTTTTCATACTTTCATTTTTCACTTTCCTCTCCTGCGCCTCCCTTAAACTGCCTGAGGATGAGATGTTATATACGGGTATCTCGGAGATCGCCTATGGACATAAGGCCAGCGACCCCAAAGCGAAAAAGCGCGCGCAACGCGACTCCACGGGTGTCATTACCGCTGTGGCCAAGGCTGTCTATACCATCGAAGACCTCTTCTCCGGAAATGTCGATGCGCGCACGAAGCTCGAACGTCTGCGTCGCGACACTCTCCTCAACGATCATGAGCGCGACTCGCTGCGCCATGAGATTGCTTTTGTCGATAGTGCCACCTCCATTGCCCGCAACGAGGTCAACGCGGCACTCTCCTACAAACCCAACGCCAGTTTCTTCGGCAGTTCATCGATTCGCTGGCCTTTCTCATTAGGTCTCATCTTCTACAAGAACTTCGTCAATGCTAAGACCGGCTTCGGTCGGTGGCTCTACAACAGCTTCGCTACTCAGCCACGCACCATCAGCATGGCTAATCCGCGTCTGCGTATTCAGGCCGCTCGTCAGACACTGCGCGCCTACGGATTCTTCCACGGTTCTGTCGATTACGAGGTCTATCCCTATGGCAAGGATGAGCGCAAGGCCAAGATAGCCTATAGCGTCTATCCCGGTCCGCTTTTCCGCTTTGGCACCATCGAGTATCAGAACTTTGGAGCAGTCACCGACAGCCTCATCCGCGCCACGGCCTCGAAGAGCCTCCTGCGCGAGGGGGCTCCCTTCAGTGCCGCTGATCTCGATGCCGAGCGCAAGCGTCTCAGCGAGCTCTTCCGCAACAATGGCTTCTACTATTTTCGACCCGAGTACATTGCCTATCGCGCAGACACACTGCAAACGCCCCTCACGGCACATTTGCAGGTGCGCCCGCGAAAGGACATGCCGGCGCAAGCCGACAACCGTTTCTATATGGGACGCACATCGATCACCGTGCTCCCTTATGGCGAAACCGAGGTTACAGACAGCATCGGATACCGCAGCTGCACCCTCCGTTGGGGTGGAGCCACCGAGCAACCGCCACTTCGTTTTGGCGCCATTCGCCACTACCTCTTCTACGAGCCAGGTATGCTCTATCGTCAGCGTTTGCAAGAACTCATACAGAACAAACTGGCCAGTATGGGCGTGTTCTCTAACATTCAGGTGAACTACACGCCGCGCGACACCACAGACACGTGCGATACACTCGACGTCAACATCTTCGCCATCTTGGACAAACCGTGGGACAGCGAGTTCGAAGCCAAGGTCACCAATAAGAGTAACGGGCTGCTCGGCCCTGGAGTGTCTTGGGGGATGACGAAGCACAACGCTTTCCGTGGTGCCGAGACCGTCAGCTTCAAGGTTGGTGGCAGCTATGAATGGCAGACGGGATCGTCGGTGACGGACGGCAACGCCAACCGTGGCCTTCTCAACTCCTTCGAACTTGGAGCGTCCACTTCGCTCACCTATCCCCGCATCCGCTTCTTCGGTTTGGCATCTCAGCTCAATCGCCGTGCCGAGGGAACCACTAACTACCGCATCGATGTCGATTGGATGAACCGCTCGGGTTATTTCAGGATGATTAACTTCGGTGCACGACTCACCTACACCTATCGCCGTCAGTACCGTCTGCGCCATGAGCTCACGCCCCTGCGCTTGGATTACACGATGCTTACCCACACGACACAGCGTTTCGACTCCATCATGAATGCCAATCAGTCACTCAATGTCTCGATGCGCAACCAGCTTGTACCATCGATGGGTTACACGCTCACCTATAGCCGTCGCTGGCGCGACTCAAAGCGTCAACGCACGCTCATCGCATCGGTCAAGGAGGCAGGCAACATCACCAGCGGCATCTATGCCATCGCCGGTCGCAGCTTTGCTGAGCAGGACAAGAAACTCTTGGGTGTGCCATTCGCACAATACTTCAAGCTCAGTGCCGAGTGGCGCGAGACATTCCCCATCACAGCCCGTTCGTGCATCGCCGCGCGTCTCTTTGCCGGTGCCGTCTGGAGCTACGGCAACAGTACAATAGCCCCCTATTCCGACCTTTTCAATGTGGGCGGTGCCAACAGCATCCGTGCTTTTGCCGTGCGTTCGATTGGTCCGGGGCGCTATCATCCTGCCAACTCCAGCTGGAGCTATGTGAATCAAGTGGGTGACCTGAAGCTTGAAGCTAACATTGAGTACCGTTTCCCGATTGTGGGAAGTCTCGAAGGTGCGGTGTTCGTGGATGCAGGAAATGTCTGGCTGATGCACCCCGACGCGGATCGTCCGGGTGGAACGATCGATGCTCATCACTTCGGCGAGGATATCGCTCTCGGCTCGGGTGCTGGTTTGCGTTATGATCTTGATTTCCTTGTCCTACGCTTCGATATAGGCGTTGGCATTCATGCGCCCTACGATACGGGTCGCTCCGGTTACTACAATATGCGACGTTTCTGGGATTCCCTCGGCTTCCACATCGCTGTCGGCTATTCGTTCTAAAAAATTACTCTTTAGAATCTATGTCGATCTTTCGAAGGTAGAATTTTGCTTTGGCGCACAGCTCATCGTAGTGGTTTTGCATCTCGAAGATGCGCCGTTGTTCCACGTAGTAGTCTTCGTTGGTCTTGCCGTTCATGCGCGGGAGCATGGTCTTGAAGTGTTCGCGGACTGCGTTGAGGCTGTCCTCGAAGCGTAAGAGGCTGTCGCGCGTCTCCATGAGTTCCACACTGTCAAGCGTCAGTATGGCTGCCCGACGTGCTTCTAAGGCGGTCGGATGCTGTCGGCGCAGGCTCATGATGGTATCGCGTGCGGCAGCGTAGTGTTTGTTGGCCAACAGCTCGCGTGCTTCATCGAGCATGGTTGTGGCGTTATCTTCGGTGGCCTCCACTGATGTCTTGCAACTCGCCGTCAGGAGAGCTGTCGAAAGCACTAATATCGCGTATCGTTGTTTCATTTCGAGCGCAAATTTAGAGCTTTCCACAAATCTCTCGAATAGAAAAGGCCCCATCTCAACTTTTTTTATTACTTTTGCAGCCGATTTCAACATCATTAACAAAATGAGACTGCTCAATCGCGAACAACTGGCCGCATTATTGGACAAACCCTTCTTCCACACCATCGGTGAGACTGCCGATGCAATGGGTGTGGAGTGTTATATCATTGGCGGTTTCGTTCGCGACCTTTTCCTTGAGCGGGATTCCGATGATGTCGAAGTTGTCATCGTAGGCAACGCCAAGGGGCTAAAGGAAGCTGTTGAGCAACGCACGGACTGCGACAGCCGTGTCCGTTTTGTGGAAGAACACACGCTCGAGGAGGCGCAGCAGCGGCAGGATTTCACCATCAACACCCTTGCCGTGTGTCTCAAGCCGGGTCGATTGGGCGAGCTCATCGATCCCTACGATGGTGTCTGGGATCTCGAAGACCGCATCATCGCCACAACCTTTGACCCTGTTGGCACGTTTGCCGACGATCCGCTGCAAATGATGCGTGCAATTCGCTTTGCCACGCAATTCAACTTTGAGATAGAGCCTGCAACCTTCGAGGCTGTGCAGGTGAACCGCGAAGCCATACGTAAGGTCTCTGGTGAGCGCATCGCCGACGAGCTGCAGCAGATCATGGCTTCCGATGCTCCAGCCCGTGGTTGGGAACTCCTCTTCCAGAGCGGTCTCCTCGACATCATCTTTCCTGAGCTGGCTGCTATGCAGGGCGTGGAAGCTGTTGCCGGTCGCGCCCATAAGGATAACTTCTGGCATACGCTTGAGGTGCTGACGAATGTCGTGCGTGCGCAGAAAACGTTGGAAGCTGAAAGTCTGACGTATAGCGAAGAACATTCCCTATGGCTTCGCTGGGCGGCACTGCTGCATGATATTGGCAAGCCCAAGTCCAAACGCTGGGATCCGCAGTTGGGCTGGACGTTCCACAACCATAACTTTATCGGCGAGAAAATGGTGCCGCATATCTTTCGCCGCCTGAAGTTGCCCACGGACGAACGGATGGAATATGTCAAGAAATTGGTGTCGCTACACATGCGTCCCATCGTGATTGCCGACGAGGAGGTCACGGACAGTGCCGTGCGCCGTCTGCTCTTCGAAGCTGGTGGTGACATCGATGACCTGATGCTGCTGTGCGAGGCTGACATCACATCGAAGAACCAGCAGCGCAAGCAGCGTTTCCTCGACAACTTCCAACTTGTGCGGGAGAAACTCGTGGACCTCAAGGAGCGCGACCGCATCCGCACTTTCCAACCGCCCGTCGATGGCGAGGAGATCATGCAGCGTTTCCACCTGCCTCCCTGTCGTGAAGTCGGTGTGCTGAAGACGGCACTCAAAGATGCCGTCCTCGCTGGAGTGATTCCTAATGAGCATGATGCAGCCCTGCAATTTGTCATCGAGAAGGCAAGGGCAATGGGGCTTGAAAGTAATTCGTAATGGTACAAGATATTCAGTTGAGAGTACTGCCGCAGGTGGCAGCCTCGGAAGCAGCTATCCGAACTTTTCTCGTTCAGGAGAAAGGCGTGGATAGCCGTCGTTTGAAGGGCCTTCGGGTGGTAAAGCGCAGCATTGATGCCCGCCAACGTCAGGTGATGGTGAACCTGACCGTGCGTGTCTGGATGGATGAAGAGCCTGATGCTGAGTCATTCGAACGCATCGAATACCCTCATGTCGAAGGTCGGCCACAGGTGGTAGTCGTCGGTGCTGGCCCGGGCGGCCTTTTTGCGGCCTTGCGTCTCATTGAGCTGGGTTTGCGGCCTATTGTCATAGAACGTGGAAAGAACGTTCACGACCGTAAAAAAGACTTGGCGCGAATTGCACGCGAACATAGTGTGGACCCTGAAAGTAACTATTCGTTCGGTGAGGGTGGGGCGGGGGCCTACTCTGACGGAAAGCTCTATACCCGTTCGAAGAAGCGCGGTTCGGTGGAGAAGATCCTGAATGTCTTCTGCCAGCACGGCGCGTCACCGACGATTCTCAGCGATGCCCATCCCCACATCGGCACAGACCGCTTGCCGCGTGTCATTGAGAATATGCGCAACACGATTCTCCAGTGTGGCGGCGAGGTGCATTTTGAGACCAAGATGACGGATTTGATCATCGAGGGCAACAAGGTGCGGGGATGTCTGTGCCGCCGATTAGGTGCAGCTGCTGGGGGTGCTGAGGAAGATCGGGAGCAGGAATTTTTGGGTCCTGTGATCCTGGCCACAGGCCATTCGGCTCGCGATGTCTATCGTTTGTTGGATGCTCGGAACATCGAGATTGAAGCCAAGGGTATTGCGGTGGGCGTGCGTCTGGAGCATCCATCAGTACTGATTGATCAGATCCAATATCACAGTCGTGAAGGTCGCGGTCGCTGGTTGCCAGCTGCTGAGTATGCTTTTGTACAACAATGTGACGATCGCGGTGTCTATAGCTTCTGTATGTGTCCGGGTGGTTTCGTCGTTCCTGCGGCGACGGGACCGGAGCAGGTAGTGGTGAACGGGATGAGCCCCAGCCATCGCAATGGCAGATGGAGCAATTCGGGGATGGTTGTGGAAGTCAGGCCAGAGGACATCGATGGGGAAGGCAATCTGCGTATGATGGCCTTTCAGGAATCCTTGGAACGTCTGGCTTGGCAGCAGGGCGGTCGTCGGCAAACGGCTCCTGCCCAGCGCATGGCAGACTTTGTGAACGGACGTCTCAGCGATGATCTGCCTGAGAGTAGCTATGCTCCTGGCCTTGTGTCATCGCCTTTACATTTCTGGATGCCTAAGATGATTGCCACACGCTTACAGGAAGGCTTCCGTGCATTTGGCCGCAAGAGTCATGGCTTCCTAACCAATGAAGCCACGGTCATCGGAGTGGAAACACGCACTTCGTCACCTGTCCGCATCATTAGAAACGGAGAGACCCTCCAACACATCAGGTTGGAAGGTCTCTATCCATGCGGCGAAGGTGCCGGTTATGCAGGTGGTATTGTCAGCGCAGCTATCGATGGCGAACGCTGCGCTGAAGCCGTTTATTCCTCTGCGGGAGCCTGATCAATCAGCTCCAGGAACTCGTCGAGCTTCGGAGTGATGATGATCTGGGTGCGGCGGTTACGCTGACGACCAGCGGGAGTGTCGTTGCTGGCGATGGGATTGTACTCACCACGGCTGCCGGCTGTCAGACGCTTCGGGTCAACACCATAGCGGTTCTGCAGTTCCTGTACGACGCTGGATGCACGGAGTGCAGCAAGATCCCAGTTGTTACGGATGTTCTCGCGGCTGATAGGCACATTATCGGTGTTGCCCTCGATAAGCACTTCGTAGTCGCGGTAGTCATTGATGATCTTGGCAATCTTCTCCAAGGTCTCAGCTGCGCGATCGTTGATCTGATAGTCGCCGCTCTTGTAGAGCATATTGTCGGCCAGCGAGATATAGACCACACCCTTGAGCACCTGTACATCGACGTCCTTCAGCTCCTCCTTGGAGAGTGAGCGGGTGAGATTGTTGGTGAGCACGACATTGAGGCTGTCGCTCTTGTCCTTGGCCTCGACGAGCTGCTTGATGAACTTGTTGGAGGCATTGATTTCATCGACGAGCTTGGCGATGTTCACGTTGCCCTGCTCGAGGTTCTTGTCAAAGGAGCCTTGCAGTGCGGCATACGCTTTTGAGAGCTTCTCGTTCTCGGCCTTGGCATCGGCGAGGCGCTCTTCCAGCGACTTAATGGTGACGCGGTTCTCGGCGAGCTTGACCTGAGCAGCTTGGTACTCGGTCTGCAGGGAGTTGTAGTTGGACTGCAGCTCCTTGAACTTCTTCTTGCTGGCGCAGGAGGTCAGCAGAAGACCTGCCGTGAGCAGGAGGATGATTTTTTTCATAGTCGTTCTTTTATTCGTTTTAGATGGTTGCGATAAATCATCCAGATGCGCTATATGGGCGATTTACTCTGGATTTGCGCTGCAAAGGAATAGTTTTTTACGGAAACCGCCAAAAAGTTACACCTTATTTATATTAAATGACGTTAAAAGGGGGCAAAGTGTTAAGGAAAATCATCAAAACGCCGTACCTTTGTCCTGCAAAAAACTCCTTTATGCCCTGTTTATGAAACTTTACAGACATTTTCTGACATCATTTTTGGTGCTTGTCGTGGCCCTCATGCCCTTTACATCTATCTGCGCGCAAGAGACCATCGAGCTGACGGCATCCGAAATCAACTCGCTTTACAAAACCAAGACGCGCACCTGGGCCAGTGTCCATGACCCCAGTGTGGTATATTCCACAGGCAAGACCTATTTTATCATTGGCTCGCATCGAGGCTGGGCGCGCTCTACAGATAATATGGTGAACTGGGCTGCTGTGGATAACAGCAACTTGTTCGGCATCGTCAACGCCAACGGCTCCGTCACATCCACTCACTACTCCAATGCTTTCACGACCAACCAGACGAAGACGGTCACTGCCCTCGTCGGCGATTCACCACAGGAAGTGACATTCGGCCCATTCGATGCCAAGGACTGGGCACACGGCGACCAGGCGGACTGGAAAATTGATGGGATGATGTGGGCCCCCGACCTGCTCTACAACCCCAATTCGGGCAAGTGGATGATGTATATGAGCTTGAACGGTGATAACTGGCACTCGGTCATCGTGCTGCTGACAGCTGACCGCATCACAGGTCCTTACGTCTATCAAGGTCCCGTTCACTACTCCGGTTTCCGCAACACGACAACGCCTGAGATCTCATGGAAGAAAACGGATCTCGAACTGGTCATCGGGGAACAGTCGTCATTGCCTTCCCGTTACAACCGTGGCAGCGACTGGGGACAGTACTGGACGAATGACATCGACCCCAATGTGTTCTTCGATGAAGAAGGCGAGTTGTGGCTGGCTTACGGTTCATGGAGCGGCGGTATCTTCATCCTGAAATTGGACAAGCAGACGGGTCTGCGTGACTACACCATCACTTATCCCGTTCAGAACGACGGTCAGGGACGCGCCCTCTCCGATCCATACTTCGGCAAGCGCATCGCTGGCGGCTACTACAGCAGCGGTGAAGGCCCCTACATCAAGCACATCGGTGATTACTACTACCTCTTCCTCAGCTATGGTGGTTTTGATCCCGACGGTGGCTATGAGATGCGCGTCTTCCGCTCTGCAACGCCCGATGGACAGTACCTCGATGCCGCTAATCTCGATGCCTGTTACCACAACCGCTACTGGCTGAACTTCGGCAAGAACGCACAGACCAACGGTGGAATGAAGCTGATGGGTGCTTACAATGGTTGGGGCTTACAGACGGTGGGCGAGTGTGCACAGGGACACAACAGTGCCATCACGGATCAGAACGGTCGCTCCTTCGTCATCTATCACACGAAGTTCAACGACGGCACGATCGGACATCAGGTGCGCACGCGCCAATTGTTCCTCAACGAGAATGGTTGGCTTTGCTCGGCTCCCTTCCAGTTCGATGGCGAAGAGGTCAACAATGAGAGCATCAAGAGCGGCTGTGCTTTCACCGCAGAGGAAATGGCTGGCAGCTACGATGTACTTATCCATAAGTATAAGATGGATCATCAGAATATGGAGGAGGTGACACCCATCACCGTCAAGCTGACGGCTGAGGGCAGGATTACGGGTGCGAAGTCTGGCACTTGGAGCATGACTGACGGCACAGGCTATATCACCCTGACCCTGGGCGGAGTAACCTACAAGGGCGTTGTCGTTCCTCAGACGCTCGATGGCACCAACATTCCTGCCATTGGCATCACGGCGACAGCTGAGAGTGGCGCTTCGTGCGGCGTTCAGCTGTGGGCTTACCATATCGACCCGCGCTTTGCTGTGGCTTATACTGCACGTGCCAACACCATCTCGCTGAAGGACGGACAGACGGTGAGCGCGAACATCGACCTGCCCGACACGCCTTACCTCGGAGCCAAGATCACATGGACCAGCAGCGAGCCAGACGTCATCTCTTCGAAAGGACGTTACACCGTACCTGATCACAGCACATCAGTGACCTTGGCCTGCACCATCTCCTGCGATAATGTGACTTATACCCAGGTCTTTAATGTCACAGCAGGTGCCGACGATGACCTTCCCGACGGCGACTACCTCACTGACTGCGTAGCGCATTATCCTTTCACGTCGAAGATTACACCCAATCAGATTGACCGCACACAGAAACCAACATTCAAGGCATTGGGCAGTGGCACGGCACCAACCATTGGGCGCGACGCTGACCGTGCAAGTTCGGTGGTGCATCAGTACTTCGGTGCCAGCGCAGATGCCAGCTACACGGTGATGGACAATCCGCTGAAGGGACTGACCAGTCTGCGTGGCATGACCATTGCGATGTGGCTGAAGATGTCCTCCGACAATCATTGGGATGCCATCTGGAGCTTTGCCAACAATGAGGCTAACGATGCTACGGCGCGCCTCTTCATGACGGGCAACGCCTATATTGGTTTCAACAATGGCTCCACCTGGTTTGACATCAACCATCCCAACAATGGTGCAACCAACTACCTGCCTACGGATAAGTGGGCTTTCGTCACCGTCACGATCACTTCGAGTGGTGTCAGCCTTTATGTTGATGGCGTGAAGAAAGCACAGAAATCGTTTGGCGGAAGTGCCGCCTACAGCGCAGTGCTCAGCTTCCTGCGTTCTGCGTCTTATATGCAGCTCGGTACAGGCTCCTTCTGGGGTTCAGCGGATTGCTACATTGATGACCTGCTTGTCTATAAACGTGCGCTCTCTGCACAGGACGTGAAACTGCTCACCATCATGGCAGGTCGCACAGGCACTGACTTCACCGCCATCGAAGGTCTCGAAGCGGATGCTCCTGTCACCACTTCTCAAGGCATCTTCGACCTCAGTGGCAGACGTATGTCGAACAGCACACCGCTTCAACGCGGCATCTACATCATTAATGGCAAGAAGGTGATGGTGAGATGAGATAATAGCCCTTGGCCTTGATTTCCGCCCACACGCGGGGAGCAAGGCCAAGGCCGTTATAGGTGGGATTGCTGGCTATGGCCTCGCGGATTTGAGTTGATGAGATGTCATAGAGTGGCGTGTTGACCATCGTGACACCCTCGGGCAATGCGGCTTCATCAATGGGATAACCTGGGCGAGGATAGATGATGAGACGATGGTGACGAAGGATCTCATCGGACTGATACCACTGAGGGAAACGATGCCAGTTGTCGGCTCCGATGATGAGCACAAAGTCGCGCTCTGGGTATGTCTTGCGCAGGGCTTCCAAGGTGTGAACCATATACGACGGACGCGGCAGATGGAACTCAAAATCTGAGACGCGCAAGCGGCGGCGCCTGCCAATGGCCAAGCGTGCCAATCGCAGACGGGCAGCGTCATCCAAGAGCCCCGAGGCGGGCTTCAGCGGGTTCTGCGGCGTGACAAGAAACCACAACTCGTCAACCAAAGCGTGACGAGTCAACCACTCCCCCAAAGCGATGTGGCCTGTGTGAATGGGGTTGAAGCTGCCGCCGTATAAGCCTGTGGTCATATCAATGGGAATACCGGAAAAATGGAATATCTGGAATAACTGGAAGTTGCGGAGATACTGGATTAGATGTTGAGAAAAGCTGAAATGAGCTCGTAAGCTTCGGCCTTCGCCTTCTCAAGGTTATCGTTGATCACTATGCGGTCGAAGCGCGGAGCGAAGGAGAGTTCGTAGGCAGCGCGGTCGAGACGTTGCTCAATGACCTCAGGTGCATCTGTAGCCCGCCCTTCGAGACGGCGACGCAGCTCATCGATGCTGGGCGGCTGGATGAAGAGGCTGAGGGCACGGTCACCGAAGTATTCCTTCAGGCGCACTCCACCATGCACATCCACATCGAAGATGACGTTCTGTCCAGCAGCTAACTGCTTCTCCACCTGCTGCTTCAGTGTTCCATAGAAGCGATCGGTATAGACCTCCTCAAATTCAATGAAATCGTCGTCGGCGATGTGCTCGCGGAACTGCTCGGGCGACATAAAGAGGTACTCCACGCCATCGCGTTCCTGACCGCGCGGCGGGCGGGTCGTGGCTGACACGGAGAATGACAGATTCAATTCCTCGCGGGGCATCAGACTGTTGATGATGGTGCTCTTGCCGCTACCGCTGGGAGCACAGAAGATGATGACTTTGCTCATAATTACATCACATTCAATACCTGTTCCTTAATCTGTTCTAACTCGTCCTTCATGCGCACGACGATGTTCTGCATCTCAGCGATGTTGGCCTTGCTGCCCGTAGTGTTGATCTCGCGTCCCATTTCCTGAGCGATGAAACCGAGCTTCTTTCCCTGACCGTGACCGCTTTCCATTGTCTCAGTGAAGTAACGGAGGTGGTTGGCCAGACGCTGCTTCTCCTCGTTGATGTCGAGCTTCTCGATGTAGTAGATCATCTCCTGTTCGAGGCGGTTGCGATCCACCTGCACTTCTGGTATGCTATTCAGTCCGTCAATGATGCGGCTGCGAATCTTCTCCAAGCGAGCCTGCTCGTAGGGCTCGATCTGTGCGAGGAGCTCGGTGATGTTGGCAATCTTCTCGTTGAACTTCTCTTGCAAGGCTTCACCCTCTTGACGGCGGAAGTCCATGAGATGGTCGATGGCTTGTTGAGCTGCCTCGCGTGCCACGGCCCACTCCTCATCGGTCAGTTCGACGACCTCCGTCCGTGTCAGCACGTCGGGCAGTCGCAGAAGCGTTGGCATCCAATGCTCCTCGGGTTCATCGAGGTCGTATTCATCGACGATGTCACGAATCTGTTCGACATAGCTTTTCAGGATGCTGCGGTTAATGGGTGCTGCGGCGTTGGAATCATCGCGCTCGATGTAGAGGCTGAAATCCACCTTACCGCGCTCTAAAGCCAAGGATATCATGCTGCGCAGTTCCATCTCCTTCTCGCGATAGATGGGAGCGATGCGCGTCTGCAAGTCAAGTGCCTTGCTGTTGACTGATTTGATCTCGGCGGTGATTTTCTTGTCGCGGAACTCGGCAGAAGCCTTGCCGTAGCCTGTCATGGAAAGAATCATATTGATTGGACAATTTGACGATTTACAATTATACGATTTACGGTTTTACGACACACGATATGTGATTTCATCGTAATTCGGGCGCAAAGGTAATAAAAAATCGTAAATTGTCAGTCATAAATCGCAAATTATACCTATCTTTGCACCCGTAAATGCTGTTTCAGCCCCAAATCGTTAATTGTAAATCATCAAATAGTCAATTGTAAATCGTCAAATCGTAAATTAGCGTGTCTTGTATCCTACATATTGAAACCAGCACGAAGGTTTGTTCGGTGGCGGTGAGCGAGGATGCTCACGTCATCTTTGAACAGACCGATGCTGACGGCCCTAACCACGCTACGCGCTGCGGTGTCTTTGTCGAGGAGGCACTGAGCTTTGCCGAAAGTCACGCCATCCCCTTGGATGCGGTGGCCGTGAGCCAGGGACCGGGCAGCTACACGGGTTTGCGCATCGGTGTATCGATGGCCAAGGGTGTAGCTTACGGTCGTGGCGTACCCCTCGTGGCGGTGCCTACGTTGGAGCTGCTCTGTGTACCTCTGCTTCTTTATCGCGATGACATCCCCGATGAGGCACTCTTTGTGCCGATGATTGATGCCCGCCGAATGGAGGTCTATGCTGCTGTCTATGACCGTGCACTGAAAGCCCTGCGTCCCGTGCAGGCAGACATCGTTGATGCCGGCACCTATCTGGAATGGCTCGACCGTGCCCCTGTCTATTTCTTTGGCGACGGGGCTGCCAAGTGCCGCGAGGTGATCACTCACCCCAATGCCCATTTCCTCGATGGCATTCAACCTTTGGCCAAGCACATGTACCCGCTGGCAGCACGTGCCCTCAGTCGCGGCGAAACCGTCGATGTGGCTTACTTCGAGCCCTTCTACCTCAAGGACTTCATCGCCACCAAGCCAAAGGACTTGCTGCATGAGAGCTGATATTGTCAAATCGTTAAATCGTCAAATCGTCAAATCAATATATGACTTATAACACCCAACGTGAGAAAATGATACTGCCCGAATACGGGCGCATCATACAGGAGATGGTCGATATCTGCCTACTGATCGAAGACAGGGAGGAACGGCAGGAGTGTGCGGAGAGCATCATAGCTGTCATGGCGACGATGAATCCCAACGACTCCCAACAGCCCGACTACGAGCACAAGCTATGGGATCAGCTGGCCATCCTCTCCAATTACCAGCTCGACATCGACTATCCCTTCGAGGTCATTAAGCCAGAGGATATCACGTCGCGGCCCAAGCCCCTGAAATATCCGATGAAGCGCATCCGCTACCGCCATTATGGTCATCTGACGGAGAGTTTCATGCATAAGCTCAAGGATCTGCCTGAAGGTCCCGAGCGCGAGGAGCTCATGGCAATGATGGCCAACTACATGAAACGCAGTCTCTACAATTGGAACCGCGACGCGATGGACGAGCGTAAGGTGGCGGCTGATGTGAAGAGCTACACCGATGGCAACGTGGCCGTCCCCGAGGATTTCCATTTTGCATCGGTGGCCAATGGTCATCTGCCGGGTAGCAATGCCAGCAAGAAAAAACGGAAACGCTAAAGCCTAATTCGTCGTTAAACGCTCAACGCAATAATTAAACGCTAAACGTTAAACGAACAAGTATGAGTTCATTCCAGATCGAAGGCGGGCACCGACTCTCAGGAGAGATCACACCGCAGGGCGCCAAGAACGAAGCCTTGCAGGTGCTCTGTGCGACCTTGTTGACTGACGAGCCTGTGCGCATCCAGAATATCCCTGATATTGCTGACGTCAACAACCAGATCCAACTCTTGCAGGAGATAGGCGTCAAGGTGACTCAGAACGGCAAAGGCGATTATACCTTTCAGGCTGATGCAGTGAATCTCAGCTATCTCGAGAGTGATCACTACCTCAGCTGCTCGGCGCGTCTGAGGGGCAGTATCATGTTCCTTGGGCCGTTGCTTGCCCGTTATGGCAAGGCACTGGTGTCAAAGCCGGGGGGCGACAAGATTGGTCGTCGTCGCGTCGATACGCATTTCCTTGGTATGGAGAAGCTGGGCGCAAAGTTCCGCTATGATGCCGAACGCAGTGTGTTCACTATCACTGCCAACGGACTCAAGGGAACGTATATGCTCTTGGACGAAGCCTCAGTCACGGGTACGGCCAATATCATCATGGCTGCTGTGCTCGCTCAGGGCACGACAACCATCTACAACGCTGCCTGCGAGCCATATATCCAACAGCTCTGTCGGATGCTCAATGCGATGGGTGCTCACATTGAGGGCATCGCCTCCAACCTGCTGACCATACACGGCGTCAGTGAGCTGCACGGCACTGGTCATCGCATCCTGCCCGATATGATTGAGGTGGGATCATTCATCGGTATGGCGGCGATGTGCGGCGATGGCATTCTCATCAAGGATGTCAGCTACGACGACCTCGGCATCATCCCTTATACCTTCCGTCGCATGGGCATTTCCGTTCAGCGACAAGGTGATCACATCTATGTTCCTTGCCACGACCACTATGAGATAGAGTCATTCATCGATGGCTCGTTCATGACGTTCAGCGATGCACCTTGGCCAGGTCTCACGCCCGACTTGCTGAGTGTGCTGCTCGTGGTCTCCACGCAGGCCAACGGCAGTGTGCTCATCCATCAGAAGATGTTTGAGAGCCGTCTGTTCTTCGTGGATAAGCTCATTGATATGGGTGCACAGATCATCCTCTGTGACCCACACCGCGCTGTCGTTGTGGGGCATGACAACAAGATCCGTCTGCGGGGAGGCCGCATGACGTCACCTGACATTCGTGCGGGTATCGCTCTGGTCATTGCAGCCATGAGCGCCGAAGGCGAAAGTACCATCAGTAACATCCAACAGATTGACCGAGGCTATGAGGACATCGAACGCCGCTTCAATGCCCTCGGTGCTTGCATCAAGAGAAAGAATGATTAGGGAGGAGGAGGTATATCAAATCGGTACGCTCACGCGCACGCACGGCGTGCGGGGCGAAGTGGCTTTCCAGTTTTCCGACGATGTCTGGGATCGGGTTGAGGCCGACTACCTCTTCCTGCGCCTCGATGGCCTGCTGGTGCCTTTCTTCCTTGAGGAGTGGCGCTTTCGCTCGGACACCGTAGCCCTGCTGAAGTTCGAGGATATCGACACCGCTGACAGTGCCCAAGCCCTTATCGGTGCCGACGTCTTCTTTCCCAAGGCCCTCACGCCCTCCGAGATGGACGAGGAAGAACTCACCTGGTTGCATTTCAAAGGCTTCGAAGTCGTTAGTGTTCACGAGGGTTCTTCCGAGGGTCTTCCCCTCGGCTCCGTCACCGCCGTCTATGACCAGACCTCCAACGTCCTCCTCGAAGTGACAACGCCCGACGGCAAGGAAATCCTCATCCCTGCCCACGAAGATTTCATCCTCCGTGCTGACCACCGCGAGCGTCGCCTCTACGTCAGCGTTCCCGACGAATTATTGACCCTGAACCGTTAATTCCGTTGCGATTCCATCGCAACAATCAGAATCCTATATGAACCAAGAGACACCAAAACAAATAGCCATCCTCGGCTCCACAGGCTCTATCGGCACGCAGGCCCTGCAGGTCATCGCAGCACACGCTGACCGCTTCGAGGCACGTGTCCTCACCGCCAACCACCGCTGGGAACTGCTCGCTGAGCAGGCACGTCAGTTCAAACCCGCTGCCGTGGTCATCGCTGACGAGTCGCACTACGAGCCGCTGCGCGATGCCCTCGCTGACCTGCCCATTGCCGTCTATGCCGGTGCTGATGCCCTGTGCCAAGTGGTGGAATCCCCCGAAGTGGATATGGTGCTCACGGCCATGGTCGGTTTCGCTGGTCTGCCGCCTACGATAGCCGCCATTCGCGCGGGCAAACCCATCGCATTGGCCAACAAGGAGACAATGGTTGTGGCAGGCGAACTCATCAATGGCCTCTGCCGTCAGTATCAAGTGCCTATTCTCCCTGTCGATAGTGAGCACTCTGCGATCTTCCAGAGCATGATGGGTGAAGTGTCACCCATCGAGAAGATCATCCTCACCGCTTCGGGCGGTCCCTTCCGCACCTTCACCTGTGAGCAGCTCGAGACCGTCACGCCCGCCATGGCACTCAAGCATCCCAACTGGGATATGGGAGCCAAGATCACCATCGACTCCGCTTCGATGATGAACAAAGGCTTCGAGGTCATCGAGGCCAAATGGCTCTTCGGTGTGGAGCCCGAACACATTCAGGTTGTCGTGCATCCGCAGAGCGTTGTGCATAGTGCTGTGCAGTTTGCCGACGGTGCTGTCAAGGCGCAGCTCGGTGTGCCTGACATGCGCGTCCCGATCCAGCTGGCCTTCTCCTTCCCCGAGCGTTTGCAGAGCGACTTCGACCGCCTCGACTGGTTCACCATGCACGACCTGACCTTCGAGCGTCCCGACACCGACCGTTTCCGCTGTCTCGCCCTCGCTTACGTTGCACTCCATCGCGGTGGCAATGCCCCCTGCATCGTCAATGCAGCCAACGAGATTGTCAACCGTGCCTTCCTCGAAGGTCGCTGCCGTTTCCTGCAAATGGCTGATATCATTGAGGAAACACTCCAGCGCGCCACCTTCATCAAACAACCCACTTACGAGGATTACTTACAGAGCGACGCTCAAGCGCGCCGCATCGCCGCCGCATTCCTCTCAAGTTCGTTTAACGTTTAACGTTTAGCGTTTAATCTTCGCAGCTATAATAATTCGTTTATATGTTTTCTTTTGAGCGATTAGAAGTTTATCAACTTTCAAGACAATTAGTTATAAATATATATCAGTTGCAGAAAACCTTTCCTGTTGAGGAAAAGTTCGCTTTATGTTCGCAAATACGACGGGCTGCAATTTCGTTAACATCAAACATAGCTGAAGGAATGGGACGACTTTCTCCTAAAGAACAATTATATCATATTTCCGTAGCCTATGGATCGCTTTCTGAGGTCTGGAGCCAGTTGGACCTTTCAGTAGGATTAGGTTTTTTGGAACAAGATAAATTGGATTCATTATCCGAAAGCTTTTCACGGGTTTCACAAATGCTATCCAAACTCAAACAGAATATTCAAGAAAGAATTCAATAATCTATTATTCATTAGTTTTACTGCTTAACAAACGATTGGTAACACATCGTTAAACGTTAAACATTAAACGTTAAACGAAAATTTATATGAGCGTTTTTTGGATTAAAACCTTTCAATTGATTCTCTGTTTTGCCATCCTCATCGTCCTGCATGAGGGCGGCCATTTCTTCTTCTCCAAGCTCTTCAAGGTGCGCGTGGAGAAGTTCTTTATGTTCTTTGACTGGAAGTTCCATCTCTTCTCGACGAAGGATAAGTGGTTCACACGTCTCTTCCCCAAGATGGCGGATAATGAGACCGAGTACGGTATCGGATGGATTCCTCTTGGCGGCTACGTCAAGATAGCCGGCATGATTGATGAGAGCCTCGACACGGAGCAGATGAAGCAGCCCGTCCGACCCGATGAGTTCCGTGCCAAACCCGTCTATCAGCGTTTCCTTATCATGGTAGGCGGCGTGCTGGTCAATTTCCTCCTCGCGCTGTTCATCTATGCCATGATCCTCTTCGTCTGGGGTAGCAACACGTTGCCCATGCGCAACATCAGCGATGGCTTCTCCTATAACGAGATGGCTGAACAACTCGGCTTTGTCGATGGCGACATCCCTGTGAAAGTGGATGGTGAAGCACTTGAAGGCTGGGACGGCACAGTCTATCGCGCCATCTCCGAGGCCAAGGTCGTCACGGTGCTCCGCGACGGTAAGGAAGTGGAGATCACGATGCCCGAGGAGGGGGTTAACCTGCTGGAGATGATCGAACAGGATCCACGCTTCCTCTCCGTTAATGTGCCCTCTCGCATTGATAGCGTTGTGCCTGCTTCCGCTGCCGCTCAGGCTGGCATGAAGAAGGGTGCGCGTATTCTTAGCGTCGATGGTCATGACATACAGTGGTGGAGCGACTTCAATGCCATCATGGGACGCAAGGCCGACATCCTTGCCGTCGGTTGTTCGCATGAGGACAGCCTGAAGCTGCGTCAGCTGCCCATCGTCTTTGCCAACGAAGGAGCGGCGCCGGACACCGTTACCCTCACCCTCGATGAGCATTACCTGATGGGTGTCACACAATTACACTATATCACATACTACCAGGAAGCTTACATCCACCACGACTACGGTTTCTGGGAGAGTCTGCCCGCCGGCATCACATACGGTTGGGAGACGTTGAAGGGTTATGTCAGCGACCTGAAGTATATCTTCACCAAGAAGGGAGCGAAGAGCGTAGGCTCCTTCGGCACCATCGGCAACCTCTTCCCCGCCTCATGGAACTGGGAGGCTTTCTGGAACATCACCGCTTTCATCTCCATCATCCTTGCTGTGATGAACATCCTGCCCATTCCGGGGCTTGATGGCGGTCATATATTCTTCCTCCTTGTCGAAGCCGTGACCCGCCGCCCGCCCTCGGATAAGTTTATGGAACGCGCGCAATACGTCGGCATGGCTCTCCTCTTTGCCCTCATGGCCCTTGCCCTCTTCAACGACGCCGTCAAGTTCCTTTTCTAACATCCTTCACGCTTTCACTTTAGATGCGCCCTATTCTGTCCTCTGAGAAGATTTCCCTGTCGATCCTCCTGCTGATCATCGGCGGGTGCATCTATCTCCTCATGCGACCGCCCTTGCTCCTCATCCACAAGGTCGCATGGGATTTGGGCTTTGGCATCATTGTGCAGCACGGACGGATGTTCGTTGCGGGTTGGGCAGTGCCCAACTGGTTCCTCTACAGCCTCCCCGGAGCCCTTTGGGCAACAGCATACATCCTCATCATCGATGCCATCCTCTCAGAGAACAGCGTGCAGAGTCGCCTGCTCATAGCCGCTTTCATCCCCGCCTTAGGCGTAGGCTCCGAACTCATGCAATGGGCTGGCCTCCTCCCTGGTACCTTCGATGCCATAGATATGGTTTTCTACGCCTTCCCCTTCCTCATCTATGTCATCATTGAGATGATGAAATCTCACGAAAACGTTAACGTTAACGCAACCCTTTTCACTCTTTCATTTTTCACTCTTTACTATGGAATTCAGTAGCAAACAAATCGTCATTATTATCGTCGCAGTCGCCTTCATTGTCATGGGTGTCCTGACTATTGTTGCCGTTGTCACCGAAGATGGCGAGAATAGCGGCAGCGACATCGAGAATCCCGAAGGTCCATCCAAGAGCAATCAATCGCTGGACTACGGCGGCGAGCGCGACACTGTCACCATCAATGCCGCCATCGAAGGCGACCCCTACGAGGAACTCGACGAGCTCATCGGCCTCGAGGCCGTCAAGAATGAGGTGCACTCACTCGCCAACTTCGTCAAGGTGCAGAAACAACGTGAGGAGAAGGGCATGAAGACGCCCAAGATGTCCTACCATCTCGTCTTCACCGGCAGCCCCGGTACGGGTAAGACCACCGTGGCGCGCATCGTGGCACGTATCTACAAAGACCTCGGCATCCTCAAGAAGGGCCACACCGTAGAGACCGACCGTGCAGGACTCGTCGGACAGTACCTCGGCGAGACAGCGGTGAAGACCAACGCCGTCATCGACTCGGCCCTCAACGGCGTCCTCTTCATCGACGAAGCCTACTCACTGACACCCGAAGACCCAGGGCGCGACTATGGTCAGGAAGCTGTCTCCACGCTCCTCAAGCGCATGGAGGACGACCGCGACAAACTCGTGGTCATCATCGCAGGCTACCCCAATGAGATGCAGCGCTTCATTGACTCCAATCCGGGTCTCCAGTCGCGCTTCAACCGCTACATCAACTTCCCCGACTACTCGGCCGCCGATCTCGTGGACATCTTCAAGATGTATGCCAAGAAGGGACAATATACGCTGACCGACGACGGCGAGACGATGCTCCAGGAACGGTTGGAATATGCCGTGGCACACAAGGACCACAACTTCGGCAATGCCCGTTACGTGCGTAATGTGTTCGAGAAAGCCATTCAGGAACAGGCCAACCGCCTCGCCGGACGACGCAACCTCACTGCGACACAGCTCTCCACACTCGAAGCTTCAGACCTCAAGAAGGCGTTCGCGGCCGTCAAGCTCACGCAGAACGTCACCCGATAAAAAATATTTTTTTCAAAACAGACTACAGACTACAGCCGCCTCACCTTAATATATAAACGCGATGGCTGCCTTCGCCCATGGCCGTGATGCCGTAGGCGGGGTTGTCCCATGAGTCCCTGAGCTGAGCTGCAGAACGGCGAGCGCTATTGGTTCACCGAAGAGGAGACCCGCACCATCCAGCGTCACAACGAGCCCTACCGTTCGACCGTCGATATGGAGCGCATCGTGACCGAGTGCTTCCGTCTGCCCGCGCCCGACGAACCCTGCGCGGCCATCACGATGTCCGAAGTCCTCAACACCGTAGCCCACGAATACCCCTTCATCCAACCCGTCCACGGCACGAAGGTGCAGATCGGCATCGCCCTCACCGCCCAGGGCTTCAAGGGCAAGCGCGAGGACTACGGCATGACCTACTATGCCATCCCCCGCTACCGCATCGCCTAAATATGAAAACATCCGTGCAGCTCCTGTATTGAGGACATCCTGCTGCTTTGAATCATTGGCCTTCCCGTTCCCTCGGGAGGGCTTTTTTTGTTTGTCTCCAAATATTTTGCCTTTTTCTCCTTCTTGAAAGTTGTTTTTGCTTTGAATTGCCATGAATCAATACACTTTTTCACTTTTTCATTCTTCACTTATCATTCTTTTTAGTACTTTTGCAGCGCAAATATAAATGGCTATTTATATAAATCGTAATTTACATTTATGAGATTCTATAATCGTGATACTGAGATTGCCATCATGCAAGAGAATGAACGACAGGCGGAAAGAAGTGCTACATTCACTGTATTGATGGGACGTAGGCGTGTAGGCAAGACCTCGCTTATTACCAAAGCCTTCAAAGGCCGTCAGTACGCTTATCTCTTCGTCTCGAAAGACAACGAGGCGGTGCTTTGTGGCAAGTTCCAACAGGCCGTCGAAGCACAATTAGGCATAAAGGTCTATGGACGTCTCACCCGTTTCCGCGACTTCTTTGAAGTAGTGATGCGTGAGTCTCTTCAGCGACACTTCACAGTCGTGTTCGATGAATTCCAAAATCTCTACAAGGTGAATCCGGCCATCTTCAGTGAGATGCAAGACCTGTGGGACCGCTACCACAACGAGTCCCACATCAATCTCATCACGATGGGCAGTATTCGTTCGCTGATGAAGCGTATCTTTGATGATGAGAACGAACCTCTCTATGGTCGTCCCACTTCCAAGTTCACACTGCTGCCATTCTCAATAGATGTACTTAAGCAGATTTTCCACGACCACAAACCCGACTATAAAAATGAAGATTTGTTATGCCTCTATATGTTAACCGGTGGCGTAGCAAAATACGTGGAGCTGCTGATGGATTCCGGCTGCTACACCAAGGAGAAGATGCTCAACTATTTCTGTAGGCAGGACTTCTACTTCCTTACCGAGGGGCGCGACTTGATGAATCAGGAGTTCGGCGATGAGGGTACAACCTATTTCTCCATCCTCCAACTGATAGCAGCAGGTCTGAACCGACGCTCTGACATCGATGGAGCTATGCAAAAGGATATGGGATCTTTTCTGCAGAACTTGGAGAAGAACTTCCATGTCATCTCACGTTTGAAACCTCTTTTAGCCAAGCCCAACAGTAAGACCAGTGCATACGAGATATCGGATCAGTTCCTGCGCTTCTGGTTCCGTTTCGTGTGGCCATACCAATCGCTCGTGGAACGTCAGCAGCTTTCCTTGCTTCGCCAACACATAGGTCAACAGTACGAACAGTTCTCTGGTCGGACGTTG
The DNA here is from genome assembly GCA_905236985.1 of uncultured Bacteroidaceae bacterium. GTDB lineage: Bacteria > Bacteroidota > Bacteroidia > Bacteroidales > Bacteroidaceae > Physcousia. Next base: position 22,294 of record CAJORF010000099.1, on the reverse strand, counting down.
GAGCAATATTTCCAACAGGCTACGATGGAAACAGGCCAATACACATTGATAGGCAATTGGTGGGATCGTAAGGGTGAAAACGAAATAGACATGATAGCTCTCAATGAATTCGATCACACAGGCATTGTTGCTGAGATTAAACGTAATTCTAAGAAAATCAGTCTCTCTGAATTGGAACGTAAAGTTAAAATGTTGCCATCTTCAGCGTTCGGACAATACCATCTCTCATTACAAGCCTTGTCATTAGAGGAAATGTGACGGAGCCCACATCGGCGCCCCTGATGCGTTATCTCCGGCTGTAGTCTGTAGTTTATTTCAAACAAAAATTTTTTTTCTCGCGTCTCTGTATCTCAATACCCCCTTTTCTCCCTCTTTTTTGTGCCCATTACACCCCATTTGAGGTGTCGTGATTTCCTTGCGCTATTCATCATCAAACCAAGTCTGAAATGGCTATAAATGTTAAAAGTAATAACTTTGTTAGTAACAAATTTGTTAGTAACAGATTTATTACATAACTTTGCGCCAGAAAATTTAATTGTTAGAGATATAATGATTGAGAATCCTTTTGTTTTTGGCAAGGCTGCGGAGGGCCGTTTTTTTACCGACAGAGCAGAAGATGCCAAGCGTCTGACTGCTAATCTCACACATGGCATCAACACCATCCTCATCTCTCCTCGTCGATGGGGCAAGACGTCGTTGGTGAAAAAGGTTATTTCAGAAATCGACAGGCATGACATCCAATTTGTCTTTATCGACATTTTCCAGTGCAAGTCGGAATACGAGTTTTATCATGCCTTTGCCTCGGCTGTCATCAAACAGACTTCATCGAAACTCGATGAATGGGTTGAGATGGCAAAGACACTACTCTCGAGTATCTCGCCGAAGTTCTCCTTCGGTTCGGATCCCATGAACGACTTCTCACTTTCGTTTGAATGGAATAAGAAGGATGCCACCGAGACAGAAATCCTACAACTTCCGGAGAGAATTGCTCAGAAGAAGAACGCACATATTGTAGTATGTTTGGATGAATTTCAACAGATTGCGGACTTTACGGACTCCGATACGTTCCAAAAGAAACTGCGCTCCGTATGGCAACATCAGCAGCATGTTACTTATTGTATGTTTGGGAGTAAGAAACACTTGATGGAAAACATCTTCAATGACACGAGCAAGCCATTCTATAAGTTCGGCGACATGATGTTCCTAAAGAAAATTCCTACAGAGCAATGGGTATTATTTATTTGTGCCAAGTTTCAGGATACGGGAAAGGCCATATCGAAAGAACAAGCAGCCAGAATCTGTGAGGCCACGGAAAATCTGTCCTCCTACGTGCAGCACCTTGCATGGGTGGTATGGTATAAGACGGACAAGGTTGTTACGAATAAGGACATCATTACCGCCATCGATGACCTCTTGGAACAGAATAAGGTGTTTTTCCAGAGAGAAGTGGAACAGCTGTCTGAACTGCAGCTCAATTTCTTGCGGGCACTCGCCAATGGTGTCACTACGGGTTTCAGCCGTAAGGATGTCATCAAGAAGTACCGACTGGAATCTTCTGCAAACATACAATCTATCAAGAAAGCCTTATTAAAGAAGGATCTTATTGACGTGGAAGGACAAGAGATTGCCTTCAACGACTCTCTTTTCAAACTATGGCTAAGACGGCAGCCGTTTTCTCATCTCCTTTAGCCATATCTTTTCGCATACGTGATTGTTGTTGTACCTTTGCATTGTCATTCGCGAGAGACATTTTTTCGCTGAAGGCGGTGACGTCTTGTGCTTGTATGGCGCGCCGCAGTCTGGATTGGACAGCATCGCGCATGTGTGTTCCCGTCACCATGGATGGTCGATTTTGTAATATTGAGATTCGGCGATAGCTGTAGTCGGATTGTCTAGTAATTCATCTGCCACGGCCGACGAATTTGTATCCAGTAGCAGCCGAGCCTCGTAAAAAAGCCGCATATCTCTTAACTGAGTGGCCGAATACCCTTTCGGTCCTGACAAATCCTAGTGTAGAATCTGACTGACCACCTAATGTCGGACCTCACAATTGTTTTCCTGCTGAACTGTTTCCATTTTGGAAATAGTTGCGAAGTGCATTCCCTCATAAAAGTGTGGTTTTTGCAGGATATTCCCTCATAAAAGTGTGGTTTTTGCAGGATATTCCCTCATAAAAGTGTGGTTTTATTTGGTTGTTCCCTCATAAAAGTGTAATTTTGCAGCCGAAATAATCAATGAGTATTGTATGGAAAGGACTGTATATCATAAGCTTCTCGCCTGGAAAGACGCTCCAGAACGCAAACCCCTTATTCTTCTTGGAGCTCGTCAGGTTGGCAAGACCTATATTCTGAAGGAACTTGGCCATCGCGAATTCCAGAACCTTGTCTATGTCAATTGCCACAACAACGCCTTTGTCGAAACCCTCTTCCGCGATTTCGAAATCCAGCGCATTATCCATGCTATTGAGGTCAATTATGAGGTGAAGATTGAGCCGGGCCGTACACTCCTTTTCTTCGATGAGATTCAGGAGGTTCCTAATGGCATCGCCTCGCTAAAATATTTCTGCGAAGATTTGCGGTCTCTCCACGTCGTGGCCGCAGGTTCGCTTCTGGGGCTTGCCTTGAGTGAAGATGAGAGTTTCCCCGTTGGTAAGGTTAACACGATAAAGATGTACCCCATGACCTTCACCGAATTTCTCCTTGCCATGAACAGAAAACAACTCTGCGATGCCATCCTTTCTGCAGACTGGCCGCTTCTCCACACCCTTCACGACCTGCTCACTGAGATGCTACGCCAGTATTATTTCGTGGGAGGAATGCCTGAGGCTGTGGGTAAGTGGGTTGAGACCTCAGACCCCAAAGTCGTTCGACAAGTTCAGGCTGACATCCTACAGACTTACTATCTCGATTTCGGTAAGCACGGCAAAACGATGATCCATCGCATCCGTCAGGTCTGGGACTGCATTCCCGCTCAACTTGCCAAGGAGAATAAGAAGTTCATCTTTGGAGCTATCAGGAAGGGAGCCCGTGCCGCTGACTACGAAGCTGCTATCCAATGGCTCGTCGATGCGGGTCTCGTGTACAAGGTGTATCGTGTTTCGACCCCCAAATATCCGCTTAAGTTCTATAAGGATAATGATGCCTTTAAGATCTATCTGCTCGACTGCGGTCTCCTCGCTCTGCTCTCCGACTCACGTCCGCAGGATATGCTTCTTGGTGACAATGCCTTTACAGAGTTCAAGGGAGCCTATACTGAGAATTATTTTCTTCAAGAGCTTGTTGGCATCGGAGATATTCAGCCCTATTACTACAGTAAGGACAACTCCCAACTCGAGATAGAGTTTCTCGTCCAGTACGACGGTCAGGTTTTCCCCTGCGAAGTCAAGGCTGAGGAGAACGTCAAGGCCAAGTCATTACGTACCTTCGTCACCAATGAGTTCCCTGAGTTGTCGCTTCATGGCCTTCGTTTCAGCATGCTACCGTATGTCAACCAGCAATGGATGGAAAACATACCACTTTCAGGCATTGAGGGCCGTTTCTGCCGGCACGAAGATTAGGGGCGGCTGTAGTCTGTAGTCTATCTTGAAAAAATATTTTTTATCGGGTGACGTTCTGCGTGAGCTTGACACCAGCGAACGCCTTCTTGAGGTCTGAAGCTTCGAGTGTGGAGAGCTGTGTCGCAGTGAGGTTGCCTCGCTGGCAAACGCGGTCTCGATCAGGAAGACCTCATGCGCCTCAGTGCCGACGATCTCGAAAAGGCCTTCGACACAACAGCACTCTAACGAAATCTCCTCAGACTCGTAAACATTTCACTTCCTACTAAACGGCTGAGGCAATCGGGCATTAGTACCATCTGACAGAACAAGAAAGGAGGCTGGGCACCACTGCCCAGCCTCCTTGAATTCTATTGAATAATCATGTCCTTCGACAAGCTCAGGAAAAAACTGAAACTTTAAACATGAACAGTGAACCATCATTCACTTGCTCCAGTCATCGTCCCAGACGTTGTAGCCTGAGCGGTCGGCAGTATTCTCTTTGACCCAACCGCCTCTTAAACTTTGTACCGGATCTCCATTATCGACAACATCTATTGTTGAGATTTGTAGAATACGGTTCTCTAATTCAATGCGAACTGTAAAAGTAGAAGGGGTGATATATCTCTTTTTCATAATCATTATATTTGTTATAGGTTACTAAAATAATTCGAGAATAATTCGTGGGCTAATTCATGGCCAATTAATGTTAGAAGATATGAATGTTTTCTGTTTTTACACGAATGATCATGAATTAACTCACGAATTGATCATAAATTTTATTTTACTATTACTTTCTTGCCATTGATAATGTTTACGCCTTTCTGAGGCTTGCCCAAACGCTGGCCAGCAAGATTGTAGATGACATCATTCTCTGTCGCTATTTCACCTACTATTTCTTCGATTCCTGTCAGCTGTTCTTCATCAATGTAGAAGCCTTTTACGCCTGCCATTGTTTCGCCAGTAAGATAAGCTCTGAAGCCCTTTAATGTATTATCCACCCAATGGAAGAAACCGATCTTTGTCTCGTCTGTTCCCAGTACATAATCAGTTTCACCATTAATGGCCTTAGCTTCGTAAGTTCCTGTAAGAGCGGTTTCGTCCGTAATAGGTGCTGCCGTACTAGAGGTGATTGTTGCAGTAGCTGACGCACTAGTTCCTATAAGTAGTACAGGAGTACCACCGGCAACGGTTGAAGAACCCGCAGAGAGTCTCAATTTATCTGTTCCCTCTTTGGAAAGCGTATAAGCAGTAGCGCCATCAAGCGTAACATCTAAAGGAGCACAGAATGTTGCAAAATAATTTGCTCCTACTTGATTCAACGTGATGGGGAGTTCCTCTACTGGTTCGATAGCCCACAATGCATTGGCATCTTTTCGGCCATAGGTTATATTATCTGTTGTATTCCAATCAGAAGCATACCATCCGTCTGCCCATTTCAAAGCATATTTACCAAGTTCTGATCCTTCCTCGATTGTCCAAGTAGAACTACTACCTACAGCAGGTTCTACGTTATAATTGTTGAGATATCGGCCATTATCGTATGATAGAAGCGTGTTATTCGTACAGTCAACATAGAAAATTGTAGTTTTATCTTCTGTCGAGTTTAATGCAAGAGCCCCATCGGTTAAGTAGTTATGAAGATATTTGCCAACGTTTTCTGTCTGAGCCAAATTGTTCTGGCTTGTAAAACGGTAAAAACCATTTGTTGGCATATTGATGACGATTGTCGGCTCAACACAATCTCCTATCGTTGCCCAGGCCGTAACCGCATCTCCAAAATCTTTCATATTTGCATACGACGTTTCGCCAAGTGAGATTGTATATTTACCAAGGCCTGCTCCAACATGGCCACCATTGTAATATGGAGTAACAAGAGCAATTGCATCTGCAATATTTGCTGGAACAGATTCGGTGATATAGTAACCTTTAACTTCGTCAACAGTTTTTTCCTCCCATGCATAAGCCGCAGTTTTCTCGGTCTCACCAATATAGAGTTTAGAATCTGGCTTGGAATAAGTAACAGTTCCTGATGTCTTAAATAGCCTATCATTGAGATTGGGAGCAGATGCCAAGACAAGGTTTTCTACAACGATTGGCTTGTATTGACCAGTCAAGGTTCCGGTAAAGTTTATTAGTGTATTTATATTAATGCGAAATACTTTATTTGGATTAAATGTTAGTGAAAAATTCCCTTCACCTGTCACTTTTTTAAATGTTGGATATGCGACATCTCCAGAGTATCCATCATTGATAGTAAGAGTCTTACCTGACAATATGTTTAATGTAGGCGTTACGGTTGCTCCTGTTGAAAAATAACCATTCAGATTATTTATTTTAATCGTTGAATTTTCGTTACCCCAAACATTTAGAATACGTTCGATTTCTGCAGTTTGAGAACTTTTATCTGGTAGAGTTACTGCGCCCGTCCAGTCGGTCATAGTGGGTGCTGTACTATTTGGGAATATGGTAAGTTTTACTGTGCCAGCACCAGATAGAGTTATCGCGCTTGGGACTGAAGAGACTTCCAACGTCGCCCCTTCTGCAATATTCAATGTGCCACTGCCACTAAGCGTTGTATGTACTACACTTGTACCAATATTTTCATGGAGTCTTCCCGTACTTAAATTTATAGTACCGTTGTTCGTCAAATTAGTTGCATATAATACGTTATCAGCGTGCGTCCAACCTATAGTATTAAGAATGGCATCGCTTTCTACCGTAACCGAAGCATTATCTGTTCCAGAATTATATACCACTCCTACCGTAACGGTAGCCCCCTCTTTGACCACAATACTTACCCCGGAACCATAGCCAAGGTTGCTGCTCTCGGCCGTTGTTCCGTCTGCTTTCTTAGTAAAGTCACAAGTGCCATATAAATTAATCGTTCCGCCACTGCCAATAAATACATAGCCATAATTCCCGCTTGGGTTAGGAAGATTACAGCCTGCAAGATTCTTGATATTGACTGTATTGCTGGTTGTAATTCGTGCTGTAGTGCTGTTTAGCACCACACCATCAAGAGTGGTTCCATTTAAGTCGTTACCAGCATAGTTGAGAGTACCCAATGTTTTCTGTAAGGTACAAGCTCCAAGATTACCATTGATAGTAACTGTGGCACTTGCATTGTTAACATTTAACGTGCCCGTGAAGTCGCTCGCTATATTACTGGTTGTTGTAGTTGCATCATTAAATGTAATTGTGCCTGCACCATGAATCTTAGTCAAATCAAAGTTATCGACATCGACATTAAGTGTTGCACCCGACGGAACATTGAATACTTCATAGGATGAATAACCGTCTATTTCACTGAGATTAACTGTAGTTTCTGCAGGGACGTTATATACTGTTTGCTTATACATGTACAAGACAACACCAGATGATGTGTTTTCTAAGAAATAATATTTACCGGCACTAGTTTGGGTTTCCAATGCTGCTTTACTATCAACCGATGTCCATCCGTCTGTACCAGAAATGTTAACTGATAATGTCGTGATGGTGACATTTGTAAATGTTGCAAGGGTTTGCGATTCAACCGTATTATATGATGCTCCAGGATCTGCCAAGGTTGCATTTATAGTAAAGTTCGGATTTGTTCCTATTGTTATAGCACTGTTCGCGGTAAAGGTGAAGCTTCCTGTTGTTCCAAGGTTAATGTTATTGGTACTGCTAGAATTATTCCACGCGTTATCCCCCATATTAATTGTCAACGAACCATCAATATTGAAAACATGAGTACCTGGGTTATTATTTGATGATGTTAACGTCAAATCAAGTGTTGACTCTTTGTCCACATCAATTGTTAATGTCCCATCCCCATCGGTTTGTATTTTTCCTGTTGTTGCTGTCAATGAGGAGTTTACAAGACTTAACTGTAATGCCCATCCGTCAAACGCTATTCCAGTGGCCGTTACACCATTCAAGTATATAGGTGACCACATGTTGGAACTTGAATATCCAGGGCCGTTGCTGTTCCAAGTATCGCAAAGTAACCAGTTGCTTTGAGTCTTCCATTCAGTCGCACCTATAGTTTTAGTTGCACCAATGTATGCGTTAACACTTAAACTTGCATCTTCAACCTTCATACGTGTGCCAGCATCGGCAATTGTACCATACAAACCCATATTGGCATTATTGGTGCCTCCAAAGTTACTTATGTAGAGAGTAGCACTTAGACCACTCGCTAAGAAAGCAATTGGGAAGGTGGTTTGATCTGTAGGTGTAAGCTTAAAGGATTTTATCGTATTTGTTGTAGAAATTTTATCAGCTCCGCCACCTGCATCTGAAGCATAGCCCATAGCGGAAGAACTTGTTATAGGATGGATATTTATTACGCCATCACCTTCGTCAGTAAAGTACCAGACATGGCTGAGGTCTTTTGTGCTAGCTACAACCTGCTTCATCTTGTTGTCATCGCTACTATATTGGAGGTAACGATTCTCACCACGTCCAAGGCCAATATAGTAAGGCTTTTTCATCTCAACAGCAGGAATCAACTTCCATGCCTTGTTCGTGTAGGTGCTATTAGACAAATCGTTAACACCCCACCAAGAACCATTGCCACCTAATGTAACCAATGCATTACTTGGTGATCCACTATTGTAGTTGGCCTTATCAGTGATTTTAACTGTCCCATCGCCATTATCGATAATATACCACTTAAAAGCATCTGTATCACTATAACTGTTTGCGGATAAAAGATTTCCACTCTCATCAACGGAGATATATTTCTTGCTTGTACAATTATACCAATAATACTCATCATATGTCCCCGTCTTTTCAAATTTAAATAAAACAGCACTAGTTTTAGCGGAAGTACTGCCATAGTTTGTTGCATTATTCCCGTTATAAAAGCCGTAGTGTGATTGGGTGCTTGTGCTGATGTAATAATAGCTTCCGCTATAATCTTCAGCCCACACTCCGCTGACACCCACCGTCAGCAGAGCCATTAATAGAAATAAGATTTTTTTCATTGTTTAATAGTAAAGTTTTAGTTATAGTTTGTTAGTTCTTTGTCGATTATAGAGTAAAATAGTAAAGTTGTGGAATCGCGCAAAAAGGTGCCTTATATGCGCAAAAGCAGCACAAAGATACGTATTATTTGTGAACGGACAAACGAAAATGTCCAAAAATCTTTCAAGATGCCCTGAAATAGGCCTTAAAACCACATTTATGAGTGTGCAGAATACACCATTTTGAGCCCTTTTTTCCCCCTTTTCACTCTCTTTTAGAAGCGAATCGGCTTGTCGATGTTTTTTGAAAGAAATAATCGGGAATGATCAAGAGTTTAATCCAGAAATGATGAGAACTAATATATTTCAAATTACTGAACGTGATTATTCTAAGTCATTGTGCGTTTCAACTTAATTATTCCTATTTCTTTTCCTTAAAAAGTCTCTTGTTGAGCAATCGATTGATGAAGACAAAAACATAAAAAACACCTCTTCTGATGCCTGTGGTCTTACGACCTATGTTATCATCTGTGCCTATGTGGCTCAGTCCGAAAAGCCTGTTCTAAGTCAGCCTCCTTCAGTTTTTTTCTGATTTGCCTATGCTTTTGGCTTGGAAAACCCAGGTGTTCCAAACATCATTACTGTTGCAGCAGGCATTTCGCGACTGAGCCTGAAAAGTCCAAAATTGAAAAGTAAGAATCAAAGAAAAAAAGAAAAGTGCACAAAAGAAAATAAAAGAAAATGTGGCTGCTGCTGCTGCTAACGCGCGCGAGGCAAAAAAAGGGTGGGTTTTTAGCTTATTGTCCTCTGAGCCTGAAACGAACAAAATGATGTTTTTTTTCGAGTGTATCGTCTGCATCATTTTTTCTGTGCGGGCTATTTGTGAGGCGAATGAGAGGTTTTTCTGTATTTTTTTTGCCCAAAAGTTTGCTGTAACGTATGAAAATACTTATATTTGCGCCCAGTTAGAACCACTTAAAAAACATTCTATTTACTATGACATACAAAACATATCAACAGCCGATGCTGACGGTAGTATATCTTCAGCATGAACAGTGCCTGCTTCAAACGAGCCAACAGGGCGGCATAAGCGGAACGATGTCCGGATATAAGGAATCTACCAGTTGCGGCTTTAGTCAACCAAATACCCCCGTAAAAAGTCAGGGCGCTCAGGACGTCTGGGACGATGACTGGAGCAAACAGTAAAATGCAAGAATAAAACAATTAAAGAATGAAAGAATATAACATTTAAAGATAGAAAAAATGAAAAATCGTATCCATACTAACCTTTTGATGAACTGGCTCATGAGCGCAGTGCTGCTGATAGCGGCAACGGGCTGCTCGGAGAAGAACGAGGATGTGGTTACCCCGACTGACGTAAATGAAGTGAAGACACGTCATCTCGTCATCACACAGGTGGAGGACAACACAGCGACGAAGAGCGCGCTGACTAGGGCGATTCTGACGGAAAATGGTTCAACGATGACGGCATCGTGGAAGGCGGGGGATGCGCTGACGTATTGTAATCTGGATCAAACAAAAGCGGAATTATCTCAACTTGTCACAGGGCCACTAACGGCTACTCAGACTGCTGCTTTCTCGCAGTTCTCGGGCTCTGTTACTTGTGCCCTAAGCGATGATATCGCTGTTGTCTATCCGACTACTACGTTTACAGCAGCGAAGACCTTCACCATCAATCTCGCAGATCAAACTGGTGATCTCGATGATGTGGCAAATTCTTTCCATTACGTTTACGGCGTAGCTACGGTGACCGCTGTGACTGCAAACACAGCCACGGCCTCGATGGGTCTGATGAAGAGCTTGCTCACGCTGTGCAAGTTCTCGTTCACCGACGGCTCCGCTGCCATTCCCATCAACACGCTTGAGATCAGTTATGATGATACTTATCCAAATGATTCACGTGGGGGCAAATATCCGCATTCGGCTACCGTAGCGGCGATGGATGACACGGCTGTAAAGTCGAAGGATGATGTTCATGCAACAGCAACGAACTTCTCAGGCCCACTCACCATCAGTGCATCGGGGCGGACGGAGGTCTATGTTGCCATGGTGCCAACTTCTGAGTCCGTCGTTTATCGCTTCACCGTGACCAACTCATTAGGCACTTACACCGGCACTGCCACAGCTCGGCTCAAAGAAGGCGAATTCGTTGTGGCAACAGACCTTAGACTAACTAAACAACAATAACCTAACTCAACAATAAGATACGACTATGAGACAGAATCATTACCTTAGACTACTGGCAATAACATTCCTGGTGCTATTGGCCAGCGCCTCGCCGACGTGGGCTTATTATGCTCCTTCTACGTGGAAGTACTCGACGACGGCGAAGGATAACGGACAGGACTCCGATGGCGGCGAATACACGTTCCGTTATCAGACCGACAACACGAAGAAGAATTTTATGGACTTCAGAACATACTACATGTTCGACGTCAGCAAGCACATGTACAAATGGAACTGGGACATCCGCGTCAACTACGGCACGGTAGATGACAAGAATTCCACACACGTCGTCGTGACCATCGAGAATGCCGAAGGTATCAGGACAGACATTGCCGAGGCCGATTTCGTGGGTTACCAGACTCCTACCGTGAATTGGTCCACACGTCCCGTCTATTTCAGTAGAATTCAAGACACTGGGACGTTCAAGTATATGTTCACGCTGGAGTACCAGCCTACGGAATGGGATTTGCGCGACGGAGTCAGAAAGATTTATATCGCGTGCTGCACCAAGTGGGACGATGGCAATGAAGTGCGTAATTTCCAGTATGAACGCAGTTTGAATATCTCATCGTACAAGAATATGATGCCCAAATACAGTGTGGAGCTCGACGATGAAGGCAACTACGTCTTTAAGGTCAGCGGCACGCCTGCCACGGAATCCAATACGCGCTATTTGGACAAATATTTCGACGGCTTAGTGAGTTATCGCACGAGCACCTATACCACCGAGAGAGTCTATTATCGGCTCAACGCTGAAAGCCGCTCAGGCGGCACGGACCAGAACGCCGAATACACGTTCACCATCCCTGTGAAGTCCTATACCGTGCCACTGCGCATCTATAAGCTCGATTACACCGCCGATGTGAAGCGGCATACGATGCGCTATTCCGGCAGCGACCATTACCTATACATGCTTCACGCTCCATCCGACGCCGCCTACGACGAGGGTATCATGTTCAATCCCTATACACGCGTGGATGTGCTCACAGCAGAATTTGACAAATGGAAGAAGAAGACCATTATACAATGGACGCGCAAGAAATCGATCTCGGATTTTTTCAACAACAGGCCTGTCACGATAGAGTGTCAGACCGACGGTACATGGTATGTGCTCCGCTACGAGAAGGGACGGCCTACGAGCGAGTATGAGGTGCTTCAGGAGATTAGCGGCACCAGCACAAAACTAAAGGTGGAGGATGACAACATCGACTACGACAAGATATATGTCTATCGCGTCGTGTTCCTCCCCGACTTCCTGAAAGAGAAATTTGAAAACAAACTGACCGAACTGCCGGGCGAAGGCGACGTTCACACGAAATATGACCTGTGGGAAGAGGCCACGGTGAATACCAAGATGGAAGTGCCTATCAAGCTGGCACAGGACCGTAGCGACCTGTCAGGCATACATCTGACATGGGAGTACAACGTGCAGCTCAGCGGCTGTGAGTGGCGCATCGACAAGCGTCGCTTGGGCACCACCACCTGGACGCCTCTCACCACGCTGCCCATCGACATTAATGAAAGCTCGGCCTCGTACCTCGAATCCGGCGGCTCGGTGTGCGACCAGTTCGTCTATCGCATCATGACGACTATCAACGGCAAGGAGCTCTACTCCGATACGCTGGTGTGCAATCTGCCCGCCGGTGCCTACATCAGCGAGGTGAAAGCCACGACAGGCACCGAGGAAAAGTTCGTCGAAGTGAAGTGGAAGGTGGAACGACCTGGCGACGATGATATCCTTTTCAGCGTGCTGCGCCGTCCCGTCGGCACCAGCGAATGGACCCTTCTCACCAATGAAATCAAGGGTCATCAGTCGGAATATTCTTACAAAGACGACCGCGTGATGGCTGGCTCCTACTATGAATATAGCGTCGTGGCCTATGGCGCCAAGTGTGAAGACCAGTTGGTGCAGACCGACGCTCAGGTGACGCCCGGCTTCTCGCAGGCTCGCGGCACCATCACGGGACATATCTCCTACGGCACGGGAACAGCCGTTGCCGGTGCGCGCGTGAGCCTAGTGAAGTCCAGCGTCGATGCTACGAGCGAGTCGCCGCAGTTCCTGTCGCGCCACATCACAGGCGAGGGCAAGGGACTCACTTGGATACCAGCCGACGACAAGGAAAAGGACAAGCTCAACGGACAGAAGCCCCTCACGCTACAGCTGTGGTTCCAGCCCATGAGCGCCAACGGTGCAGCCGTCAGGAGCCTCTGCCGATTGAACAACGCCCTCGAGCTGGGCATGGAGACAGAGGACGGCACTCACTACTTCCTGCGCGTCAGCGACTTCTCCGGCGGCGCATCGGGGAGTGTGCAGCGGTTCCCCGACCTCAAGTTCGACAACAGCGATTTCACCCACTTGGCCGCCGTGTACGACAACGGCCAGTGGACCTTCTACGTTGGCTCCGACACTCTGCGCTCGGCCACGATGAACGTCAGCGATAGAGGATGGGACGCCTTTGAGTTAGGTCATACGGTGTTCTCCGTTGGCGGCTCCAACCGCACCATGGACCTCTCTTTTGAGGGTTATGTGGACGACATACGTCTGTGGAGCCGGGCCCTCTCCGATAAAGAGATCACGGCCAATTACACGCGCATCCTGGGCGGCAGCGAGGACGGCCTCTTCCTCTACTGGCCGCTCGACGAAGGAATAAACATTGTCGATTACGCCTTCGACGTAGCGCGTCAGGACGGCATTTATCAGCTTAACCATCCCGAAGTGGGCATCAACGCGCGCCCGTCGGCCCTCGTGCCGGAGCTGCTGAAGCTCTATGGCCTTACTGATGCCGAGGGCGACTACATCATTCGCGGCGTGCCTTTCCAGCAGGGCGGCACAAACTACAAGCTCGTGCCTTCGTTGGGCATTCATCAGTTCAACCCCAACACGCGCTCCATGTTCGTCAGCCCGACGAGCCTCACCGCCAATAACATCGATTTCGAGGACGTCAGCAGCTTCCCCATGGCGGGCTACGTCTATTATGCAGGAACAAATATCCCTGCCGAGGGCGTCATGTTCTATGTTGATGGTGAGCTGGTCACCGGCAACGGCGAGACAAAGAAGACCGATGCCAACGGCTACTACGAGATCTCGGTGCCCATCGGCGAGCATTATGTCGAAGCTAAACTCGACGGGCACACGATGGTCGAAGGCGGACGCTTCCCGACGACGGGCGTTCACAACTTCGACCGTGCACTCACCCATGACTTTGCCGACTCCACGCTGGTGAACTTCGTCGGCCGTGTCAGTGGCGGCGAGCGCAACGACACGCTGGCCGTAGGCTTCGGACTCTCAAATAATAATATTGGTATGGCCATACTACAGCTGAAGCTGAACAACGAATCCTTCTCCTTCAACTGTCAGGACGACCACATCACCTCGGCCGCCGTCGAGCGTGCGTGGGAGAGCGACACGACGAGCATCCAAAGTATGTCGTGGACGGGCACCGGCGACAACGCTAAATACATCTACATCAAGACCGACCCGCAGACGGGCGAGTTCTCGGCCCTGCTGCCGCCGCTGAAGTATTCTACCAAGAGCATACGTGTGGAGAGCAATCCCGATATCGAGTTCAACACGCTCTCCGAGATTGACCTTACCAACGTGAAGAAAGACATCTCCGATTCGCTGAAAGTGGCCGTCGAAGGTGCCGACAGCGTATGGCAGTACTACAAGTACAACACCAAGCTCGTCCGCACCTATTTTGCCGAACCCCAGATACAGATGTGGCAGGTCAACGGCAACGGAGCCTTTGGCGAACGCGAGCTCAAGAACTACAGCGTCAGCTCCACAGAGACGACGGACATCACCGACATCTGGACGGTAGAGGACGACAATTCCATCAAATACACCTACGAGTTCCCCATCTTCGCCCGCAACACGTCGTACACCTTCAAGCTGCACGGTTTCGAGGCTTATGTCAACCACGACAGCAATCCCGCCGTCTGCGACACCATCCCGCTGAACGGCCAGAAGCTCACCATCGAGAATGAGATGAGCGACAAGCAGGACGTCGTGGCCAAAGTCGTAGATCCCAGCGTGACCGATCTCAAGGCCGGCGATATATACAACCTGAAACGCAACCAGCTGCTGCTCGACGAAGACGGATACAACGAGGTGAAGTTCACCACGGGCTTGCCCAATATCACGGCTCCCTACACGCGCCAGTTCCGCCTCTCCTTCGAGCGCAACAAGCGCACCTACGCCCCCATACAGCTCAACGGTATCGTCCTGGGCGAGCTCACCGACGGCAACAACTTCGTCACTCAGGGACCTGATATCGTGTCGATGGTGCTGCGCGACCCGCCGGGCTCCAAGTCCAAGACCACATGGAAGACCGGTACCATCAACACCAAGATTGAGAACCGCATACGCAAGTGGTCGGCATCTGAACAGCTCTCGGCAGAGCTCATCTGGGGCTCGCGCCTCATGCAGGGCGTGGGCATGGGAGTCATGATTGTCACCACGTCCAATGTCAACACCATCGCCACCGTCGGCGAGAAAGGCACGGGCGAATGGACTACCAAGACCGACAAGACCTGGGTGAAGACCACCGCCAACAGCATCTCCACTGGCACCGGCTCCAAGTATGTGGGCGCTGCCGGCGACGTCTTCATCGGCACATCGCACAACCTGATCATCGGTCAGTGCCGCAAGCTCGGTTTCCATCGCGAAGCCTCGGGCATCGTACTGGGACTGAAGGACGCTATCAGCATGAGCGACAGCATCCGCACAGGTTTCACCTACTCGCAGTACGACATCATCAACACCATGCTACCCAAGATCGAGGAGACGCGCAATGCGCTGCTCGAATACAAGGACAGTATCGCTGCCGTCAACTATGTCAACAACACCGACCAGGACGTCTATCTCACGTGGCTCGAGCCCGATGACCCCAACTACGGAAAGGACTCTACCTACGTGTGGAAGCAGGGACGACTGGGGCGCTCCAGCGATATGGTGCTCAGCTACAACTCAGCCATCGAGCGCTGGCATCAGGTGCTCAGTTGGAACGAGGAAGACAAGATCAAGGCCTTCAACGACCGCGCCAAGTACTTCGACCAGAACCGCTCCTTCGACGGCGGCACGGGCTATGCCTACAGCGAGCGGCGCGATACCACCGAATCCAACATCTCCTCCGACTCCTACAGCCTCACTGGATTAGGCTCCGTCAAGCACAGGATTGGCGTCTCGGCAGGCGCTTCGTTCGGTGCCAACTGGGAGTTCAAGGCCGAGGTAGGACACACCTGGGTCAACGAGGACGGCGAGTACGACGACAACGAGAAGACCTACGCCGAGTTCGACTACGACTTCAACGACGGCAATCCGGGTACGGACTTCACCGTAGATATTTTCAATTCGCCGCGCGGATGGAGCGATATCTTCCTGCTGAGGGGCGGTCAGAGCTACAACCCCTTCGAGGACGAAGAGAAGACGCAGTTCCACGATAAGGGCGAGCACATCCTCTCCTACGGCACAGAGCAGATGGAGAAGCCCGTCATCTCCATCAGCACCGACGGCAAGGTAGGCGCCAAGAGCGCTACCCTCACCGACGTTCCGGCGGGATCGATGGGCGAGTTCACCCTCCACCTGAAGAACGGCTCCACGACCAATCAGGAAGTACCGCTTCTCTACAACCTCATCATCGTGGAAGGTACTAATACCAACGGACTCGAGCTCCTCATGGACGGTGTCCCCATGAGCGGACGCACCGTCTATCTCGACCCGGGCGTCGCCACGACGAAAGTCATCACCGTGCGCCAGACCGACCAGAGCGTGCTCGACTACACAGGCATCCAAATCAACTACGCCTCGCAGTTCCAGCCCTTCAAGATCTACGACTCGGTCACCCTCAACGTCCACTTCAAGCCCTCGTCGTCGCCCGTTGACCTCGTCATCAACGAACCCGTGGTCAACGCCGCAAACACCAACGGGCTGCTGGAGGCAAAGATCACCAACTTCGACCGCCAGTTCAAGAACCTGCATGACGTAGGACTACAGTACCGCTTCGAGGGCAGCACGCAATGGCAGGACTACCACACCTTCGTGGTCAATCCCAAGGACTCCACGAGCACCAGTTTCAGCATACTGCCAAAGACGGGCGACCTGCGCGTCACAGTGAACATGAAGGAGCAGACCAACTTCCCCGAGGGAACCTACTCCTTCCGCGCCTTCACCACCACCCCCTACGACACAGAGATGATACGCGTCTATAGCGAACCCGTCACCGTCGTCAAGGATATGACCCGTCCTATGGCCCTCACCACACCGCAGCCCACCAACGGCATTTATGGCTACGGCGACGAGCTCAGCGTGGAATTCAACGAAAACATCGTACCCGGCTACGTGGGCGACAAGAACGTCATCGTCACCGCAAAGCTCAACCAGCAACCCGTCAACCACGAAGTAGCACTGCGGTTACTGCCCTACGGCGATGATATGATGACCTACAACCCCATTTTCATCAGTGGCGATTTCTCCTTGGACTTCTGGTTCAAGTGGGAAGATAAAGGCACCATCATCCATCAGGGTGAGGGCCTCGACAAGTTCGCATTGTTGGTGGACGAGTTCGGACGTATTGTCGTCGCCATTGCCGGAAGAACCTACACAAGCAATGATGTATTGCCTAAGAACACCTGGACATACATCGTCGTAAGCTACAAGAGCAGCGACATGACTTTCTCCGTTCTTGCACAGTACGACACGACCTCCGTCGAGCTCTTCAATGCGCAGAGGGTCACCGTAAAGGAAATCGACGCCGTCAGCTACGCTGATGACAACTACCTCTATATCGGCAAGATGAATGGTGCTATCCACGACCTGAGCCTCTTCAATATCTACCGTGATGTTCACGAGGCAGCTGCTACCAAATACCAGGCGAAGGACAACTATGTCTATGGCCTCACCAACTACTGGCCCATGAACGAGGGTCACGGTCATCTGGCAGCTGACGCCCGCCATACGCACGACTTCTTCGTCAATGGCAGATGGCTCCTCGAAAACACGAACTACGCCGCGCGCATCGACAAACCCAGCGGTATCGCAGCCGATATTTCACGCATCAACACCAGCCCGGGCGACAGCTACGCCATCGAGCTTTGGCACGACCCACAGTCTGTTATCGACAGCACGGCAGTCATATTCCAGACTGGCTCGAACCCGAACAACCGCCTCCGACTCTACTACGACAACGCTCATAACATTCACTTCGAATACGGCAACAAGACACAGGTCGTGGCGTCTTCCGACTTCTTCTATGAAAATAGCACATGGCAACACTTCGCACTCAATGTCGTTCGCGGACAGGCTGCAAGTTTCTATCTCAACGGAAGGCGAATAGCCGTCATTGCCGAGGCCGATGTGCCGCCCATTGAGGGTGACTCCATACGGCTTGGCATAGGTTGTGACATGGCTTTCTTCGACGAGCTGCGCATCTGGAACGCTGCCATCACCGAGAAGCGACTGCTGGCTAATATGTACAACGAACTCGACACTGCCGACATCTATTCACGAGGACTCTCCGCCTACTATCCCTTCAACAAATGGGGCGTTGAGAACGGCGAGAAAAAAATTGTAATGTCCACCGAGAATATGGCACCGGGCATCACGAAGAAAGACAGTGTCGCACTGCACGGAAATCTGTATATCGTTGCATCGGCACCGCCTTTGAAGAATGCCCCCTCCGAGACGCGCATCATCGCCAAGCCAGTGGCTTCGGAACGCAAAATCGTCATCAGTCTCAACAGTTCCACCATATCGCCGCGTGATATCGAAGGCACAACGCTCAACATCACCATCGACGATATACATGATTTGCACGGCAACACCTCAGCACCCATCCGTTGGACTGCCTTCGTGCAGCAGAACACGCTCACGTGGACTAAGGACTCCGTGAATATCAACAAGATGTATGGCAACGACTACACCTTCGACGTTGACATTCAAAACAAGAGTGGCAACACCGAGTACTACACCTTATATAATATGCCTGAATGGCTGTCCCTCGTTGATAGTGAGAGCAACGATGACCTCGCACCGCTCAAGACTAAGACCCTCCGGTTCAAGGTTGACCCGCTCGTGCCTGTCGGCAACTACGAAGTGACCATAGGACTCCAAGGCAACAATGAGATCCTCGAACCCCTGCGCATCGTCATGGTCGTCAAGGGACAACGTCCTGACTGGAGCTTCGACCCCACTCGCTACGAGCATCAGATGACCATCATTGGCCAACTCTATATCAACGGACTCCTCATGGAGAATGCCGAGAGTCAGGTCGCTGCTTTCATCGACGGCGAGTGCCGCGGACTGGCATCACCCGAGAAAGTGCGAGGAGCTGCCTACGTCACAATGACCATCTTCGCCAATGATATCGAGGGCTTCGACCTCGGCAAGGAGGTCACCTTCCGCATTTGGGATGCCGCAAAGGGAGTTGCATACACCGAAGCAACCCTCACCATGCCGAATGCCCAGACCCAGTCGTCCACAGGTACTCCGCAGCCCAGCATCCCCTTCGAGCATGACAAGCTGATTGGCGACTTCGACAATCCAGCCATCTGGATGAAGAGCGACAAGATCGAGCAACTCATGGCCGTACACCAGAACTGGAACTGGATCTCTCTTGGCGTAGAGCCTCAGACGACCTATCTCGATCAGGTCTTCAGCGGCCTCAACACCTGGTCGGTCATCCTCAAGAATCATGGCACACAAGCTGCATGGAGTAACGGATTGCTATGGAGCGGCAACCTGACAATCGCTGCCAACACCATGTACAAGATGAAGGTTGAGCGCAAGGCCAACAGCAACCCGCTGCCCGAAAGGCTTTCCATCACCGGACGACAAGTCAACCTCAGCGAGACGCCTGTGGAGCTCCACAAGGGATGGAACTGGATCGCCTACACACCGCTCACCACGATGAACGTCGATCTGGCACTGGCAGGTGCCAACCCACAAAAGGGAGACCGCATCAAGTCGCAGACCGGCATCGCACTCTACTCAGGCTACACCTGGGAGGGCAACCTCAAGGCGCTCGAGAGCGGACAGGGATACATGTACTACAGCACTGAGGACGTAGAAAGCAAGCAGTTTGTCTATCCCTCCATCAGCACCGCCGCGGCCATCTCGCCATATTTGCGCGCTCCCATACGCCGGGCAGCTCCGCTCAGCATCTTCGATCCCGTCGATCCGCATGACTATCCCGACAACATGACTATGGTCGTGCAGCTCAAGGACGGTGAGGAGGTCGTTGATACCGCCGAGATCGCTGTCTTTATTGACGAGGAATGTCGCGCCGCAGCACGTGCCGACAACGGCCTCTACATCCTCATCATCGCCGGTCAGGGCAGTAGCAAGCCCCTTGACATACGCGCCTGCATCAATGATGAAATCCTCACCATCGACAAGACGCGGATGTTTGTCAGCGATGACAACATTGGCACGCCTTGGGAGCCGTATGTCATCGACCTCGAGAAAGCCTATACCTCCATTGACCTCGTCAGCGGAGAACAGGAGACCGAGGACTGGTACGACCTTAGCGGACGCAAGGTGAAAGGTCAGGGAATGTCAAATAACAAGCTGCGCCAAGGCATCTATGTCAGCCGTGGCAAGAAAGTACTCAACAAAGTTGTAAGATAAGATGGATGCTCCTACCGCATCTCTTGATAGCGGATCTCGTAGAAGCAGGGATAGACGCTGGAACGTGCCTGGCTCTGTCCCTGCGTATGCGGGATGATCAAGCGCACCTTGGAGATGCCTTCGGCTGAGGTCTGACGTCCGATGTGGATGTAGGTGAAGGGGATGAGCCAGCCCGAAGGCACCTCGGTGGATTGGTAGGCACGGTACATAGCACCGCCGCCGTTCTCAATGTTGAACGAAGCGGTGAAGGTGCCGTAGGAGTTGGTGACATCGAGAATGTCAGGCGTCGTGGAAAAATAGAGCACATCATTGCTGGTCAGCACAGAGTCCGCCAAGATGTTGAACTCCGTGTAGCGTGCGATGATGCGCTTGCTTTGGCCAGACTCCAGTTTGGGGCCTACGCCCTTGCGCACGATTTGCATATACACACCTGTGCCGCCGAAGAGGACGTACTCGTTCTTCTCGACATCCGTCATGCTGTCCTGCTTCAGGAACTGTTCCTCGGTGATGACGTTGATGCGTCCGACGTGGATGAGCGTATCACCCACCGAATTGGTGATGCTGATGTCGCGGCTGAGGAAGTTGGCGATGGCCTTGCGTTCCTTCTCTTTCTGCTCGGCATACGTCTCGTTTTTGCTGCATGAGACAGCAGACAGACAGATGATGGCGGCCAGCATATTTATATATAATAGGTGTGATGAAAAACGTCTGTTCATAATGGGTGAGTGATGTGAAAAAAGATTGAAATAGAGCTTCTGGTTTAAAATTCGGCGGCAAAGGTAAACATTATTTGTGACTTATGTGGGAATAAATAAGAAAAAAATTGCTAAAAAAACTTGCGGAATGACGAAAAAGTCGTACCTTTGCAAGCCGATTATTATCAGGAAGCCCCATAAAGGGCTTACAATCTGCGTGTTAATAGCTTTTCTCATGGCCTGGGAGAGCGGTTAGTGAATCGCAGAAATTCATTGCGTGCCGGTGAAAGCCCGGCAAAGACACATTTTTAGTAGTACAATTAAAAACATTTAACAACGAAGAATGGACACTTTAAGTTACAAGACCATTTCTGCCAACAAGGAGACAGTCACCAAGGAGTGGGTTGTTGTGGATGCAACAGACCAGATCCTCGGTCGTCTCGCCACTAAGGTGGCTAAGTTGCTCAGGGGCAAGTACAAGCCCAATTTCACGCCTCACGTCGATTGTGGTGACAACGTCATCATCGTCAACGCTGACAAGATTCAGCTCACGGGTAAGAAGATGACCGACCGCGTCTATCTGCGCTACAGCATGTATCCTGGTGGACAGAAGGCCAGCACCCCCGCTGACATCATCGCAAAGCCAAACGGCTACGAGAAGCTCCTTCGCCGCGTCGTCAAGGGCATGCTTCCCAAGAACAAACTGGCCAGCCGCTTGATCACCAACCTCTACATCTACGAGGGTCCCGAGCACAAGCACGAGGCACAAAGCCCCAAGGCCATTGATATTAACCTCTATAAGTAAACAGAAATGGCAGTAGTAAATGCATTAGGACGCCGTAAGAGCGCCGTTGCCCGCGTTTATGTAACAGAGGGCACTGGTAAGATTACCATCAATAAGAAAGACCTCACCGAGTACTTCCCCAGCACGATTCTCCAGTTCGTGGTGAAGCAGCCCCTCGTGCTGCTCGACGCTGTTGAGAAGTATGACATCAAGGTGAACCTCTTCGGTGGCGGCTTCACAGGTCAGAGCCAGGCTCTCCGCCTCGCTATCGCCCGCGCACTCGTCAAGATCAATGCCGAGGACAAGAAAGCTCTCCGCGCTGAAGGCTTCATGACACGCGATCCCCGCGAGGTCGAGCGCAAAAAGCCCGGTCAGCCCAAGGCACGTCGTCGCTTCCAGTTCAGCAAACGTTAATATATCGGCTCCAGTTTGCTGGGCTGCATAAATTGCGTTTAGTAT
>CAJORF010000098.1 GCA_905236985.1 uncultured Bacteroidaceae bacterium | reverse complement strand
TTGCTATGCTATGGAGTAAGTCTTTCATTAATTATGAATTGTGAATTATGACTTATAAATGTTTTCTGCCTTCCTCTCCCCTCCCTTACGGGAGGGGCGGGGGGAGAGTCTTTTTTTTACTTTCCAATCACCCACACCAGGCTCACCTTGGCCTTCGTGGGGCCGATGTAGAACCAGTGGTCCTGATGGCTGCGGTAGATGAGTCGGGCGTCATCGAACTCATTCTCGTAGTGAACCCTCGGACCTCCCACGTAGCCTGCTGCGGCGGAGAGCTCGATGTTCCAATGGCGGCTGATGGGCCAGGAGTAGCCGGCGGCGATGCCGAAGCTGGTGTATTCGCCCTGATCGCCCTTGCCGTCGATGCCGAGGTCGTACTTCCCGCCCGCGCCATATATACTAAGGAACGCGCCCGCGAGCGCGGGATGGCCTGCATCGCAGCGGGGAGCAAACCAGTAGCGCACCTCAGCACCTATGTTGAGCAGCTGGTAGGCGTGCTTCGTGGGACGCTGGTCGGAGCGGTAGTGCGGGTTGACGTCGCCTGCGGCGTTGTGCCCGAAGCGCCACCACGGACACCACACCTCCGCCATGATGCTCCATCGTCCGCGTCGTCCGAGCGGCACCTCCAACTCGATGTTCGGAGCCAGGATGGCGTCGAAGAGGAGGTTGGTCTTGAGGGCGAACAAGGGACGGTAGTTGTGGATCTTGCTTTGGGTGGTCGCGGGAGCAGCGGTGATGACGGTGCTGTCTGCCAAGAGCCAGGGCGCATCGGCCAACGTCTCTACGACATCTACGTTCTTCTCCGTGATGCGTGATGACACCTGATCCTCCTGTCGTACCGAGTAGGTGATGCTGTAGTCGGTGTGGCGCAGCAGCGGGAAGACCTCCGTGCTCAGGTAGCGGTAGGCTGCGGGGTAGCGCGCAGAGATCTGAGCCAGCTTCACGTCGGGGTGCTTGTCGCTGTCGATGATGCCGATGATGGCTTCTTTCTCCTTCAGTTCGGAGCTTGCTACGTAGCGACGCAGTCCCTGCCAGTCCTCGGCCTCGTACTCCACGCTGATGAGGCTCGCCGGCACGTCGAAGTGCTCGATGAAATACATACGCAGGCTGTTGACACGTCCGCTGGCCAGCTTCTCGTTGGTGGCGTATGCCCCTTCGGGAGAGGCAAAGCCCTTGAGGGTGATGTGCTGTAGCCGCGAGCGGTCGCGGTTGAGCACGCTGTCGATGGTGGCCCGTATCTCTTCGAGGCGGCTGTGGTTATTGCGGTAGTCAGGGTTGACCTCGGTGCGGTTGACCATGAAGTCGATGAAGGCCGCTCCCTGGAACTGCTGCGTGGCACCCTCGGTGACCACCTGCACGGTGTCCGTCACCAGCGTGGTGCGTGTGGATTGCTGCTGCACGAAAGCCACAGGCCATCCCTCAACCTTGACGAGACGCGACTGTGTGAGCAGACAGTCGTCGCATCCGTTGCAGCGGCGCACGATGAGCTTCAGCTGTGCCTCGCGCATCCAGGGCTCAAAGGTGGCGAGCTTGGCATAGCGGTGCGGCGTGCGCACATCGCGGTCGCGGAAATGGAGGTCGTCGCCATCGTCGGACTGCCCATTGCGGACGATGTGGTAGTAGGCCCAACGTCCGAATATTTCCACGGAGGGGAGCTCGAGGGAGTCGGTGGCAGTCACGAGGCGCGGCGTGATGATGGCCCGCTCGCGCTTGGGCAGCAAGTCGCCCATGAGGGAGAACTGCATCTGCAAGCCGATCGTGTTGCCGTCATGCAAGCCCAGCGTCACATCATCAATAGAAATGACGCTTGTGGTGTTGTTCAACCTGTTGTTGTCCGGGGAATAAAGAGAGAAGACAAATTGCTGGCTATACGTTTTCACGGTAAAACAGGTCATCATGATGATGATGAAAAGACTCCTGAAAAAACCTATATGTTTCAAACAATAAGCCATGTGTCAATTTGTTCATTCTTAGAGCCGATAGCCCTCGTTCTCTTTATTCTGAATCTATTTGTTATGCAAAGGTACATCTTTTTGCTCAAAAAGCCATAGCAAAAGTGTTAAAAAACAAAAAAACGATTTTTTGGGGCTTTTTCTTGAATCTTTTAAGTGTAAATAAAACACACGTATTAGTTCATTTTATCGTCAATTAATGGCTTAAAATTTGGTTGAATCGTCAATTATTTGTTACTTTGCGGAATGAAAAGGAGCGTTTGAATCCTAAGTGTTGAAATTTGAATCCTGGATCTTGAAACTTGAAACTTATATTATAACTGAAAATGAAGAAATTACAATGGTTGGCACCGATTGCAGGCATAATCTTGGTCGCGTGCAGCACAGTGAGCATGACAGGTCGTAAGCAGCTGAACTTGGTGTCGGAATCCGAGATCCTCTCAGCCAGCCTGACCGAGTACCAGAACTACATGAAGACGGCGAAGATCTCGACCGACGCGAATGCCACGGCTGTCGTGAAGACGGTGGCTGAGCGCATCGCCGCAGCCGCCGAGGCTTACCTGCAGGTGACGGGGCAGGAGGCCGATATCCAGAACTATGCATGGGAATTCAACCTCACGCAGGACGCAGAGCTCAACGCTTTCTGTATGCCTGGTGGTAAGATCGTGGTCTATCAGGGGATGCTGAACCTCATCGGCAACGGCGCAGACCGCGACGATGAGCTGGCCGCCGTGATCGGTCATGAGGTAGGTCATGCCATGGCGAAGCATGGTAACGAGCGCGCCAGTCAGCAGCTGCTGGCCAGTATGGGCAGCTCCGTCGTTGGCGTGGCCGTGTCTGGTCAGAGCGCACAGGTGCAGCAGGCGGTGGCTACGGCATACGGTCTTGGTGCACAGTACGGTGTCCTGTTGCCCTTCTCGCGTAAGCAGGAGTTAGAAGCCGACTACATCGGTATCGTCTTGGCCACTATCGCCGGCTATGATGCTGACGCTGCTGTGACGCTCTGGCAGAAGATGGAGGCTAACAGCACCAGCACGACACCTCAGTTCATGAGCACTCACCCCAGCAGCTCCAGCCGTATCCAGCAATTGAAGAAGGATATTCCCTCTGTGAAGGCCACCTACGGCGGTGCTGCCGCAGCGGCTGGACTCACCAGCCCGTCATCCACCACCACCACTCCGTCCGGCACCACCACGACGAAGAAGTCGAGTGGAACGACGAAATCTACTACGACGACGAAGAAGGGAACGGGGTATAAGATTGGGTAAGTGAAAAGTGAAAAATTATTTTTGTATTGAAAAGAAATCGGGAGATCAAGGTGGTTGTCTTTGATTTGGACGGCACCTTATTAAATACACTTGAGGATCTGGCGAATGCCACGAATTGGGCATTGCGACAGAATGGGCTGCCGGAGCGCAGTATAGATGAAGTGCGCAGCTTTGTCGGTAATGGTGTGCGCCGACTCATTGAACGTTCGGTGCCTGACGGTGAGCAGAATGTGCACTTTGAGCAGGTCTTTGCCGACTTCAAAGGCTACTACGTCAATCATTGTCAGGAGCGGACGCGCCTCTACGACGGCATCGCGGAACTGCTGCACGAGTTGAAGGCCCGCGGCTTCCGTCTCGCCATCGTCAGCAATAAGCTGCAGGCGGGTGTCGATGAGCTCTATGACCGCTATTTCTGCGACACGGTGGAAGTGGCTGTGGGTGAGCGGCCTGACGTGCAGCGCAAGCCAGCTCCCGATATGGTACGTGCTGCCCTGCAGGCACTGGGCGTGACTGCCGAGGAGGCTGTCTATGTGGGCGACTCAGATGTCGATCTTGCCACGGCACGCAACAGCGGTCTCCCCTGTATCTCCGTCCTCTGGGGCTTCCGCGACAGAGCGTTTCTTGAGGCGCATGGGGCTGAGACGTTTGCCGAGCGCCCATCCGATATTCTCCCATTGTTAATTTGTTAATCCATTAATCCGTTCATCTCCCCAAATGTCCATCACCCTCATCACTGGCGGTCAACGCTCCGGCAAGAGTCAATATGCGGAGCGGTTGGCTTTGTCGCTCTCATCGAACCCCGTCTATTTAGCGACGGCACATATCTGGGACGAGGAGTTCCAGGAACGTGTGCGGCGTCATCAGGAGCGGCGCGGCCCGGAGTGGACGAACATTGAGGAGGAGCGATGGCTGAGCCGTCATGATGTCACAGGACGTGTGGTCCTCGTAGATTGCCTCACGCTCTGGGCCACCAATTTCTTCTACGCTGATGGTGCTGAAGCGGATGTGGATAGTGCCCTTGAGGCTTTGAAGGCTGAGTTCGACCGCTTCACGGCTCAGGATGCCACTTTCATCTTCGTCACCAATGAGATAGGATGGGGAGGTACACCCGTCAATGATGTCCAACGCCGCTTCACCGATTTGCTCGGATGGCTCAACCAGTATGTGGGATCGAAGGCCGATAAGGTGGTGCTAATGGTGTGTGGGAGAGCCATAGAATCAATAACAAATGACAACAAATAGAGGATGATTTCCATGATGAAGAACAATAATGCTCAACAGTGGGGTGCGTCTTTACGCCATAAAATCGACAACCTCAACAAACCCAAGGGCTCGCTGGGGCGGTTGGAGGAGATCGCTTATCAGGTGGGGATGGTGCAGCAGACGTTGTCGCCTGAGTTGCGCCACCCTGTACATCTGCTGTTTGGAGCCGACCACGGTATAGAGCGAGAGCAGGTGAGTGTGTCGCCGCGTTGCATCACTTGGCAGCAGATGATCAACTTCACCCGTGGCGGCGGCGGCGTGAATATGTTCTGCCGTCAGCACGGTTTCGACCTGCGCCTCATCGATGTGGGCGTAGATTACGACCTCAGTGCATATCCCCAGATCCTCAACCGCAAGATTGCCCCTCACGGTACGGCGAACTTTCTCTACGAGCCGGCTATGACTGTAGAGCAGATGGGACAGGCTCTCGCTGTGGGACGCGAGCAGGTTGATGCTGCTGTGGCCGACGGCTCCAATATCATTGCTATCGGTGAGATGGGCATTGGCAATACGTCGCCTTCGAGCATCTGGATGAGCCTGTTGCTCGACATTCCGCTCAAACAATGCGTGGGTGCTGGTGCAGGACTCAATAGCGCTGGCATCCAGCATAAGTTGGATGTCTTGCAGCGGAGCATAGCCAACAGCCCCTTCAAGGAAGCCATTAACCCATCTGGTCAGGTGACCGCTCCCTCCCTTATAGGGGGAGCGGGGGGAGCGTCTTCCCTCCTCTCTTATTTCGGTGGCTTCGAGATGGTGGCAGCTGTGGGAGCGATGCTGCGTGCCGCCGAGTGTCGCGTCATCGTGCTCGTGGATGGGTTCATCATGAGTGCTTGCGCCTTACTCGCCAGCCGTCTGATGCCCGACTTCTTAGACTATGCCATCTTCTGTCATTGCGGCGACGAGAGCGGACATCAGCTCATGCTCGAGAAGATGTGCGTGAAACCCCTTCTCCACCTCGGCCTCCGTCTTGGCGAAGGCACGGGTGCCCTCTGTGCCTATCCCATCGTGAAGTCTGCTGTGAATATGCTCAACGAGATGGGTAACTTCGAAGATAATCAAATCACGAAGTACTTTTAGACCCACCACCGCCCTCTCCCATGAGGGAGCTGAGGGGGCTGCGCACAGTAATCGGTGATGATCATCATAGGTATGAATGAAGAATTTAATCAAATAAAAAGAAATTTGTGATGTATTCAAAATCTGGGGGTGGGTCTTTTCTTGCCTCTCTCATCTTCTTCACCCGCCTGCCCTGGTGGCGACTGCGTTCTGTGCCGAAGGAAGCATTTGAGCATGTGGTGGATTGGTGGCCTTTCGTGGGCTGGCTCACGGGTGGCGTGATGGCTGTCGTGTGGATAGGTGCCTCGGCGATGGGTTTCTCACATACGGTGGCTGCGCTGATGGCTATGGTTGCACGTATGCTGCTGACGGGTGCGTTGCACGAGGACGGACTGGCTGATTTCTGCGACGGCTTCGGTGGCGGTACATCACGCGCCCGTACCTTAGAAATTATGAAGGACTCTCACATCGGCACCTATGGTGTCCTCGGACTGATGGTGTGCCTGGGGCTGCTGTGGGCGAGCATCGCCGACCTGCACTCCCTCACGGTTTGGGAGGGAGCTACGCTGATCCTCCTCTTTGATGTTGCCGCCAAATGTGCCGCATCGTTCATTACCGGACAGCTGCCTTACGCCCGCACGGCAGAGGGAGCCAAGAATCAGGTGGTTTATGTAGGACGCTCGTTGCAGGGGTGGTTGTGGCACTGTGTGCGCTGCACCCTTGCGCTGGCTTTGCCCATCCTCTTCTGCTGTTACTTGGAGATGGTTCACGTGCTGTACCTCCTGATGGTGCCATTTGTGGTAGAGATGCTGCTGGTGCTGTGGATGCGTCGTCGTATTGGCGGATATACGGGTGACTGCTGCGGTGCCCTCTTCCTCCTCTGCGAACTCTCCCTTTACCTCGCTCTCCCTTTATTGATTTGACCCTCTCATTTTTCACTTTTCATTTTTCACTTCTCACTTCTCATTCCCCATGATAGGAACCATTACCAACACCATCACGATTATCGTAGGCTCTGTGGCAGGAGCTGTAATGAAACGCGGCATCAAACCCCAGTATCAGGGAGTGCTGTTCACAGCTATGGGACTGGCTTCGCTGTCCCTCGGCTTCAATGCCGTAGCGCGCACCATGCCCAAGAGTGAATACCCTGTGTTGTTCATCGTCAGTATCGCCCTCGGTGGCCTCGTTGGTACGGTGCTCGATCTGGACGGACGCTTCAAGCGTTTGGTGAATCATTTTGAAAAGAAAAAGGTGGACGGGAGTGATGAGCGCGGCACGCTCGCCAAAGGACTCTCTACGGGAATCCTTCTTTATTGCATCGGAACGTTCAGTATCGTGGGGCCGATGCTCAGCGCCCTCGAAGGCGACAACACCTTCCTCTACACCAATGCGACGCTCGACCTCATCACCTCCGCTGTCTTAGCAGCCACCTACGGTATCGGCATGATCTGGGCGGCACCTGTGCTGTTCTGCTGGCAGGGAATGTTCTATCTCATTGCCAAGCTGTTCGGCCCTATTATCCCCGACGCTCTCGTCAATGAGATCATCACCGTCGGCGGCACGCTCATTGTTGCCTCCGGCCTCTCGCTGCTGAATATCAAGGACTGCAAGACGCTGAACCTGCTGCCATCGCTGCTGATCCCCGTTCTCTTCTTTCTGTTGAAGTCCTTATGGTAAAGAAAAAGGCTCGCCAAACAGCGAGCCTTTTTCATGAAGATATGGGAACGTTTTACTTTGCGATAGCGATGGTGACGCGGTTCTTGTCGTTCTCGCTGAAGGGCTGAACGGTGTCGCCCTTAGCGTCCATGTTAATGCGAGCGGCATCGATGCCAGCATCTGTGAGCGCCTTGACAACGTTTGCGGCACGACCTTCAGAGTACTTCATGTTGATCTTGGGGTTGCCAGTGCCTGCGTCAGCAAAACCGGTGACGTTGACTTTGGTCTCGGGGTTAGCCTTGAGGAAAGCGATGAGGTTGTTGATCTTGCCCTGTTCTGAAGCGGGGATGACTGTCTCGCGGATCTCATAGAAAATCTCAGTCTGCATCTCGGGAGCCTTCTTCACGACGGGTTTGGGTTTGGGCGTGGGTTTGGGCTCGGGCTTAACAGGAGCAGGAGCGGGCTCTTCGATGATGACGGGTTCAGCTGCGCGGGTGACCTTCTCGGTGGCTCCGAGGGCGATCTTCACACCGAGGAGGGCGTTGAAGTACCAGTCGGCGTTTGCCTTTTCATAGTCAGCCTTGCTGTTGTAACGCTCGAGGGTGAAGTTGGACATGGCTTCGAGGTTGAGGCTCACGCGCTTGCTGACGCGGAAGTCGAGGTCGAGACCAGCGCGGCCTACGGGGTTGACGCATGTGCCATCCCAGTACTTGCCAAGATAGTGGCCGCTGTACGTATAGAACTCTTCGTCATTGTTGAAGCCGATGTTGGCAGCAGCACCGACGATGAGGTTCAGACCGAAGATGCGGTTGGGGTTGTAGCCTCCGATGGCATTGACGATGTTGAACTTCACGTCGAGACCGGGAGCTACATAGTTCCACTTGTAGGTCTCATTATCTGTGAAGCCACCTTTGCTTTGCCAACCGTTGACGGCAAGACGCAGTGCCCAAACGGGGTTGAACTGATAGCCAAGGGCAATCTGTGCGTTAGGGGAGAGGAGTTTGCCGAAGTCAGATTCGCCGAGTGTGTACTGTCCACCACCCTGGATTTGAAGGAACATGTGAGGCTTGAACTCCACTTGTTCTGTCTCTTGAGCGTTGACGCTGACACCAGCGATCATCAGTGCTACAGCGAGTACGATTTTCGTAAATTTCATAGAGCTTTTACTTGAATTAATGGTTAAATAATTTTATTTCCTTTACAAATTTTCGTGCAAAAGTACACCAATAATTAAAATGTACCAAATAAAATTGCAAAAAATTGTTCATTTATCCTCATTTTCATACAAGGAAGATGATAAAATGACACCTTCTTTGGTCATTCCATCGATTTTAATCGTCAGATTGGGCTCAAAGCGAACGACCCTGACGTGTTCTGTTTCCTCCACGGCAGGCAGGGCTGCGAGGACATCGTGGCGATAGATGCCGTCCCCGAGGTAGTCATTAATGGTGAAATAGCCGACACCAAACGAGGTGAGGTTCTGGAAGAAGTGGGTGCCTTGGCTGGGATCGACGCGATAGTTCTGCAGTCCCGCTTCCACGATGACCTTGGCCGCACTGATGGCCGGCCATTTGACGGGTATGCCGAGCCAGGGGTCAGAACTGCCCCACCGGCCAGGTCCCACGAGGACGTAGCCTCGTCCTTCGTCGAGATAACGGCGGTTGATGATGTCTATTTCGTCGGCGATGGCAGGGTTCATGGAGGCACTCCAGTGGTCGGTCTTGACATAGACGATGTCCTGCACGTCGGTCAGTATGCCGTGTCCGATGGCGTTGTGGCTGCGCAGCACGCAGTCGCTGTCGGGGATGGCGGTGAGGTCTTCGTCGAGGTTCATCTTGTTATCCACCATCGGTCGTATCTGCAAGAGATACAGCTCTCCAGTGCGGTCGGGGTGGATGTTGGCCGCCAGCTCGATCTCCACGGGACGCCGCATCTCCTCCTGTCCGTAGCGCATAACTTTCTGGAGCAGTTCGGGCAGCGGGAAGATGCCGTGCTGGAGGACGCCGCAGAAGGTGATGACCTTGCGCCCGCCCTCGTAGATACCGTCGCGGATGACCTGGTCGTAAGGGTCATAGGTCGAGGCGATGTACTGGAGTGTACCGTCCTTGTCTGCTTGGTTGACGCGGAGGTTGAGGATATTGAAACCGTCGTTGGTCTGGAACGTCTCTGGCGGATTGGCGAGGTCGAGGGCAAAGAAACGTGTCTGCGTCTCCTTTAGCGCAATCTCCATCTCGGAGGTCTGCAGCACCTGATGCGGATGTGCGGGACACACGCGCAGGCACTGGCCGCCATCAACGATATATTTGCCGAGACCGAGAGCCAGGTTGACAGTGCCTTCGTCGGCGCGCTCGTCGCCAATGGGGTAGTAGTTGACGGAACGTGCCACGCCGGAGAGGGTAGGATAGAAGCGGGTGTCGTGCTGTTCGCCTACGACCTCCTGTAGGATGACTGCCATCTTCTCCTGATCGATGATATTGGATGTGGCAGTCATATAAGCCTTTGAATCACGATAATAGACACTGGCATAAACCGCCTTGATGGCATCAGAGAGCATGTGCAGACGTTCGTATTTGTCCTGCACGTAGGGAATCATATAGGTGGAATAGATGCCGGCGAAGGGTTGGTAGTGGCTATCCTCGAGCAACGAGCTGGAGCGGATGGCAATGGGTGTCTCCACGACATCGAGGAAGGCCATGAGGTCGCCGATGAGACGTGCCGGCAGACGAGCGCGGAGGAAATTGGTGAGGATCTCCTCGTCGGGGATATCGGACAGCGCCAGTTGATAGAGCTCGTTGGCATCCATGAACTCATCAAAGATGTCCGTACAGAGGACGACCGTCTTGGGAATCATGACCTCGGCGTTGTCGTAGTCGCCCAGATCGGTGTGGCGCTTGATGATATGGTCGATGAAGGCGATGCCGCGTCCCTTGCCTCCCAGCGAGCCGTCGCCAATGCGTGCGAAGTTGGAGTAGCGGTCGAAGCGTTCGCGGTGGAAGACAGCTACGACACCCTGGTTCTTCATGCGGCGGTACGAGACGATAGCGTCGAAGATGATCTGGCGGTGCTGATCAACGTCTTGGAGTGAGTTCCAGGTGATACGCTTGAGGAAGTCGGCGATGGGGAAGAGGGCGCGTGAGCTGAGCCAGCGCGAGACGTTGTTGTGCTGAACGTGGTAGAGCAGCGACTCGCGAGGCAGTGTGAAGATATTGTCCTGCAGGTCTTTGAGGTTGCGCAGACGTGCCACCTCCTCGAGGGTCTGCGGGTTGCGGAACACGAAGTCGCCAAAGCCGAAGTAGCGTAGGATCAGCTCGCGCAGATCGACCGCCATCTTCTTGGAGTTCTTATCGACGAAGCGCACTTTCTTGCCCTCCATGAGCTTGGCCTTTTCGGGCTCGGAGCTCTCCATGATGAGCGGGATGAACTCATCGCGCTCGCGAATGGCGTTGAGCAGTCGTACGCCCGCCAGTTCGTCAAGCACTCCCTCGTGGGGGAAACGGCAGTCGGAAATGACGCCGAGCGTGTTGTCCGAGAACTGGTCGTAGAGTGCCCAGGCTTCCTCATAGTTGCGGGCGAGCACAATCTTTGGGCGACCGCGCATACGCAGGGTCTCAAGTTGCGAGTTGAGTGCTTCCGTAGCGAACTCAAGGCTCTGCTGCAGCACGAACTTATAGAGATTGGGGAGGATGCTGGAATAGAAACGCACGTTGTCTTCGACGAGCAGGATCATCTGAACGCCGGCACCGAGGTCGTGCTCGAGGTTCATCTTATCCTCGATGAGCTTGATGATGGACAGCAGCAACTCGGTGTTGCCCAACCAGCAGAAGACGTACTCGAAGGCACTCAGGTCCTCGTCGGCCATGCGTTTGGAGATGCCGTGGCTGAAAGGCGTGAGGACGATGCAGGGAATCTGTGGCTGTGAGCTCTTGATCCCGCGTGCGATGTCGAAAATGTCGTTGTTATCCGTTCCGGGCATCACAATCACCAGGTCGAACTTGAAACGTTCCATCTGTCGCAGGGCCTCCTCATCAGAAGCCACCTGAATGAAACGCGGTGGATAGCGGAGGCCCAGCTTGGCGTATTCGTCGAAAATCTTCTCGTCAACGCGCCCGTCGTCCTCGAGCATGAAGGCATCGTAGGGGTTGGCGATAAGGAGCACATTGAAGATGCGTCGGGCCATGAGGTCCACGAAGGAGGTATCGTGCAGGATGAGGTGGTCTTTTTTCATGTATCTACCTTGTTTTGCGGTGCAAAGATAGGGATAAAATTTAAAGTTTAAGGTTTAAAGTTTAAGGTTTTTGCTTTGGAAGTATTTATTTTTCACTTTTCATTCTTCCATTTTTCATTTTTTCCCTAACTTTGTGCCGCAAAACCTAAGAAATCCAACACGTATGAATTGCGTAGAACTACATCTGGCTCCATGTGGGTCGGAGTCACCTTCTCAAGAGTCTTCACTATCTCATCTTCAGGTTTTACAGCTATCAAAGAACGTTCGTA